>NZ_LHQS01000001.1:0-353303 GCF_004102725.1 Methanoculleus taiwanensis | reverse complement strand
TAGTCAGGAAATCCCGACGGGCTCATAACCCGTAGACCGATGGTTCAAATCCATCCCTCGCTATCGAGCATCACTTTTTAGATACCCATGCAATAGCCGTAGAATTCTTCGATCCACGAAACGGTTTCGTAAAAAAGGGTTTCAGGAAGTGCCCTGGCCGGCCTCAAACAAGGTGAGATCCGACTGATAGGTGCCGTCAACGTACGTGATTGCGCGGCGGCAGGACTTCTCTCCCTGGATCTCAAGCGGATAGTGACCGGTCAGGCACCCGGTGCAGAGGTTGCACCGGTCGATCCCGATAGCCTCGACAAGGTCGTCGAGCGGAATATACGAGAGCGACGTGGCCGCGATACTCTCCCGCACATCCTCCTCGGCCTTTCCGCTCGCGATAAGCTCCTTGCGGGTGGGCATATCGACCCCGAGGTAGCACGGTGCGATGATGGGAGGTGAACCGACCCGCACATGCACCTCGTCGGCACCCGCCTCGCTGATCATATCCACGATCCTCCGTGACGTCGTGCCCCGGACTATGGAGTCGTCTACCAGCACCACCTTCCGGTCTTTCAGATTCCCCCGGATGGGGTTGAGCTTGATCCTGACCGCCTGTTCCCGCTGCGCCTGCGTGGGCATGATGAACGTTCTGCCCATATACCGGTTCTTCATCAACCCCTCGAGGAAAGGAGTGCCGGAACGCATGGCATACCCGGCCGCATAGGCGGTGCCCGAGTCGGGCACCGGACAGATGATATCTGCCTGCAGATAGTCGGACTCGTAGAGTTTCTGGCCGATCTTCTGCCGCACGTCATAGACGAGCGTTCCGTCCATCGTCGAATCCGCGCGGGCGAAGTACACATACTCGAAGATGCAGTGTGCAGTATGGCTCGCCACCGCCATCCGGGTGGCCGAGAGCCCGTCGGCGTTCACGCGGATGAGCTCGCCCGGCATCACGTCCCGTACGAAGGAGCCCCCAAAAGCGTCTATCGCCACGCTCTCAGAAGCGATGACGTATCCCTGCTCGGTCTTCCCGACGCAGAGAGGCCTGATCCCAAGGGGATCGCGGAACGCATAGAGCGTATCGTCGAGCATGACGACGACGGAGTACGATCCTACCAGGCGTCGCATGCAGAGGAGGACAGCATCCTCCATGCTGTTTGAGGTGCGCAGTTCGTCGGCGATGATGTTTGCGATGATCTCGGTATCGGTGGTGGTACAGAAGATCTGGCCGCGCTGTTCGTATTCCTGCCGGAGCGCCTGTGTGTTTACGAGATTTCCATTATGGATGATCGCGAGGTCTCGTCCTTTGTACCTGAAGTTGAAGGGCTGAACATTCTCGGGAATCTTCGCGCCGGTCGTCGGATAGCGGACATGGCCGATACCGACGTTGCCTTTCAGTTCCCGGAGAATATCTTCGTCGAAGACCTCTGCAACAAGCCCCTGGCCTTTGTGCTTATAGAGGCTTTTGCCGTCAAAAGTGGAGATCCCTGCGCTCTCCTGCCCACGGTGCTGGAGAGCGTACAGGGCATAGTACAGCTGGAACGAGACACCGCCAGCATCGACGATGCCAACGATACCACACATAGTACAACTCTAGTGGGTTGGAACCTTTGCTTTCTTTTCAGTCCATCTGTAGCTGCGCATACGGCTGCTTCGCCCAAAACCACAGGCGGAACATTCTTTGTGCCGTGCGTGGAACGAGATCTTACCGCACCGCCTGCAGGCGATGTGTGTTCTCTTGTTCCGCTTTCCCATTGAAGGTGTGCCCTTACTCATGTCGTATCACCTGATTATTCGACTGATGGTGTGATATAGATCACGTTGTCTCCGCGAACGATGAGCGTCCCGAGCTTGCGGACCTGCCCGTCGACCTCATCTTCCGCTTTGTCCAGTACAAGATTCATGTGCACGTCGTATCCCTGCAGTACCCCTCGAATCTCCCTTCCACCCTTGAGACTGATGATAACGGGCTGACGATTCAGTACCTGATCTAAAATATCTAACGGTCTTCGCGTCATATGATTACCCTGTGCCGTCCATTTCGGAGTAATATATTTGAGTGAGTAAGCTACTTAAATATAACCGAGTTTCAGGAACAGAAGTATTCCGCAGCACATTCTACCCGATGAGGTCTGCAACAATGTCCAAAATTATCGTAAAAAAACGCCATTCCATCAGGAAATCGCAACTCAGCCAGCTCATGGCCGGGCTCGCCGACGAGATCGGCGATGCAGCCACACTCTTTGCTGCCGAACGTATCGAGCTCGCCGAGACCGACTCCGACTTCGAACTCTACCTGGTCAATAAAAAACCGCTCCTGATGCGACACGGGACCTGGGTCTTCCCGACGGTCAGGGGACTTATCGAGCACCCCCTTCCCCTGCGGAGGGTCGTCGTCGACCAGGGGGCGGTCAGGTTCGTCGTGAACGGGGCGGATATCATGCGCCCCGGGATCGTCGCGGTCTCGCCTGACGTCCGTGCAGGGTCCCCGGTGCAGGTCGTAGAGGAGCGCCACGGAAAACCGCTCGCCATCGGAGTCGCTCTCCTCGATGCCGCCGGGATAGAGACACAGGAGAAGGGCAAATCGGTCAGGAACATCCACTATGTCGGGGACGACATCTGGAATCTCGAGATCTGACCCGGAATCAAAAGATACTATTAAATAAAATTCATTCTACACTTTTTTCATGGTTAAGAAGATATTCGACAGTATCCTCGGGAAAACCAGCACTAAAAGCGACGACGACTATATGGAGCTGGATCTCGCATCCTACGAGGGGACGAGCGACGATGAGCCGGCATCGATGTACGTCAAGATCGCAACGATTGCAGACCTCAAGGACACGCCCCGCGTGAAAGACGAGGTCTACAACGGCAACATCGTCATCGTCGATATCGGGCGGCTCAAGATGGACAAGATCACCTTCGAGCGCGTCTTAAAAGACCTCCGGGACGTCGCACGCGACGTCAACGGAGACATCGTCGGGCTCGGCGAACAGAAGTACGTCGTGCTCACTCCCATGTCCGTGAAGGTCTCGCGCGACAAGATCGGTGGAGGACTCTAGTGTGGGAGCAGTACCCGGGCACCTGCCCCGGGTGTGGTAATGAGATTCCAATCGTCCATCACCGTCTCGAGATCCCGCACTTCTCGGACATCCTCCTCGTGAGCATCTCCTGCAGCGAGTGCGGCTACCGCCACATCGATACCATCATCCTCGGCGAGGGCGACCCCGTGCGGTGGACGGTGCGGGTCGAGGAGCCCGCCGACCTCGCTACCAGGGTCGTGCGAAGCACCTCCGGCACCATCGAGATCCCCGAACTCGGCCTGAAGGTAGAGCCCGGCAGTGCCTGTGAGGGGTTCGTGACCAATATCGAGGGCGTCCTGAACCGGTTCGAGCAGGCCGTCGCGAGCGCCCTCATGAACCCTGAAACCGAGGAGGAGCGCGCCCGGGCGGAGGAGGTGCTGAGCAGGATTATGGGGGCAAAGGAAGCAACACCACCGTTCACGCTGATCCTCGAAGACCCTGCGGGGAACAGCGCGCTCATCAGCGAGAAGGCCAAGAAGATACTGCTGGATCCTTCGGAGATCTGACACCCTTTTTTCACCCTGACCCCGAGGGGTTAACATAAAATAGCAGATCTACCCAATACGGCCACCGTGAGGTACGAGATATGGCGCGAACGATAACCGTAACCAAATGGGAGAGCGAACAGGACGTCGACAATGCCGTCCACACAATCAGATCCGAGATGGCGGGAGGGCGCGGCCTCTCGCAGGAGACGGAACGGGCGATGCAGCAGTCGCTCCGCATCGCCGACGCGCATCTTACCGACAGCTTCCTGCGGGCGATCCGGGAGCACATCCCCGAAGCGATGCACTATTTCGAGGAGCATGGCGGCGGTTCCTGATCAGATGGCTGTGCACCGGATTAAAAAAAGAGCAGAATGAGGAGCGGCCGTTGAGCCTTCTCCACTGATTTTTACGTTACTTCCGTCCCTTCGATGAAGGCGCCGCGCTCGCGCACGACCTCTCCGACGACCCGTGCATCCGGGACGATCGATCGGATGCTCCGCACGCTCTCCTCGGGTGCGATAAACGCATACCCCATGCCCATATTGAAGGTGCGGTACATCTCCACTGTTCCGATATTCCCGGTCTCCCGGAGCCAGCGGAAGATAGGCGGAACCTCAAGCGGGTCGGTGATCGAAAACCCGAGATCGGCGAGCCGGAGGAAGTTTAAGAGGCCGCCGCCGGTGATGTGACACATTCCGTGCACGGTGCAGGCCTCCGTCACCGCCAGCACCTCGGAGTAGATCCGGGTGGGCGTCAGGAGAACCTCGCCGAGCGTCTTTCCGTTCGGAAGCTCGGTCGCATAGGAGGCGCACTCGTCCACGACCTTCCGCGCGAGCGTCAGGCCGTTGCTGTGGATACCGCTCGACGGAATACCGACGATGACGTCGCCCGGAGCTATTGCTTCACCGGTGACGATCTTCTCTTTCCGCTGGATGCCGAGGCAGGTGCCCGCAAGGTCGAGGCCGTTCACGAGGCCTTTCAGGGTTGCGGTCTCACCGCCGACGATGTTCATGTTGGCGAGCCGCGCACCCTCGTTGAGCCCCTCGCCGATCTGCTCCATCTTGCCGACCGAGAGCGCATCGGTTGCGATGTAGTCGACAAACGCGACGGGCTCGAGGTTCATCACGTAGAGGTCGTTGACGTTCATCGCGATACAGTCGATCCCAACCGTCCGCCAGTCGGCGAGTTCGTCTGCGATCAGCATCTTCGTGCCGACGCCGTCGACGGCAAGTGCGAGGACGTGCTCGCCGAACTCGATCAGCCCGGCGAAGTGCCCGACCTTGCCGAACATGGAGAAAGCACCCTCCCGCCGGTAGGAGAGCCTGCTGATCAATGCCCGGACGGCCGCGGCCTCGAGATCGATATCGACGCCCGCATCGCGGTACGTATGTTCACTCATCACAATCCTCCGAGAGACGGAACTCATCGTGGAGCACCTGAAGGGCGCGTTTTCCATCGCTCCCCTTCACCACAAAGGAGACGTTCACTTCCGAGGAGCCCTGTGAGATCATCATGGCGTTGATCCCGGCTCTCCCGAGAGCAGTAAATATTCTTCCACCGGTGCCGGGCGTGCCTGCCATCCCCGCTCCGACGACCGCCACCGCCACAACGTCGCGGTCATACGTGATCTCACGGACGACTCCCTGCTTCGCGAGCGGAGAGAGCGCATCCATGGCAACCTCGAGGTGCGACTCGTCGACGATGAGGGAGATGTTCGCCTCGGACGAGCCCTGCGAGATCATCATCACGTTGGCCTCCCGCTCGGCGAGCGCCGAGAAGATCGCCTTCGCGACACCGGGTCTCCCGATCATCTGGGCACCGGTAATGTTGATCAGGGCCACCTTCTCGATAAACGAGATCGCCTTGACCACGCGTTTCTCCCGGTGCTCCTTGCGGAGGATACAGGTGCCGGGATGGGCGGGGTTGAAGGTGTTCTTCACCCGGACGAGAATATCCTTCTGCATCGCCGGCTCGACCGAGCGCGGGTGAAGGACTTTAGCTCCGAAATAGGAGAGTTCCATCGCTTCGAGGTAGGAGACATCGGAGAGCACCCGGGCGTCCTTGATGATCCGGGGATCGGATGTCATGACGCCGTCGACGTCTGTCCAGATCCAGATCTCGTCGGCATCGATGCCGCTGCCGATGACGGCGGCCGAGTAGTCCGAACCGCTCCTGCCGAGCGTCGTGATGATCCCCTGCTCCGTCGCTCCCATAAAGCCCATGATGACCGGAACCGTCTCCGTGAGCAGCGGGACGATCCGGCTCTTGATATGGTTTTCGCTTGCAGGAAGGGCACGGGCATCGCCGTGGTTCGGGGTGGTGATGATCCCGGCCTCGATCCCGTCGAGAGCGACCGATGGGATCCCCCGCTGCCGGAGGGCGGCACTGACGATCGGTGCCGAGAACCGCTCTCCGAAGGTCATGATATAATCCCGTGAGCGGGGAGTGAGCTCCTTGAGCGTATATACGGCGCTCAGAATATTCTCAAGCAGACCGAGCCGCTCGTCGATGATCGTCATTACCTCGTCCACGTAGTCGGGTGCCACCTGATCGAGTATCTTCGTATGCCGGGTACGCATGGCGTGGATAAACGACTCGATGGGCGTTTTGTCCCTGCTGCTCACCACCTCATGTGCCACCGATATGATCTGATCGGTTACCCCCGAGCATGCCGATACGACCACGGCCAGTTCTACACCATCGATACGGTAAGGTTCGAGGATATCCACAACCCGCCGGATGCAGTCCCCATCTGAGACGGATGTGCCGCCAAATTTCATTAAAAGCCTCATTCTGGCTCACTCATTTCCTGCAATTATTTTAAGATACTATACAACGCACAGACTAATAAGATGCTTGCAAGCGAGGTTGTAAGGTGCCACGTTCTGATTATCGGGAGCGGCGGTGCGGGTGTCCGTGCCGCCATCGAGGCATCCCGCTACGGTAACGTAGTGCTGGTCTCAAAGACCATCGCCGGAAAAGGAGGGTGCACGACGATGGCGGAGGGCGGGTACAACGCCGTGCTCAGGGATCAGGATTCCTGCGACGTTCACCGCGAGGATACACTCCGCGGGGGCGCCTACCTCAACGATCCTGCGCTCGTGGAGGTGCTGACCCGTGAGGCGCCTGAGAGAATGGCCGACCTGATCCGGTGGGGAGCGGTCTTCGACGTCACCGAGAATCGAATGGTCGCCCAGCGCCCGTTCGGCGGGCAGAAGTTTCCCCGTACCTGTTATGCCGGCGACCGCACAGGGCACGAGATCATGGCGACCCTGATGGAGCGGCTCGACGGGACGGATACCGTCGTCATGAACGAGTATTCCGTCGTCGATCTCCTCCCCCGGGAAGGAGGCGTCGGCGGCGCGGTCGCTCTCGACCGCCGCGGCGAGGCTGCCGTCATCCTGGCCGACAGCACCGTCCTCGCCACCGGCGGCGGGACGCAGGTCTACGATATTTCCACGAACTCCGCCGCAGGAACCGGGGACGGGTTCGCCCTCGGCTACCGTGCGGGAGCGAAGCTCATTGATATGGAGATGGTGCAGTTCCACCCGACCGGGGCGGTTTACCCCTACGATGCCCGGGGACGGCTGGTCACCGAGGCGGTCAGGGGAGAAGGCGGTCTGCTCCTGAACACCCACGGCGAGCGGTTCATGGAGCGCTACGACCCCGAGCGGATGGAACTCTCCACCCGGGATGTGGTGGCGCGGGCGATCGCCACCGAAGTGCTGGAAGGGCGGGGCACGGATTACGGCGGGGTCTACCTCGACGTCACGCACCTCTCCCCCGGAGAGATCGAGACCCGCCTGCCGGTAATGCTCGAGCAGTTCCTGGCCTTCGGCGTCGATATACGCCGCGAACCGATGGTCGTCGCCCCGACCGCCCACCACATCATGGGAGGGCTTGCGATAACGCCGGACTGCCGGACGACCGTGCCCGGCCTTTATGCCTGCGGTGAGGTTACCGGCGGCGTTCACGGAGCCAACCGCCTCGGGGGCAACGCTCTTGCCGACACCCAGGTCTTCGGGAAACGCGCCGGGGAATCCGCCGGAAAGGCGCCCGAGCAGGATAAATATATCGATCCCGACCGCCTCGCTGCCCTGGAACGCCGTCTCTCCGCGTACCTCGACGGCGAGGTGAACCCCGCCGTGGCGCGGCGCGAGCTGAAACTCACCATGTGGAACCACGCCGGGATCTTCAGGACGGCAGACGAGCTCAACACCGCGCTCGCCACGATCACCCGCCTCGAGAGCCTGCCGATCCGTGCGGCCTCGCCGTCGAATATCATCGACTGCTGCACACTCCGGAACATGTGCACCACCGCATCCCTTATCGTCAGGTCCGCCCTGCTCCGACCGGAGAACCGGGGCGCTCACGTCAGGAAAGACGTGACGACGACCTGGGAACCGGCTACGTCTCCGTTCGGCCATACCTACGTCTCGCTCACGAGTGCAGGGATCGAGCGGAAGGAGGCAGTGCTATGAAGACGATCACGGTCAGGGTTGCACGGTTCGACCCCGCGGTAGACAAGGAACCCTACTTCGAGACCTATACCGTGCAGGTGAACGAGGGCGCCCGGGTGCTCCACACGCTGCACGCCATCCGCGACGAGCAGGATCCAACGCTCTCCTACCGTTACTGCTGCGGTTCAGGCCAATGCGGCAGCTGCGCCGTTCGCGTGGACGGGACACCGGTGCTCGCCTGCATGGAAGAGGCGCGGGACGGCATAACGATCGAACCGCTCGCGCTTCCCGTGCAGAAAGACCTTGTCGTAGATATGGAGCCGGTGCTCAAAAGAATCGCCTGGATTGAGCCAGGCGAAGACGTCGTCGTCCCGAAGAAAGAAGAGATCGAGGCGATAAAGCCGCTCCGCGACTGTATCGAGTGTTTATCCTGTGTCTCCGCCTGCCCGGCGCTGCAGGTCACCGCATTTGCTGGCCCGACTATCCTGCGCCAGCAGATGCGGCTCACCCTCGATCCCCGGGATACACACGACCGGATCGATGAGGCGATCGAGCAGGGCCTCTTTTACTGCACTACCTGCAAACGGTGCGTGGAGGTCTGCCCGAAGGATATCGAGATCCCGGGAAAAGCGATCGAGAAACTCCGCGAGATAGCGAACCGCCGCGGTCTGACGCTGCCCCGCCACCAGGAGGTGGCGAAGATGGTGAAGGAGACGGGACGGAGCGTCGGGCGGACGCAGCCAACGTTCCTCGAGCAGGTGCCTGAGGTTATCGAGCCTGATGGCGAGGTTCGCGGCGAGGTCGGGTTCTTCGTCGGGTGTATGTTCAACGGCCGGGTGCCGCAGACGGCGCTCGACGCCATGGAAGTCATGAAGCGGAACGGCATCCGGGTGATCGTTCCCCACGACCAGGTCTGCTGCGGCTCTCCTCTCATCCGGACTGGGCAGACGTCGTTCCTCGATGACCTGAAACAGAAGAATATCGATGCATTCGCCCGGCGAGGGATCACAACGGTGATGACGATCTGCGCAGGGTGCGGGGCGACGCTGAAGAATGACTATGAGACGCCGTTTGTCGTGAAGGACATCTCCGAGGTGCTCACCGAGTACGGCATCGAACCGCCGGCGAAACTCGATATCACCGCCACCTACCACGACCCCTGCCACCTGCTACGGGGACAGGGGATCAGCGAGGAGCCCCGGGAGCTCCTCCGACAGGTTGTCCGGGAGTTTGTGGAGATGCCGACGCAGTGTTGCGGGGCCGGCGGCGGCGTCCGCTCCGGCATCCCGGAGGAAGCAGCGGCACTCGGGGCGAAACGGGACGAAGAGGTCAGAAAGACCGGTGCCGACATCGTCACCACCATCTGTCCCTTCTGCGAGTTCCATATCGCCGACTGCACCGACGTGCCGGTGAAGAACCTCGCAACCCTCCTCCTCGAGGGATACCGGAAGAAGGATGCAGAACGAGAAGATGTCGGGAAAGCCTAATCCCCGGTTCGCCCGGCAGTGTCAACAACCCCGCCACCTCTTTTCAGCGCTCTACCCACACGGAGAATAAGCGCAATTCTCTGAAATATAAACTGAACAATATAATTCTGAAATAAGCATACCGGGAGAGCCCATGCAGGCAACAGGGCTCCATGAACAGGCAGATTCCCCGGAACCCTGCGGCAGATTTATATACACAACCTGCATTCACGAGCATGTTCCAAGGGGGGACAACTATGAGTAAGCACACCCTTATACAGCTCGCCGCCCTGCTGCTCCTCGTCAGCACAGTGGTGGGAACGGCATCTGCAATTGCGCCGTCGCTGAACGCCGGTAAGACCATCCCTGCAGGGAAGGTCTGGGTCTGGGATGACGGCACCAATCTCATCGTGAAGTACGAGACGATGTACGGCTGGCAGCTCACCGAGACGCACCTCGCAGTCGCACGTAACCCCGACCTGCTGCCGCAGACCAAGAAAGGAAATCCGATTCCGGGCCAGTTTGCCTACAAGCAGGAAGGCCTCTCAACGACGGTCGTCAAAGAAATAATTCCGCTTGACGATATCCCCGGAGAAGGCGATATCATCTATATCGCCGCCCATGCGGTCGTCTCGCGGAACGGAGAGAGCGAGACTGCATGGATGGGCTGCGCAGGACTCGAGGGCTACTATACCGGCGTCCGCACCCAGTTCGGCGGGAACAACTGGGGATACTATATCAAGTACCCCCTCTCCCCCGAGTAACCCTCTCTTTTTTAGCAGGACGTTCACGAGTCCCGTTTTTCATACCGGCTCGAACCGCGCACGGTTATGAAACTGACGAGCGGAACCGCGACGAGGGCGTAGATGACGAAGAAGAGCACCGCATACCCGGGAATAAGAAACTCAAGAGCGAGAACCGCGAACGCACCGGCGCCGAGCAGCAGGAGATTCGTCCCGACAAAACGTGCGAGCCCTTCCGGGTCGCGCACCCTTTTTTCGTCGTAGCCGGCGATCAGTTCCACCCGCCCCCGGAATCTGATGAGATAACCGAGACCGAGCATGACAAAGCCGATAAGCTCGGTGATGATGTAGAGGACGTCCAACCGGTCACCTTCCGGGTACAGCGTAGACTCTATAAGATGATGAGTATGTCGGGAGCCGATCACACGCCCCGATGTCTCAGGATGTATTCGTGCGCCTCAAGCGCTGCTTTGGCTCCGTCACCGGCCGCCACGATGATCTGTTTGGCGTTGATGCAGGTGACGTCACCGGCCGCGTAAACCCCGTCCCGACTCGTGTGTGCGTTCTGGTCGACGATGATCTCGTGGTTCTCGTTCAGGTCTACAAAGCCGTGCAGGAACTCGGTATTCGGCACAAGCCCGATCTCGAGGAACAGCCCGTCGACGGCGAGGTCGGTCTCCTCCCCGGTCTCCCGGTTGCGAATGGTGATACCAGTCAGGGACTGGTCGCCGGAGAGCGCCGTCACCTCGTGATGCAGGTAGACCGGGATCCCGAGTTCCTCGCACTGTCTCCGGTAGACCTCGTCTGCCCGGATGGTGCTCCGGACGATCAGCGCCACAGACTGAGCGAGCCCGGCAAGCTCGAGCGCTGCCTGAAGCGCTGAGTTGCCGCCGCCGACCACGGCCACGGCCTTATCCTTGTAGAGCGGGGCATCACAGGTGGCGCAGATACTCACGCCCCTTCCCATCAGGGAGCTCTCCTCGGGAAGCCCCAGCGTCCGCGGCTGCTTGCCGGCCGCGATGATCACCGTCTTCGCCCGGTAGACGTTCTCTGAGACCGTCCTGATGAGGAAGAGATCGCCCTCCTCTGCGATCTCCTGCACGCTGTCGAGCTCGAGGCTGATATGCAGTCCCCGCACCTGCTCCTCGAATCTCTTGATAAGTTCCTCGCCCGTGATCATCCGGTAGCCCATGTAGTTCTCGATCGACCAACTCCACGTCGCCTGCCCGCCGATGTTCTCGGCGATGACGATGGTCTTGAGCAGTTTCCGAGCACAGTAAACCGCAGCCGTCAGCCCCGCAGGGCCGGCACCGACGATGACCGTGTCGTAGACCTCCTCAGCCTTCTCCGTGCCGAAGATCTCCTTGAGCCTCCTCGCATCGAACCCGACGATCACTTCGTCCCCGATAGTCGTGACCGGGACGCCCCGCTGGCCGGATAGCCGTATCATCTCCCGGGCGGCCTCACGGTCTTCCCCGACATCAATACCCCGGTAGGCGACACCGTGCTTGTCGAGGAACGCCTTGACCATGCGGCAGTAAGGACAATTTTTCGTCGAATAGACCGTAACGGATGGCTCAACGGATGGCATGGTTCGGATCTATCACAAGGCCCCTATTTAATGATGTCGAACTGTTCCATACCCCGTTTCCGGGTTCGGTGCTTCCCGAAGGCAGGTTCCAGCCCTGCACCTGAAAAATGAGATGAGGTTACTTTATTTCGCGGAACATGCGCTGCGGTACGCCGCAGATCGGGCACTTCTCGGGTGCCGAACCGAACTCGATGTTGCCGCAGACCGGACAGAGGTAGACAGCATCCACCTCGAGGTCGCCACCGCTCCTGACGCTCTCGAGAGCCTGGAGATACAGGTTTGCATGCACCTCTTCGGCTCGCATGGCATGGGTGAAGACGAGCGCCGCCTCGTTCTTCCGCTCCTCTTTCGCCTCTGCGACGAACTCCGGGTACATCGTGGTGAACTCGTAGTTCTCACCCTCGATGCTCTTCTTTAAGTTCTCCTCGGTCTTACCGACCTGGTTTAAGATGAAGAGCAGACGTTTTGCATGGATGGCCTCCGCTTCGGATGCCGCACGGTAGAGCTTTGCAATATTCGGATAGCCTTCCGCGTCGGCCTTCTCCGCAAATGCTGAGTACTTCCGGTTAGCCTGCGACTCACCTGCATAGGCGTTCTCTGCATTCTCTTCAGTGGACATAAGAATCTCATTTCAGAGATAACCGTATTAAAGGCTTCTCTTTCTCCCCCGGCACCCAATCCACCCCCGCCAGCCACGGTGCAGAAACCCTCATAAGGTGCAGGAAGGTTGTATCCGATCATGCAGAGCACCCCGGTGCAGCGGACGCTCCTCTTCATACTCGGCCTGAATATATTCGTCGCCGTGATCAAGGCGGCGTTCGGGCTCCTCGCAGGCTCGGTGAGCATGGTAGCCGACGCACTCCACTCCACCTTCGACTCGACATCCAATATCGTCGGGCTCATCGCCGTCACCATCGCCGCCCTCCCTCCCGACGCAAAGCACCACTACGGCCACGGCAAATTCGAGACACTGGGGACGCTCGTCATCGGAGCCATGCTCCTCCTGACGGCATACTGGATTATATCCGAGGGCTACGAGCGGCTGGTGAACCCGGCATCACCGGAGATTACTCCGGTGACGGTCGGGGTCATGGTCGCAGCAATCGCCGTAAACATCATCGTCTACCGGTACGAACGGCACAGAGGAGAGGCTTACGGGAGCGAGATCCTCATCGCCGACGCGACCCACACAAAGAGCGACGTCTACGTCTCGCTCTCCGTTCTCGCAGGGTTCGGTGCGGTGCTGCTCGGATTCCAGGTGGCCGATCCCCTCATCGCCTTCGGTATCGGGATACTGATCGCAAAGATGGGTCTTACGATCCTCTACGAGGCCGCAGAGATCCTTTCGGACTCGGCAAATCTCCCCTGCGACATGGATGACGTCCGCCGGATTGTCACGGCGATCCCGGGAGTGCAGGGCTGCCACAACTTCCGGTGCCGGGGCAAACCGGGAGAGCTCTTTGCCGATATCCACATCACGGTCAGACCGGAGATCACTGTCGACCGTGCCCACGACCTGTCCGTCGAGGTCGAAGAGCGGCTGAAGGAGGAGATCTCCGGACTCAGAGAAGTCGTCGTGCATATCGAACCGGAGGTGCAGGAGTAGCGGGCAGCGCCTGCCCGCCGGGTATCGTCAGGAGCTCTTCTCTGCCGAGACCAGCCTCCTGCCGAGTTCGTAGCCCTTCCGGTATGCCGCCTCCATCACGTCGGGTTTCGTTGTGATATCCCTGATGGTGTCCATGTCGTTCTGCAGCACCTCATCCCAGTACGGACAGTCGATGATCTCACCGAATGCCTTTGCCGTGATCTTCGCCCCCTCAAAGACATCCGGAAGGGCCATGCCGGAGATAGAGATAAAGAGCATCCTTCGCTCTTTCCGACGCTCCAGCGGTATGAACGATTCGTTCCGGAAGTACTTCGCCATGTAGAAGACCTGGAACCGGTCCATGAACATCTTCAGTTTGCCGGGGATGCCCATCGTCATGACCGGGGCGGCGACGATCAGGCTGTCCATATCCCGGAACTTCTGGTACATCCCAGTCATATCGTCCTTGATTTTGCAGTCTTCATGCTCCATGCAGTAGAATATCTCCATACAGGGTTTGAACTGCAGGTGAAAGACCGGAATCTTCTCGACCTCGCACCCCGCGTCCTCCGCACCCTTGATCGCCTGCTCGAGTAGTTTTCCTGTATTTCCCCCCATGCGAGGACTCCCGAGGAGTGCAATGATCTTTCGCGGCATAACTACGGAATCGGCCGACGCCCTATTAATAGCATTCGGGTCATTCCGATTAACCGTAGAGCGGTAGGGAGACCGAAGAGCCGTGCGCCGCAACAGATAAATGCAATGAGACGCCATCTTCGGTTCGGTGAGTCCGAGTGACGGAGACAGAAGCAACGAAACAGACGAAAGCGGGAGAAAAGCCCGGCCCGGGACGATACATCTGCGTCGACTGCGGCAGGGAAATCCGCCTCGATAAAGTCGATGAAGACCTCGTCAGGTGCCCGACCTGCGCCTGTGAGACCTATAACTGCTTCCCGATGACGCACATCAGGCCAGATATCAAGACCGTTGAGGATGTGGCACACCCTCCCGAGAGGAAAAAATATAAGAAGTAACCCCGGACAAACACCCGCCAGCGTACGCGGCGGGTCTGTCCCCGCGTAATAGCGAGGTGAAAGAAATGGTGAATGTATCTGCTGTAGGGCAGGTCTACCTCTGTGAGATCTGCGGAAACGTTGTCGAAGTGAAGGAAGTCGGCGGCGGAGAGCTCGTCTGTTGCGGCGAGCCGATGGTGCTTCAGGAGTGAACAAAGATGGAAGAGAACCTCAAGAGTCTTGAAGAGAAGATCGGGAAAGTCCCTGTAATCTTCAAAGACCTCAAGGAGATGAACCCGGAACTCTACGGAAAAGTGATGGGTCTCGATCAGATGATCTGGGATGACGGCGCCCTCTCCCGGCAGACGAAGAAGATCATCGCAATCGCTATCGCCGCCGCCCTCCGCGACCGGCATGCCGTTAGGGCACAGATGGCCGGCGCCCAGAATCTCGGCGTGAAAAAGGAAGAGATCGAAGAGGGGCTGCGGGTCGCGTTCCTGCTGGCCGGAATGCCGGCATACGTCTACGGCAAAACGGCTCTCGAAGATTACATAAAGTAAGGGAAACAGAGTCAAGCAGTATGGAGCAGTCCGAAGTTCACCAGAGATTGCCGTCGATCGGCGAGGAAGCGCCGGACTTTGAAGCCGTGACCACACACGGACAGGTGAAGCTCTCCACGTTCCGGGGTCAGTGGGTGGTCCTCTTCTCGCATCCGGCGGATTTCACCCCGGTCTGCACGACGGAGTTCATGGCGTTCGCCGGGATCGCCGAAGAACTTGCAGGCCTCAACGTGCAGCTCATCGGTCTTTCCATTGATAGCGTCCACTCACACCTTGCATGGGTCAGGAACATCAAAGAGAAGATGGGCGTTGAGATCCCGTTCCCGATCATCGCAGACCTGGATATGAACGTAGCCCGGCGCTACGGTATGATCCATCCGGCACAGGGCACAACCGCCACCATCCGGACGGTCTTTATCATCGACGACCGCGGTGTCATGCGGGCGATGCTCTACTACCCGATGAGCAACGGCCGGTACATGCCCGAGATCATCCGGCTTATCAAGGCGCTCCAGGTCTCAGACAAGCACAGCGTCGCCACTCCCGCAAACTGGCAGCCGGGTGACAAGGTTATCGTTCCGCCGCCGAAGACATCCGAAGAGGTGGAACGGCGGGTGAAAGAGGGATACGAATGCAGGGACTGGTATCTCTGCTTCAAAGAGATCTAACATTCCACCTCTTTTCGCGGGTATTTCGATGACGAACAGAAGGTCACTGTGCCGCTTGCTTTTTCTCGTCTGCGGAGCATTCATTCAGTATGCAGATCAAGGTGCTTGCCTTCGCCACAAGCCCCCGGCGCCACGGCAACTCGGAGACCCTCCTTGACTGGGTGCTTGAGTCGATGGGCGCAGAGGAAGACGTGGAGATCGACAAGATCGCACTCACCGATGTCGACCTGAACCCGTGCCACGGTTGTAATGCCTGCGAGAGGCTCAATAAATGCGTCCAGCGTGATTATATGGACGTCATCCATGACAGGATCATCGAGGCGGACATAATCGTCCTCGCTTCCCCCATCTACTGCATGGGTCTCGCCTCCCAGGCGAAGGCACTCATCGACAGGACGCAGGTCTTTCGGTCGCGGAAGTACGTCCTGAAACTCCCCATTGTTCCACCGGAGAAGAAAGGAAAGCGTATCGGGATATTCCTTTCAACCGCTGGGCAGGACTGGGATTACGTCTTCGATGCGGCAATCCCGTCGGTAAAGTGCTTCTTCAACGTCATCGAGGTCAGGAACAGAGACATTGAGTATCTGATGGTCAATAACGTCGATGAGAAGGGCGCTATTGAGGGGCACCCCACCGCACGGGAAGACGCCGGCCGCCTCGGTAAAGATATTGTCCGGCGGCTCCGGGAGATGAAGGCGGAATGACGATCTCGGTGCTCGGCGTATCGGGAAGCCCTCACCGGCACGGCAATACAGAAACGCTCCTCGATGGATTCCTGGAGGGAGCGGAGCGTGCCGGTGCAGAGATCGAGAAGGTGGTGCTGAAGAATCTCGACTATACCCCCTGCAAAGGCTGCAACGCCTGCCACCGCACCGGGGCGTGCATCGTCCACGACGAACTCGAAGGCCTCTTTGAAAAGATCCTCGGCGCCGACTGCCTGGCCGTCGCCTCCCCAATCTATTCGATGGGGATTACGGCCGAACTCAAAGGGGTGATCGACCGGGCGCAGTACCTCTGGGCGCGCAAGTTCATGATAAAGGATCTGTATTTCTCCCATAACCATATCATGCGGCATAAAGGTGTCTTTCTCTCAACGGCGGGACTTGGGTGGGATACCGTCTTCGATGCCGCCTTCCCGGCGATCACCGCCTTCTTCAACACCACCGGGTTTGAATACTACGATAATATCATCGCAAACGATATGGATCGCTACGGAGGCATCCACGGTCACCCGACGGCACTTGCCGAGGCGCGGGAGAAGGGAAAAGAGGTCGTCGGTGTGCTGGAGCATCTCTTGCAGAAGGAGGTCGCACAGGAAAAGCGGGATTCTGCCTGAGCCCTGTCTGCATGGCCTGAAAAAAGAACGGCGCAGGAAAACCGCACCCGGCACCGATACACATATTTTATATAGATCTATTGCATTCCCCCTGTTATTCAGGATCTTCCGAACTGATATCCTGAATATGGTGACGGCATGCACCGGTTCGACACCCGTGAACTCCTCAATCCTGCGTTCACACTGCTCGAGGCACTGGACGCCGGCGCACTCCTTCTCGTAGACGAATCTATGGGGATCGTCTGGATGAATGCCGCCATGGAGGAGATTGCAGGAACCCGGAGAGAAGAGCTCATCGGGACGCACCTTCCATCGCTCTCGCCTTCCCGGAGATCCGACCAGCCAGGACACGGAGGATGGGCTGCAACCGTGACGGAACGGCTGCAGGAAGGAAGCGAGACGTTTTACGGCACCTTCCGGACGGGCTCGCCGGAGAAGGGGCGATGCTACTCCTTTTCAGGAAAGACGGTTGAAACCGTCCCCAGACAGGTGCACCGGCTCATACGGTTCCGGCCCTGCGAAGACGATGAAGACGAGCGAACTGTCCAGATCCCCGGCGTCGGGACGGGGGGCGCGGACGGAAGAGAGACCGAGGACTACCTGCGCATCCTTGAAACGGCGATGAGTAAGGCAAAGAGCGGTATCGTCATCACCGACCTCGCAGGCAGGATCGTCTACGTCAACCGCGCACTGCTTGAGATGGGAGGATACACCGATGCCGGGGAGATCATCGGGACCCGTGGAGAGCAGTACTGGTCTGATGCTGAGCGGACGGCCGAGGCGATCCGGAAGCTGCAGACCGACGGCGAATGGTTCGGAGAACTGCAGGGCAGAACAAAGAACGGGGAACCGATGGAGATTCAGTTCACCGCACACAAAGTAACGGATGAAGCCGGTAATCCGCTCTGCGTTCTCTCCTCATGCATCGACATTACGCCGCAAAAACGGATGACGGAGGCGCTTTCAGAGAGTGAACGCCTCTACCGGACACTCTCGGAATCGGCGCACGATGCCGTCTTCCTGATCACGACGGAGGGGAATCTCCTGTATGTTAACGGGTGCGGAGCGGCATGGCTGCAGACCGAACCCGCCAGTCTTATCGGGAAACATATCCGCGAGATCTTCTCTCCGGAGGTGGCCGAACCGTGGGTGCGGAACGTGGAGCGCGCGGCGGTATCCGGTGTGCCGGCAACCGACGAGACCAGACTGCCCCTGCCCGGCGGCGAAATATGGATCGATACCCGGTTGATCCCGGTGCCGGGACGGGACGGGGCTATCCGGTGCCTGATGGGAATCAGCCGTGATATCACGCAGCGCAAACGCGCAGAGGAGGAACTCCTGATCCGGGATAAAGCGATCGCTACGGCACTTGATGCCATTGCTATTGCCGATAGCCGCGGGAACCTGATATATGCGAATCGATCCGCGCTCGATATGTGGGGTTACCACGACCTCGACGAGATCCGGGGCAGACCGATAACGGCGTTCTGGCAGGACGAAGACCGGGTCAGAGACGTCATCGAAACGATCCAGAGAGACCATGCCTGGTGCGGCGAACTGACCGCCAGAAAAAAGAACGGGGCGCTCTTTGACGTGCAGACCTCCGCCAGCGTTGCCGTCGACGAGACGGGAGAGACAATGTGCCTTATGGCATCCTGCGCCGACGTCACCGAACGGAAACGGATGGAGATCGCTCTCAGAGAAAGCGAAGAGAAATTCAGGGGAATTGCCCAGCGCAGCTCCGATATGATCTATACCTGCTACCGGAGTGAAGGCGTGACGTACATCTCCCCGGCGGTGGAGAGGATCCTCGGCTACACGCCCGAAGAGATCATCGGAACCCAGTGCCGTGACTATGTCATGCCTTCAAGCCTCCCCGCCTGGCAGCGGTGCGCCGATGCGGTCAAGAAGGGTCGGAGTATTGTAAGTGCCGAGATCGAATTCCGGCGTAAAGACGGGACAGTTGCCGTAATCGATCTTTCCGAGACCCCGATCATGCAGGATGGAACGCTCATCGGCGTGCAGGCGGTCGGCCGGGATATCACCGAGCGCAAAAGGGCGGAGTCGGCTCTCAAAGAGAGTGAGAGACGATACCGGACGCTTGCGGAGGCGTCGCCCGATATAATCTCGTTGACGCACCGGAACGGGACGCTGCTCTATCTCAACGAGCGGGGCGCGGAAGGGCTCGGGAGGAGTCAGGACGATCTGATCGGAAAGAATATCAGAGAGATCTTTCCCCCGGCTAAGAGTTCCGAGAGACTTCGGATCATCGAGGAGGTGATCGCGTCGGGGAGACCGCACACCCGGGAGCTCACCTACCCGCGGGACGGTGAGATGCACTACTACGATTCACAGTCCATCCCGGTCTTTGCCCCGGACGGAGCGGTCGACCAGGTGCTCTCCATAGCCCGTGATATTACCGGGCGGAGAAAAAAAGAAGAGCAACTCCGTTTTCAGGCCAAGGTCCTCTCGCAGATGGGGGATGCAGTGGTGGCGATCGACACCGACGGACGGATCACCTGCTTCAATACTGCGGCAGAAGACCTCTACGGCATTCCTGCTGTCGAGGCTCTCGGGAAGGATCATCATGAGGTCGTCACCTACGAATGGCTCTCCCCCGACGACGAAACGACAGCTTGGGAGTCCCTGAAGAATACCGGTTTCTGGCGCGGGGTGAATATTCACCGGAGGAGGAACGGCGAGGCGGTCTATGTAGATGCCACGGTGAGCACCCTGAAGGGCGAGGACGGGGAGGTCACCGGAAGACTCGGCGTCATTCGCGACATCACGAAGCAGCAACGAGCTGAGGAAGAACTCCGGATCAAGGATATGGCGATGGAATCCTCTCTGAATGCCATCACGCTTGCCGACCTTGCAGGAAACGTCACCTACGTGAACCGGGCGACCAGAGATATGCTGGGCTACTCTACGGCCGAGGAGATGATCGGGAGCCCGACATCCCGATTCTGGGCGGATCCGGAACAGCACGGACATGTCGCGGAGGCTATACGGGAGCACGGGAGCTGGGCAGGCGAACTCACAGCCAAACGCAAGGACGGTTCCACCTTCCCGATGCAGATCTCGGTCACCCTTGTCACGGACGGATTGGGGAGGCCGCTCTGCTTGATGGGTTCGGGAATCGACATAACCGAACAGAAGCGGGCAGAAGAGAAACTCATCCGGTCGGAACGGGAAAAATCCCTCATCCTCGATTCCACCGGAGAAATGTTCGTCTATTACGATACGAACCTCTCGATCCGATGGGCGAACAGGGCTGCTGCGGAGAGTGTCGGGATGACGGTCGATGAACTGATCGGCGGCAGGTGCTACGAGATCTGGCACTCCAGGGCAGAGCCGTGCGAATGCTGCCCGGTGCTCGAGGCGCTCGCAGCCAAGGAACCGAAGGCCAAGGAGATCACCACCCCGGACGGGAGATTCTGGAGGGTTCGAGGCCAGCCAGTGATCGACGATGCGGGCGAGCTGATCGGGATTATCGAGTTCGGAACAGAGATCACCGGGCAGAAACGGATGGAAGAGGCTCTCCTTGCAGCGATCTCCTATACCCGCAGCCTTATCGAAGCAAGCCTCGACCCGCTCGTCACCATCGCCCCCGACGGACGGATCACCGATGTCAACTCTGCAACCGAAACGGCGACCGGCTATACGCGGGAGGAGTTGATCGGGACCGACTTTTCAGACTACTTCACCGACCCTGAGCGGGCACGGGCAGGGTATCGCAGGGTCTTTGAGGCAGGAGAAGTACGCGACTATCCGCTCGAGATCCGGCATAGGGGTGGCCGGGTCACGCCGGTACTCTACAACGCCTCAGTGTACCGGGACGAGACCGGCCGGGTGACCGGGGTCTTCGCTGCTGCGCGTGATATTACCGATCTCAAGATGGCCGAGCGTGTCCTCCGGAAACAGGCCAGTCTCCTCGACCTCACGCACGACACCATCCTCGTCCGGGATCTGGAGAACCGCATCGTCTTCTGGAACAGGGGTGCCGAGGAGCAGTACGGATGGCGGCGGGACGAGGTGCTCGGCAGGGACTGTCATCTTCTGTTAAAGACGGTCTTCCCGAAACCGATCAAGCGGATCTGGAACCACCTGCTCCTGGACGGGCGATGGGAGGGGGAACTGGTGCAGACCCGCCGCGACGGATCGACCCTTGTGACGGCGAGCCGCTGGGCGCTGGTCCGTAACCAGGACGGCAGGCCTGAGACGATCCTCGAGACGAACACCGACATCACCGAGCGCAAGCGGGCAGAGGATACGGTCAAAACCCGTGCAGCACAACAGGCCGCAATCGCCGCGCTCGGACAGTATGCCCTTGCCGGAAACGACCTTGCCATGCTGCTCAACGAGACGGTCAGAACCGTCACAGATGTTCTCGGCGCCGATTACTGCAAGGTGCTGCGTCTGCTTCCCGGAGAGCGCGACCTGCTCCTTGCGGCAGGTGTGGGCTGGAAGGACGGGCTCGTCGGGCATGCCCGGGTTGAGAGCGAGGGCTCACAGGCCGGGTATACCCTCCAGACGAACAGACCGGTCATTGTCGACGATCTCCGCACCGAGACCAGGTTCCACGGACCCCCCATCCTCCACGAGCACGAGATCTTAAGCGGCGTCAGTGTCGTGATCTACGGCAGAAACGAACCATACGGGATTCTCGGGGTTCACTCGGCCACACCGCACCGGTTCGGGGAGGAGGATGCCTATTTCGTCCAGGCAGTCGCAAACGTCGTCTCACAGGGAATCGAACGTAGACAAGCAGAGGAAGAACTCGAAAAGCGGAACCGGCATCTTTCAGTCCTCAACCGGATCATCGGCATAACCGTGGAGTCGGGCGACCCCGACAGCCTGCTCGAGGCGGTGCTCAGGGCGACCATCGATCTCCTGCACCTCAACGGCGGCGGGATATACCGTATCGATACGGAGAATGACAGGGCAACCCTCGTTTACGCCCAGCACCTCCCGGAAGGCTTCCCGCACCACCGGTGTATCGAGGATATACAGAGCGAACCCTACAAAACCGTCCTTGTGCGGGGTATCCCCCTCTTCTTCGATGCATTGCCGCTCCAATACCCCGGTGATCCCGATGAGACGACGTATGCCTCTGCCAGCATCCCGATTGTGGCGCATACCCGGGTTCTCGGCGCCCTTAACATCATCGGGACGGCAGGACAGCGTTTCTCGGAGGCCGAACGGTACATCCTCGCCCAGATAGGCAGGGAAATCGGAATTGCCCTTGAACGGGCTCTTCTGAACCGCCAGCTCGAGGCGGCGCACCGTGAGGCGAATCTGTATCTGGACATACTCACCCACGACATCCGGAATGCAGAGAACGTCGCCACGCTGTACACCGACCTCCTCTCCGAGATGCTCGACGGAAAAGCCGCAGATTACGCGGGTAAACTGCGGAACACTATCAGAAAGAGCGTCGATATCCTCGTAAACGTCTCGACGATCAGGAAGATCCATGAAAAATCGGCCCCGCTTGCACCGCTCCCGCTCGAACAGATCATCGCGGCCGAGCGGGAGCACTTCCCCGAGATCTCCGTCACCGTCACCTGCCCGGCATCCTGCACCGTCCTTGCCGACGATCTCCTGCCCGAGGTCTTCACCAACCTCATCGGCAACGCCGTCAAGTTCGGCGGATCCGACGTTCTAATTACCATCACCGTTGAGGAGCGTGGGAACGAAGTGGTCGTGGCCATCGCGGATACCGGCCCCGGCATCCCCGATGAGACAAAAGAGGAGGTGTTCCGCCGCTTCGAACGGGGGAAGCAGAAGGGGCGTGGAGAAGGGCTCGGGCTCTTCATCGTCAGGATGCTCATCGAACGCTATGGCGGCAGGGTCTGGATCGAGGATCGGGTGTCCGATCACCCGGAGGAAGGGTCGGTATTCCTCTTCACGCTTCGAAGAGCTCCCTCAACCGGCGGGAGTGACGCAGAAAAAAGATAATCCAATGCCGCTCTTCAGAGCGACAACGACCAGATCAGCATCCCGATCGCAGCGGCGATGAGGATACCGAAGACGACCGGATTCCAGGCGAGCACTTTCCGCCCGTCGAGGACGCTGACCGGGAGCATATTGAAGGCGGCGATCATCGCGTTTATCCGGAGGCCCAGGATACCGAAAAGGCCGATGAGACCGCCTGCGTCGAGTAGTACGAGGCCGATGAACGGGATGCAGAGCAGCAGATTCGTGATGGGGCCTGATGCCGATATCCAGCCGTTCTGCTGGCGGGTAGCGTTCCCGTAGACATACGTCGCGCCCGGCGCGGCAAAGACCACGCCGACAAGTGCCGCGAGCACCACGGCGACGAGGAGCATCTGATTGTCCTTCCTAAACTCCGCCCAGTAACCGTAGCGCATCGCGACGAATTTGTGGGCAAGTTCATGGAGGACGAATGCGAGACCGACCGTTCCAAGTGACATCACGAAGAGCAGGATGAAGTTCTCGACGGTTATGCCACCCCGGACGTAGATCAGGGTGAACGCTATGGATATTGCCAGCCATGCAATGACGAGATCCCGGCGTTCCCGCAGGGGGATACGTTCCAACATTCAGTAACCGGTATGCCACGGCATCTTAATATGCTTCCCCTCCGCCCTCTCGGGGGTGGGAGAAGCACCAGATTTATCTCGCTCATCGGCACGATACTGTAGTACCATGTCACTCGAGACGGTGCGACAGGAGATCCGGGAGATCGACGAGGCGATCATCGATCTCATCGCACGGCGGCAGAATCTTGCAGGAACCGTAGCTCACCTCAAGTATGAGGCAGACCTCCCCATCCACGACGAGCAGCAGAAAATGCTGGTGCTCGAACGGGTCTTCACCTATGCTGTGGAGAGCCGGATCGACCCCACCGCCGTGCGGAAGATCTTCGAGATTCTCATCGATATGAGCGAAGAGCGGCAGCGCGAGTGCAGCGGGGACGGGAACCTGCCGTAGCGGTGAAAAAGAGAGGTTAGACCGAGAGCATTGTTCCGACGCCCTCGTCGGTGAAGAGCTCGAGAAGGAGGTTGTGCCCCTTGTTTCCGTTCACGATGTGAGCGCTCGTAACACCGCTCCCGACCGCTTTCATGCACCCAAGGAGCTTTGGGATCATCCCGCCGACGATGATCCCGTCCTCGATCATCGCCTCCACCTCGTGGAGTTTTAACCGGTGGTAGATCCGCGAACGGTCGGCATTCATTACGCCGTCGACGTCGGTGAGGTTGAAGAGTTTGAACGCCCCGAGTGCCGTTGCCAGCTCCGCTGCTGCGGTGTCGGCGTTGATGTTCAGGCTCTTTCCCGATCGGTCGATACCGATCGGCGCAACGACCGGAATATACCCCTGTTCGAGCAGGCAGTGGACCACACGCGGATCGACCTCCTCGATCTCGCCGACGTGACCGAGATCGACCTCATGCTCGACGTCCCCGATCTTGATCTTCTGAAGATCCATCTTCCGGGCGATTAAGAGGTTGCCGTCGTTCCCCGAAAGGCCTACCGCCCGGGCACCGCAGTTGGCGATGAGGGAGACGATACCGTCGTTTATCTTGCCGACGAGCACCATCTGGGCGATCTCAAGGGTCTCCTGATCGGTGATCCGGAGACCCGCGACGAATTTAGGCTCTTTTCCCATCGCCTTCATCTTCTCGGTGATCTCAGGGCCGCCGCCATGCACCAGCACGACCTTCATGCCCACGTAGCGGAGCAGGACGGCATCCTGGATGACCGTCTCGAGGATATTCGGATCAACCATCGCATGGCCCCCGATCTTGATCACGATGGTTTTGCCATGGAACTTCTGGATATAGGGCAGTGCTTCCATCAGAACGTCTTCTCGCTTCATGTTGTATACTTCCCGTTGATTTCCACGTACTTCTCGGTGAGGTCGCAGCCCCAGGCCGTCGCCTCGCCCTCGCCGGCGGCGAGATCGAGCTCGAAGACCACGGTATCACCGTGCATCGCTGCTTTCGCCTGCACAAGATCGGCGACGATCGCACCTCGCGTAACAAGCGCCGTCTGCTCAGCCCCCCGGCCGACGGAGAGCGAGACGGCATAAGGGTCGAACTCGACACCCGCACGGCCGGCCGCGGCGACGACCCTGCCCCAGTTCGGGTCTTCTCCGTAGATTGCAGTCTTGACGAGCGGGGAGGCTATCACCGTCCGTGCGACCTCGGCAGCCGCTTCTTCGTCTGGAGCTCCGCGGACGGTGACCTCTAAAAGTTTCGTCGCGCCCTCACCGTCCCGTGCAATCTGCACGGCGAGCCGGCGGCAGACCTCTTCGAGCGCGACCTCGAGGTCATGCTCGTCGACAGGGCCGGCCTCGCCGGTGGCGGTGCAGAAGGCGACGTCGTTCGTGCTCGTGTCCCCGTCGACGACGACACGGTTGAAGGTGCGCCGGGTCGCCTGCCGGAGAAGGCCGTGCAGCCCGGGCGTCTCGATCTCGGCGTCGGTATAGATGAACGCGAGCATCGTCCCCATATTCGGGGCGATCATGCCGCTCCCCTTGGTGATGCCCCCGACCGTGAACGACTCCGTCTTCACGACGGCGTGCTTCGGGAAGAGATCGGTGGTCATGATCGCACGGGCGGCCGCGTCCTCCGCCTCGCCGGTTCGCCGGAGATTTTTCGCGACCTCTCCCGTCTGCATACGGATACGGTCGAGATCGAGGTACCTGCCGATGACGCCGGTGCTCGCCACCCCGACCGCTTCCGGATCGAGTTGGAGGGCATTTGCGCCGATCTCGCACATCTCCACAGCGTCGCGGTACCCCCGCTCACCTGTGTAGGCGTTGGCGCACCCGCTGTTCACCATGATCGCGTCGAGCGTCCCACGACGCATCCGCTCCATCATCAGTTCGACCGGTGCTGCCCGCACCTTGTTCGAGGTGAAGACGCCTGCCGCGTTCCCGCTCGCGCGGATGAGGGCGAGGCCGTATTTCCCTTCCTTCACACCCCAGGCGGTCACGCCGTCGACGGCGCAGATACTCTTCACGCCGACTCCTCCGCTCCAGCCCCAACACCGCGGACGATATCCGCCCTGGTCACGATCCCGACGAGCTGACGCTCGCGCACCACCGGGAGCCGGGCGATCCCCTCACGGAGCATCAGAGCAGCAGCAGCCTCGATATCCGCATCTTCAGCGATGGTGATGGCAGGGCTGCTCATCACCTCCCCGACGGGCATATCGCCGATGTCGGAGAGGGCGTTCTTCGTCCGCTCCCAGTTGATGAACTCCCGGATCGGCACCTCGATGATCTCAAGGGGGGAGGGGAGCCAGAGGTCGTCGGAGAGGTTTCCGGTATCGAGGAGGGAGAGCACATCGCTCTCGGTGATGACCCCTTCGATATGGTCGCCCTTCATCACCGGCAGCCCGCCGATCCGGTAAGTCCGGAGCAGCCGTGCCGCCTCCCGGATCGGTGCCTCGACCGGCACGACCACGGGGTTCTTCGTCATAACATCGCGTATCTGCATGATCATCACCTATGGGAGCATCCCGGCAAGGCGGAGACCCGCAGTCTCGTCAAATCCGCACATAATATTCATATTCTGGATTGCCTGGCCGCTCGCACCCTTCACCAGGTTGTCGATCGCCGAGACGGCGACGACGCGGTCTCCTTCGCTCTCGACCGCGACATCGCAGAAGTTCGTGCCCCGTACCGCAGCGAGCGTCGGTTTCTGGTAGCGGACGAAGAACTCGTCCTCGTAGAACTTCCGGTAGAGCGCCTCGACCTCGCCCTGCTCCATCGGCTCGTTGAGCAGGATGTGGGCGGTGGTGAGGATGCCGCGGTTGACGGGGAGGAGGTGCGGCGTGAAGTAGCAACGGGCGCCCGACCCGAGCTTCGCGACCTCCTGCTTCATCTCCGCGAGATGCCGGTGCTTCGTCCACTTGTAGGCGCTGAAGGTGTCGCCGACGTTCGGGTAGTGCGTCGTCTCCGAGGGGGTGTTGCCCGCGCCGGTGACGCCGGTCTTCGAGTCGAAGATGATGGTATGGGCGTGCTCTGCGAGCGGGGCGACGGCGAGGGTGGCGCCCGTTGGGAAGCACCCGGGGTTCGCCACGAACGCGGCGTCCCGCACCTCATCACGGTGGAGTTCGGGAAGACCGTAGGGTGCGTCGAAGTAGGCCTCGTGGGGAACGCCGTAAACCTTCTCGAAGATATCCTTCGGCAGGCGGTAGTCGGCGGAGAGGTCGACGGTCTTAATCCCGCGCTCAAGCAGGGCGCCCGCCACCTTCATGGCGGCAGTATGGGGGACGGCCAGAAAGGCAAAGTCAGCGTCGATATCATCGACATCGATGTTCTGAAACGCCAGATCGGTCAGACCGCGGAGGTGCGGGTGGACGGCCGCGACGGGAAGACCGCCCTGTTTGCGGGACGTGGCGCAGACGACCTCTGCGGAGGGATGGTTCGCGAGCAGCCGCATCAGCTCGCCGCCGGTGTACCCGGAGGCTCCGATGATCGCAATGTGCATGAAACACATGTGGCTTTTATAAAAACTTAATCCTTATTGGTGTAGCGCTGGTAGAGCCGGTTTGCGATATTTTCAATGCGCCCTCTATCCTCGAGCCCGTCCGTGAGATCAGGCCGGAATACTCCCTTTCCATATTTTGCTCCGGCGTATGCACCACAGATGAGCGCGATCGTATCGGTGTTGCCGCCGACGTTCGAGGCCGTGGAGAGGAGGTCGTCGACATCGGTGATCCGGCTTGCGAGGAAGAAGGCGAGCGGTACGGTCTGGTGGACGGTGACGTCGTTGCCGAGTACCGAGAGCGCACTCTCGAGGCTGATCCCCTCCCGCTCTATCCGGAGGGCGTCGCGGATCTTATTGCCGAGGACGGCATCCTCGAACATGGCGTTTCTCCGGGCAAGCTCGAGGGCATCGGGGTACCCGCGTATGGTATAGTGGATCAGCATGGCGACGGTGACCGCTCCTGCGTGAGCGGCCGGGTGGGTGTGGGTGATGCTGCATGCCGTGACCACCCGTTCAGTGACCTCGACGGGGTCGTCGTAGAGCAGGGCGAACGGAATCCCGATACTGACGCACCCGGAAGTGTTCGAGTTCACCCCGCTGTTCATGGGGCCTTTTAAGAGGAGGTGCTCGCATGCCGCACCGACGGAGCCGTCTGCGAATCGCATCTCCCCTTTCATATACATCCGTGCGAGATTCGCGGCGTAGGCCTCGTCCGTGTACGTCCCGTCGGCGAGCAGCTCCGCAACCATGAGCATCATCTGGGTATCATCGGTGAACTGCCCGGGTTTCAAGCCGGCGTTCGGGTGTCCCCGCCATGCACGCCGGTATCCTCCTCCGAGCCGCTGGAGGCTCGGCGGGCCGCTCTCACCCGCCATCCCGAGCGCGTCACCGATCGCGGCCCCCAGCAGACAGCCTTTGAACTGATCCAGCATGGATAGTATCTCTCTTGCGGGAGGGAGATAAGGGTTATTGTGCCGGCGGGACGGCCTGGAGCGTGCTGATGGCCACGGCCGTACCCGGGGAGGGGGCGGCCACTCACCGTTCTGAAACAGGGCAGAATTGCCGCCATTTTCCGATTCTACTGGTGGCTTCCGGGAGCGGATCCCGGCACAGGCAGTTCGCGGCGATAGTCAGCCCGATTCCTGAAATACGGAAGGATCGTGAGGCCATATCGACCATATGAGGGGCAGGTAATTTTTCGAGGAATCCATGCCCGACCTTGTGATCGGTCGTCTGCGGGCATCTGTGCGGGTCGAAATGCCGGCGGATCTGCGCCGGATTGCTGACATTTAAGCATTTCTTAACCAGAACGGCAATTCCCGTCCCCGTGCACCTGGCCGGCGGCTCTCGTCCGGAGGGCGGCGGAAAGGAATGTTACAAGAGCCCAGCAGCGAGACCGTTCACTTCACGGCCGCATCCTCTCGAGGGTGACCGTGGCGTTTGCCCCCAGGTGAAACGTAGGTGCCGATATCGCGGATCTCGAGGGAGATACCCGATGTTTCCGACGCTCCGCCAGCGTCCGAAACAACACCCCGGAAGGAGACCACCTTGTCGTCGTTTTGATAGTCCTCGTCCGGGTTGACAGGGGCGTAGCACGTTCCGTCTACCGCCCGAATGACGTATGTGCTGCCGTTGACGCGAGCGACAGTCCCGAAATCCTCGACGGATCCTCCGCCCGGGCAGCGGTCACCGGATCTCCAGTCTGCTCGGCACCTCGGCCGTCACCCTGACACTCGGAGCGGCCCTCCTCGCCGCGTTCTTCCGTGGGTATACCGTGCAGGGCGCAAGCACCCTCCGCGATCCCCTGCTCCTCTTCGCCGGCGAGGCGTTCCTCTTCGTGACGTTCACACTCTGGTACCTGGTGCTCCGGCGGCTCCGGAAGGGAAGATAGGCTACCTGAAAGCGGCGAACAGCCCCACGAACTGCTCCGCAAGGTCGAGGTCGCGTATCTCCCCGTGAGCAAGCCAGGCGTACTCGTCGTGCTCGGGGCTGAGCCTGACCTCCTCGGTGTCGACGTCGCACGCGAGGATCAGGTAGGCGATCCGTTTGTCGGGCAGATCGAGCTCCCCGGCACCGGCGACCTCCGTGAGCACAACGTGCATCCCGGTCTCCTCGTAGACCTCCCGCCGGAGAGCACGGTCGAAAGTCTCGCCGGGGTCGGGTTTGCCGCCGGGGAGATCCCACTTCCCCGGATTGATCTCGTCGTCGGGAGAACGTTTCAGGAGCAGCACCTTCCCCTCGCGGTTCCGGATCACTGCCGATACTGCGAGATACCACAGTTTTTCGAGCATGAAAGAGAGGTGGCGTTGCCGGCGTAATAACTCTGCTCATCCCGATGGCATCGAGCAGAACCGTAATGGGTGATCGGAGCGCACCTTTGAGGAACAACAGACGGAGTGCAACGGCATGGACGGGATGATCACGGAGTTTCTGACGGTGGCGGATCGGATATTCATCCTCGTCCTTCTGATCGCGGCGGGTTACATCGCCCTCGCCGCAGGCATCCTCGACCGGCACTCGACCGGGCGGATCTCGGCGCTGCTCATCAACGTCACGATCCCTGCCCTGATCATCGTCTCGATGCAGGTGCCCTTCTCTCCTGACCGCCTCGCCGATACCGAAGAACTGCTCCTTCTGAGCGGGGGGCTCTACCTCCTCTCGTTCGCCGTCGCCTACCTCACATCAAGAGCGCTCTCCCGCGAGGCTGCGGAGAAGGGAGTCTTCCAGTTCGCCGTCGTCTTCGGCAACGTCGGTTTCATGGGATTCCCCGTCATCGGGGCCATCTACGGTGCCGAAGCCCTCTTCTTCGTCGCCATCTTCAACCTGCTCTTCAACATCCTCGTCTTCTCGGTCGGGATAGCGATGATGACGGAGGGGCGGCGGGAGGGGTTCGACCCGAAGATGCTGTTAAATCCCGGTATCGCCGCATCGGTGATCGGGTTTCTCCTCTTCCTCTGGTCGATTGAGATCCCCCCGCCCTTCATCGACTCGCTCGCGATCCTCGGCGACGTGACGACACCGCTTGCCATGATCGTCGTCGGGGCACTGCTCGCCACCTTCCCGGCGCGGGAGATGGTCGGGAGCTGGCGCACCGCCGCCGTCAGTGTCATCAGGCTCCTCATGGTGCCGGTCGTATTCTGGTTCATCGCCCGGCCCTTCGTCTCGGACCCGCTCATTCTCGGCGTCCTGATCACCCTCGCCGCGATGCCGGTCGCCGCAAATACCGTCATCTTCGCCGAGCAGTACGGTTCCGACTCGCGCCTCGCCTCGCAGGTCGTCTTCGTCTCGACGATCGGGTCGCTCCTGACGATCCCGCTGATCACGACGGTGCTCGTCTGAACCTACCAGGCGACCGTCCTGAGGGTCGCAAGGGCGAAGACCAGCCCGCCGAGGCTCGTGTTGATGTAGGGGAGATACCAGTAGACCCGCTCGATGGAGAGGCTCTGCCGCATCAGGAGGGCGAGGGGAATGGCGGGGTAGACCAGCACCAGCAGACTGAGCGGGCTCGCGCCGGAGAGCCATACAACGATGGCGGCGAGGCCTGACCAGAACGCGAGGCAGAGGAGAAGCGAACGGCGTTCCCGCAGGAGAACCGCCGTAGTCGTCAACCCTGCGGCCTCGTCGTAGCCAATGTCGGGGATGGCGGAGAAGAGGTGCATCGCCGCGATGTGGAGAAATCCAGCGAGAACCAGGAGGAGCGGCGGGAAGACCCCGCTCGAGAGGTAGTAGCCAAGGATCCCTGGCATAATATACAGCATGTTCGACGAAAAGTCGAGGGACGGCACCTCCTTGAACCGGAGGGGAGGCGCACTGTAGAAGTAGGAGAGGAAGAGGAACGAGAGGAGAAGCGCCTGCCCGACGGCATCGAGCCAGAAGAGCAGCAAAACGCTGATCCCGCCCGAGAGCCCGATGAGGATGAACAGGTCCCGGCCGTCCGCCTGACTCAGACGATACTCCTTTACGTCCTTCTTCGGGTTAAACCGGTCGGTCTCCTGATCCCACCAGTCGTTCACCCCGTAAATGAAGATGTTGGCGGGGAGGAAGAAATAGAGCAAGAAAAGGATGTATTCGGGCGCAAAGAAGGCCGTCCAGGAGTCCATCCCGAGCGCATACCCAACGACGTAGGTGCCGCCGGTGTAGATCCAGAAACGGAAGCGCGATATGCGCCAGGCGAGCGAGAGGAGTTGCAAAACCACGGTTCTTCACATCTCATGTCTTCAGAGCATTGTAGGTGGCGCCGGATACGATACGCATCACCGACGGCTTCACCTTCCGGCAGTAGACGATGGCGGGGTCCCGGTCTATGGTCATGGCGGTCCACCGGTACATATCCGAAGCGGTCTTTATGGGGATCAGATACCGGCGGGGTATAAACCGAAACCCGCTCTCCGCCTGCTCCTGCCACTCCCGGTACCGCCCGATCTGGGACGCGATAAACGCCGCGAAACGCTCCCGGTCTCGGCAGGCGGAGGCCTCCGAAAGGTCGTCCAGATTGAACATGTCCATCTCTTCCCGGGGAAAATAGGTTCTGCCCATGGCGAGGTCTTCGGCGATGTCGCGGATGAAGTTGATGTACTGCATCGCCCGCCCGAGGTTCCGTGCGGCCGTATGCGATTTGGGGGGGAGATCGAGGATCTGCGCCATCATGAGCCCGATCACCTCGGACGAGCCGTAGAGGTACACCTCCAGGTCGTGAATCGTCCGATACGAGTCGACCGTGATATCCTTCTCCATGGAATGGAGAAACGCCTCCGTCCATGCCGGATCGAACTGTTTCCGTCGGGAAAGATCGACGAACGAATCGACTATCACATCCCCTGTCGCCTCCCCGGCGGCCGCCGATGCATAGCGGTCGACAAAAGTATGGAACTCCTCGACCTGCTGCGGCACCGCATCCACGTAGTCGTCAGCCGTACGTACGAAGCTGTAGAGCGCAAAGACGTCCTCTTTGACCGACGGCGGGAAGAAGAGCGTCGAGTAGAAGTAGGTCTTGCTCCCGCGTTTGAAGATGGCGTAGAGTGTTCTGTCGATCACGGTACACCTCACCGATACTGGTTGGTCACCTCGCGGGCGACGATCTGGGACGATATCAGGGTCATCGGCACACCGATGCCGGGATGGGTGTACTGCCCGGTATAGTAGAGATTGCCGATGTGCTTGCTCCGGTGTGCAGGACGCCAGAGCGCCGTCTGCCAGAGCGTATGGGTGAGCCCGAGTGCGGTGCCTTTGTAGGCGTTGTACCGCTCGGCAAAGTCGGATAGGGCAAATATTCTTTTGACGACGACCGAGTCGCGGATATTTTCACCGAGAATCTCTTCCAGGCGGTTCATGAGAAGCTGATAGAACTGTTCGCGCAGAGCCGGCGTATCCTCAAGCCCGGGAGCCAGGGGAGCCAGGAGAAAGAGTGTGTCGGTGCCCTCCGGCGCAGCGGTCGGATCGGTCCGCGAGGGGACGTTGACGTAGAACGAAGGGTGCGACGGCCAGGCGGCCTTCGCGGGGTCGAAGATCGCCTCGAAGCTATCCTCCCAGTCCTGCTCCAGGAAGAGGTTGTGATGCACCAGACTCGCCACTTCACGGTTCACGCCGAGGTAGGCGACGAACGCAGACGGTGCCAGGACTTTTTTCTCCCAGTAGGAGGCGGAGTACGACCGCGTGTCCTTCCCAAGGAGGTTTAGTTCCGCGAAGGGATAGTCTGCGTTGACCGCGACGATATCGGCATCGTAGGAACCAGCGGGGGTGACGACGCGACGGGCAGTCTTATGCTCAACATCGATCGCGGTCACCGGCTCGTTGTACCGGTACTCGACTCCAAGCTCCCGACCGAGAGAAACCAGTGCCTGCACCACCGCCCTGATGCCCCCTTCAGGATACCACACCCCCATGGTCAGGTCGATATGCGACATGATCTGGTAGAACGAAGGAGTGTTCCGGGGCGAGCCGCCGAGGAAACCGATGGCGTACTGCACGATCTTCCTGGCCTCGTCGCTCTCGAAATGGTTCCGGACAAGGGTCTCCAGGCTCTCGAAGGGGTTTAGTTTCATTCCCTCGAGCAGGAGCCGCCTGTCGAACAGATCGAGGATCGTCCGGTAGTCCCGGTAGAGCAGATCGCTCATAGTAAGATCGTACTTCTCCCCCGACTCCCGAAGGTACTCCTTCAGTTTCTCTGCCCCTCCCGGTTCAAATGAGTCAAAGAGGGCGTAGTTCTTCTCGAGATCTGCCGAGACGTCGACAGTCTCTTCACCGCCGAAGAAGACCCGGTACGAGGGATCCAGCCTGACGAGCCGGAAGAAATCTTCGGGACGCCGGTCGAACTCGGCGAAGAACCGCTCGAAGACGTCGGGCATCAGGTACCAGGACGGCCCCATATCGAAGGTAAAGCCGTTCTCCCGGTAGACACTCGCCCGCCCCCCGGGCTGTTCGTTCTTCTCGATGACCGTGACGTCAAAACCCTTCTTTGCAAGAAGGGCAGCAACGGAGAGACCCCCAAATCCCGCGCCAACAATTACAGCCCGCATTACAACTCCCCCCAAGGAACGAAAACGATTGAAAGATCACGAATCTTTCATATAAACTTTCGCGTTGCGACAAGAACCGGGAACGTGCATTGCCGGAGATGGCTGCCGATCGGTACGAAACAGGGGTATTCCCGGTGCGGGACACCCGAGTAGGCAGCACGGCACTATCTCCGGAAGGGAGCGTCTCTGAAGATAACCAGGCAGGTCGCCAGGAACAGTGCCGCCCCGAGAAACGACGGTATGACGAGGCCATTCTGCGTAAGGTAACCGGCCCAGAACGCCAGAATGAGCAGGAGACTGCTCGCCACCATGCCGGGAGCCGGCCGGCCGGACGAGAGGTTCCTTCCGGCGATCAGCAGTACGAGCGCGACGTAGACCACACCGGTCAGCACCCAGCCCGCGAAGTTCGAGGCCGGAACACCGTAGTAGACTCCCCCGTCCATCCAGACCCAGAGGCCGGCGTGCACGGCCGCCGGGTCGATGACGAGGTCGATGAGGAGAAGGAAGAGAGCCCCTGCCGGAATCAGCCGATACCATGCGGTGCCGACGGCGGTGCTGGCGAGGGTCACCGCCCCGAGCAGCATCGGCAGGTACGCAAAGGCAACCGTCCAGGGCACCAGATCGAAGAGCGGGTAGCCGAGGTGCGGCGAGTAGGTGAACCTGCCGTACGGGATGCCGGTGGCGACGGCGTACGCCTCGACGGCCAGCGGCAGCAGGCTGAGCAGAACAAGGAGGGTAATGCCTCTCGCCGCCCCGAGCCATCGTATAACCGCGACGTAGGAGGGAAGGGCGAGCCCGAGCAGAAAGAGCACCGATACGGCGGCCGGCATGTCGGGCGCATCGAAGCGCACCACCAGGTATCCGGCGAGAAAGAGGAGCAGGGCAGCGAAGAGGAGCATCCTCCGACCGGTGAGTCGCATGCGCAGGGAACGGCGGCAGCGGGGATAAATATATCCGGGAACCCGGCAGGGAGGGACTAAACCCGCTGCAGCGCCCGCATAAACCGGTTCCGGATATCGGCCGGAGAATACGGGATGTTCGGTACCGGTGCGTTGCCGGGTTTTATAATCACGTGCAGGAAGGTCGGGCCTTCTCCCCGCGTCTCCCATGCCTCCCGGAGCTCATCCGGCGTATGTACTTTCACGGTATTCCTGATACCGGCAGCGATGGCGACGAGTTCCATGTCCACCTGGGCATAGGCGTTCGTCGGCTGGTTGCCGGTGCTGCCGAAGGCGCCGTTGTCCAGGCAGACGACGGTGAGATTCCCGGGGGACTCGGCCGCCACCACCGGGAGGACGGCTGTCCCGAGCAGGCTGCCATCGCCGTCGAGCACCACCACGTCGCGATCGGTTTTCAGGGAGAGACCGAGGCCGATCGGCGTCGCCTGAGTGTAGCTTCCGAGCATGTAGAAGTTCTCGGGCCGGTCACGGACGGCGTAGAGCTCCTTTGACGGAACACCGATGTTCGAGACCACTGCTTCGTCTCCGAGAAGCGCAGCGATCACCCGGATAGCATCGTACCGGGTCATCTCGGGCTCGCGGATCTTCCGGTGGTATTCGAGCAGGGATTCCCGGCTCCGGGGCGGGAGCGGTCGCTCCGCGGCCGGGCAGGCTTCCACCGCCCCCTCCCAGAAGGCTGGCGAGATAAGCGCTACATGTGGACGCATCTCCCCATAGGCGTTCTCGATGACGGCGTCGATAAGATCCTCCTCTCTCTCGTCGCGGATGATCGTGTAGGGAATGCCAAGTGCCTCGAGCACGCCGGGAACCGCACGGTTGAACGGGATCTGGGCGGGGATCACCTCTTTGTAGACACCCCGCCAGCTCGCGAGGATAGGGAGCGGGAGATCGAAGGTCACCGTCAGGGACATGATAGCATTCAAAGAGTTCCCAAGCCCCGAACTCTGCATATGGAGCACCGGACGCCCCCCGGCGAGGACGAGTCCGGCAGAGATCCCGACGCCGTCCTCCTCCCGGGTCAGATCGACCGTGTGGAATCGCCCCGGAAAGAGTGTGCAGAGATCCTGCGTCCTGTCGCAGGGGAGGGATACCACCGTATCGACTCCCTGACCCGCGAGACGGTCAAGGACACAGGTCTCACGCATGGGAGGCCACCCACCCGGCGATCTCCCCCCGCACTTCCCCCTCGATCCGGGCTCCGGCGGGGAGGCGGAGGAACGGTTCGATACGGTGTTGTTCGTGATCCTCCCGGACGCGATCGTAACCGCCGCCGGTGATGTTGAGGAGGACGACCTTTCCGGGATCGATGCTGCCCTCTTCAACCGCCCGGACGAGCGAACCGACCGCGACGGCGGCGGCCGGATCGAGATCGATCCCCTCCAGCCCGGAAAAGAGCGCACCGGCAGCCCGTGCCTCGTCGTTCGTGACCGCATACATCTTTCCGGCGGTCGCGACGAGTGCGTCATACACTCCGCCCTTCACGCCGTAAGGCGGCTCGCGGTTCGTGAGGACGTCGGCAGAGACCGACGCGATTGCCGCCTCCGCATCGGGCATATCAGCAGGAACGATACGGTCGCGCCCGCCCTCCCATGCCCGCACCATCGGGATGAAGGGGGCGTTCTGGGATAGGTGCAGCTCGGGCCGGTGGGTTCCGAACCGCCCGTCGCCGACCAGCCGTTCAGCCGCCTCCCACGCAGCAATCCCGCCGGTTCCGCTCCCGACGGCCTGGAAGTAGTAGTCGGGCAGCCTGCCTGCAGCCAGCGTGCCGTCGAGCAGCGTCGTCCCCATCCCGTCACGCCGGGCGACGTTCCGCGCCCCACCCTCGGCGATGATGCCAGGGACGGTGCAGACCTGCCTCCCAAGTTCGATAGCGTCGGTGTAATCGCCCTCGACCGTGATCAGGCAGACATTTTCCGCCTTTTCAGTCGTCCAGATGCGATCGGCGTTCTCCGCCGGGACGACGACGACGACCGGCACCCCGGTCAGTGCCGAGATCTGGCAGAACGCCCGTCCCGTGTTGCCTGCCGAGGAGATCTGCAGAACACCACTGCCTTTTTCCTGCAGGCGGAGGTACGTCGGCTGAGCCTCGAGTTCCTTGAACGAGCAGGTCAGGATGTTGCCCCCCCGTTCCGGCCAGTACCCGGAAAATGTCACGATGAGGTGCGCAAGATCGAGTTCCTTCGCAAACGCATCGCTCCGGTAGGAGATTGGCCCCGCATCGAGCGGGAGCGAGTGTTCGACCGGAAGCCAGTCGATGTAGCGGAAGATCCCGGGGAGTTCTTTGATATCGAGCTGCCGAGTGTGGTAGTACGTCCGGATCAGCGCACGGCACCCCATCGGGCAGTCGAGGGTGTAGTGGTCGTCGAACGAGACCCAGCACCCGGGGCATTCGAGCCGGTACTTCTCCGTCACGGCCGCCCACCTCCGGTGAGCCGGAAATGCCCCGCCAGGATCTGCTCTTTGAGGTCGCTACAGATCTCTTCGGCCCTCCGGCGGCTGGACTGCCGGAGCATGATCGGAACCTTCCGGCCGCGAACCCGGAGAGCGCCGTAATCACCCTCGAAAGCGCCACCCGGGCAGACGGAGATACAGGTGCCGCAGTCGAGGCAGCGGTCGCGGTCGATCCCCTTCCCCTTCGAGAAGGCTCCCGTCGGGCAGGTTTCGCCGGCGGCGCAGGCGGAACAGTCCTCGCACCAGTCGGGGTAGTACTGCACGCATGTCCCGGCCTTCTCCCAGACCTCCCCGTAGGTACTCTCGCCGAGAACCTTCCGGTCATTGATGTCGGCGATCGGGAGGGGTATCTCCCCGTCGAGGACGGAGAGCATGGCGATCTGCCGGTCGTCGAGCACCGGGATCGGGGCGGCGATGCTGATGAAGCACTCCGGGGATACCGACGTCCGAAAGCCGCCGAGGTACTGTGGCTGCATCCCGGTCATATCGGCACTGACGGAGAGGTTCGGTTTCTCGGGGCTGCTCCGCGTCCCTTCCCCGAGAACAATTCCCGCCGCACCGTTGAGCAGGATTGGCGAACCCGTCAGAATGGAGAGCCGGGCAGGATCGTTCTGCAGGGGGTTTATCTCACCGCAGCCGCTCACCGAGACCTCGCGGCAGGGGCCGGTAAGCCCCCGCACCGAGAAGATCGTGGCGACGGTCGTCGGCCGGCGGTTCACGAACGCCGTGTAATTTTTAAACGCGCTCCGTGTCGTGAACATCCGGGCGAAGGGGAGGTCGCCGAGCGTGACCGTCGCCTCGAAACTCTGGTCTTTCGCCTCGACGACGACCTCAACCGGGTTTCCCGCGACGATATCACGGAGGAGGTGGCCGCCGCCGTAGTCCATCCCGGCGTGGGCTGTGCCCGAGACGATGAGGTCGACGAGACCGAGCCGCTCGTTCGGGCAGGGGCCGGGGAAACACGGCACGCCGTTGAGCCAGATCTTCTCCGCCCGCTCGAAACTCCCCGGGGGAGCGACCGGCACCGAGAGGATGGCTGCGGTGCCCGAGACTACCCCGCAGGTTCCGGTGGTCACCACGTCGACCTCGGCCGCCAAGAGCGTCTCTCCTTCACGGACGAGCGCCTTGAACTCGGCGGCGGTACAGACGACCGCCTCGCCCTTCCAGATCTTCTCCTCGATCTCCTGAATCGTCTTCATAGCAACCTGACATCCTCCACCCGCACGTGGAGCCCGTACGATCTGCCAAGGATCATGTTGACGACCCCCGTGTGCGCCAGATTCATCATGCAGTACCCGGGCAGAAACCGCTGCCGCATCCCGAACACCGGTTCCCGGAGAACCGGCCGGGCGATTCCCTCAAAGCCAACCATGTGGTAGGCCTCCAGATCCTTAAACTCTGCGCCCCGGGATGCCTGCGGCCCGACGACAAAGCAGGTGAGAAGCCCCGATACGGGGCTTGCATGAATGACCTGGAGGACGTGCTGAACCGGGCAGCCCGCGCCAGTCGGCCTCCCGACGACAATGTCGCCCTCGCGGATATCCCAGGCCTCGACGAGGTCGGGGCGGAACGGGAGGACGATCTTCCTCGCGGAGACCTCACCGGGGAACGGTTCGAGGATGAAGTCGTAACTCCTACCGAGGATATCCCGCTCCGGGTGCCGCGTCTCCGGGGCCGACCCGGGTAAGACCTTCGCTTCCTCGTAGAAGATACAATCGGCACGCTCCCGTTTCCCGGTCCTGGCCAGAGCGAGGAACGCCTCGCAGGTCGGGGCGCCGCAGGCTCCGCAGTCTTTTCCCGGGGGTTTCCATGCCATCCGCTACTCCCCCCGGTAGAGGTAGTCGGCGCCCTCGAGCTTCCTGACGACGCCGAAGTGATGCTGCCACCCGATACCGGTCTTGCCGATGCAGATGGTGCAGACGCCGAGCGGCGGAACACCTCGGAGGACGATTGCATCCGGGTCGTCGATCGCCGGGCATTCCTCGATCGCTCGGAGGAGATACCGCATCCCGGTGCCCTGGACGGCGTTCGTCTCGACGATATCGAGCGCGGGGTTCACCTCCCGGATCCGTTCGCGGAAGACCTCTTTCTCGGCCTGGGAGACGAGATCGATCCGGGTGACGACTGCAGTATCGGCGAGCCCCAGCATAGCCGCCATTTTTAAGGGGGTGTTCGTCCCCGAAACAGCGGAGAGCACCACGATCCCGAACGCCTGCGTGGTGTAGGGCGAGCAGCGGAGGCAGAGCCCGGCGCTCTCGACGATCAGGAGACCCGCACCCTCGTCCTCCGCCCAGACGATCGCGTCCCGCATCACCGTAACGCCCGCGTGATCGGGGCAGAGATCACCGGAGTAGACCTTCCGGGTGGGGATAGCGAATTCAGCCCGGAGTTCCTCATCCTCGAACGCCCGGACGACGTCGATCTTGAGGTACGCGATCACATGCGTATTGAGGAGCCCCCTGACGATCTGCCTGACGACCGCTGTTTTCCCGGAGGACGGCGGGCCGGCGACGATAATCAGTTTCATGCGAATGCCGGATCGGTGATCAGCTCGCCCGCCCGGATCCGCTCCCGCATCCGTGCCAGGATCCCGTCAAGCCGCAGCGCTGCCGCGAGCGCCTCCGCTTCGAGGTCGCCGGGTTCGAGTATGCTCTCGACCGCGCCGTTCTTCATCACAACCCTCCGGGTGGAGAGGAGCGAGACGAGGGGGTCGTGGGTGACGAAGATCACCGCCTTTCCATACTGCCGCAGCACCTCGATAACCCGATCCTTGAATATCCCGGCGTTCTCCACCTCGTCGAGGAGGAGGATCGGAGCGCTGCTGATGACGACGGCATCGGCGACCATCAGTGACCGGGTCTGCCCGCCCGAGAGCGACGTCATCCGTGCTTCGCCCCGGATCTCTTCGCCCGTAAACTCGTTGGCGAGATCAATCGTTCTCTGCACGAGCGTCTCATCCCCAAGCCTCCGTGAACGGATATGCATCTCGAGGAACGCGGCAACCGAGAGATCGGCGAGGCACTTGGTATTCTGGGTGATCAGAGCGATCGGCTTCTGTGCCGGGTCGCGAACGAACTCTTCCGGCGGGAGCTCGCCGTTTACCAGCACCGTCCTCCCGGTGACGGTGTCATTTCTCGCGAAGATCTCGATGTCGTTTATGAATGCGCTCTTCCCCGAGCCGGTCGGGCCGACGATGGAGATGGTCTCGCCCGGCCGGATGACGAGTGAGCCGAAGTTCTCGGGATCCCCGGTCCGGCTCCTTCCCGGCAGGATGGTGATCTCCCGGATCGTTCCGGTGGTCATAGATCTTCAATGATCGTGCATAGGGGATAATGATTCGCTTTATTACTGCCATTTATTCACCAAAAAGGAAATATTTATGGCAAATTATTCTACTACAATAGTATAATGTTCTCGAGAAAGATCTTCGAGACCGGATTTTCGACGGCTCTCGAAGAGGAACTCCGGCGCCGGGATATGAGCATCCGGGAGCTTGCGGACCGGGCAGAGATCCCGGTGGCGACCCTCTACAAACTGACGGGCGGCAAAGCCGACCCCCGGCTCTCCACCGTAAAGAAGATCGTAAGCGTCCTCGAACCCCGGGAGCAGAGTTTCATCGCGGTGATCGCCGCCCGGTTCCTCCTCGACGACCTCGACAACCGCGAAGTCCCGATCGGCGGCGGAACCTATCGCGTCCGCGGCTACGCAGCAGAGTCGATCGACGAGTGCATCATCGCCGCCGTCCGGGCGGACAAAGAGGGTGCGCTCGGGATCATCTGCGCTCCTATCCTCGCTCCCATCGTCGAGAAGATCGTCGACTGCCCGGTCGCGATCATGAAGCCGAAGAAGCGGACGCTGATGGAGGCTATCGAGACGATTGCGAAAAGGATAGAGTAGCAATACCGCTCCGGTGCAATTCATCTCCCTTTTTCCGTCCACATCTCCTAGTACCATTTCGAGTATGCCATGGTCCCCTGGGAGCTCGTATTCGCCATCATTCCCGGCCTGATCCTCTTCTTCTACGGCATAGAGAACTTCTCCCGGGAGATCCTGGCGGTTGCAAAGGGAAGTTTCAACAGGATCCTCGGCAGAGTGACGAAGCGGCCAATCGTCGGGGCGCTCCTCGGTGCCGGCGTTACCGCCCTCGTTCAATCGAGCGCCGCGACGACGATCATCACCATCGGGCTCGTCAACGCCGGGACGCTCTCGTTCCTCCAGAGCCTCGGGATCATCATAGGATCGAACATCGGGACGACCGTCACCGCCCAGCTCGTCGCCTTCAAGATGACAGCCTTCGGGCAGGTGCTGATCCCGGTCGGATTCCTCGTCGGGATCTTCGGCGGCCGGTATAAGTTCCTCGGCAAACCCCTCTTCTACTTCGGCCTCGTCTTCTTCAGCCTGAATCTCATCTCCACGGCGCTCATGCCGTTCCAGAGCGATCCCGAGATCATCGGACTCATCACGGAGTATTCGGCACTCCCACTCGCCATCCTCACCGGATTCCTCTTCACCACCCTGGTGCAGTCGAGCTCCGTCACGACCGGCCTCGTCGTCGTCCTCGCCCAGCAGGGTTTGCTCACCCTCCCGCAGGCGATCCCGATCCTGCTCGGCGCGAACATCGGGTCGACCACGACGACGCTCATCGCCTCCGCCCGGATGAACCTCTACTCCCGGCGGGCGGCGGCAGCCCACTTCATCTTCAATCTCGGAGGTGTGCTGCTGATCCTGCCCTTCCTCGTGCCGTTCACCGATCTTGTGGCGACGATCGGCGGCACCGAGGCGCAGATGGTGGCGAATGCTCACCTCATCTTCAACCTGATCGCGGCGGCGGTCTTTCTTCTCGTCATCGGGCAGTTCAAGCGGGTTGTGGAGTGGGCGGTACCGGGGAGCGAGCCTGAAATCCTGGTGCGGACACGCTACCTCGAGGGCGGCGTCCCCGCCGATACGCACCTCGGGTTCGACCTGATCCGAAAGGAGCTTAAGCACGCCCACGAGGTCACGCTCGACCTCTTCCGGGCGGCGATGACCTACCTCGCCACGGGGAAAGAGGCGGACTATCAGATGGTCGAGAGGCTCGAGAGCCTGAACGACTACCTGGACGGACGGACAGGACGGGCTCTCCGGGCGATCTCCGGACGATCGCTCTCCGACCGGGAAGCACAGGAAGTGGTCTACCTGGTTCGGATGTCGAACGAGATCGGACGGCTCGGATACCTCGGAGCGGATCTCGGGGGGTTCTTCCATCGAGCATATCAGGATGGAAAAGGCATCCCTGCCACCCTGGTGACGCGGGCGGAGAGCGTCTACCGGATCCTCGAAGAGAATATCGTCGGGCTCGGGCTCTTCTTCCCCGAGATCCTCGACACGACGGTCGCAGAGCTCCGCGCCCGAGATATCGCCCTGCAACGCGCCATTAACGAGCAGTACCGCGAGCAGCTCATCAATCTCCGTGCGGTCGGGGATCTCTCCGACAGCCACTACCTCGAACTCCTCTCCATTGTCGAGGCGGCCAACGCGAAGGTTCGGGATCTCCGCAAGCTCGCCGAACAGTACTCCGTCCAGAAGAGAAGCGAGCCGGCATCACTCCGGGTGGACGACCCGTTTCCGCTGTGCAATCCGGTACCCGGAGATGACCGGGAACGTGTCGCCGAGCTGCCGGTCCAGCACCGCATCCCCGGAGTCGACGTACAGGAGGGGCGTGGCGGCGAGCTTGGCGGGCGTGGCGACCACGATGAGATTCGCTAATCCGGCTTTTTTGAGCACCGCCGGACTTATCTGCTGGTTTCCACGGCCGAGAACGAAACCCTGAGCCCCGATGGGGCTTATGACGATCTTCGCCCGCGGGTGTTCGTCGAGGAGTGCGAGCAGCGCCGCTTCGTCGGCGTCACGGGCGACGACCTTCCCGCCCCTGACGGCATCGACACCGAGCAGCGTCGGGGAGAAGCCCATATGTTCCATGATCCGCGCCGTCGTGCTCCCGGCACCGATGATGTAGAGTGTCTCCGGCAGCATGATCTCGGCGATAAACGCGGCGATCTCGTCTTTCGCCCGTTCCTCGTCCTGCTGCTCGAAGACCTGTTTTCCCCCCTGCGTCCGCTCCGGAATGTAGGGGACGCGGGCGTAGCCGTAGAGCCGGGCGGTGAGCCGACCGGCACGGTAGGCCTCTTCGTCGATATCCATGACCTCAGAGTCCCGGCAGCCGATCCGCCCTGCCTGCCTGGCAAGCTCGGCCGCCGCCAGTGGATTGACTGCAAAGACCGCCGAGTACATCTTCACCCCGGCAGGAACACCGAGAATCGGCACCTCGCGGCGGGCGGCGTCGTAGACATCACGGGCTGTCCCGTCACCCCCGCAGAAGAGGATCAGGTCGGCCCCGGCATCGAGGAACGCCTGTACCGCGGCCCGGGTGTCGGCGGCGGTGGTGGGTTCTCCCGGCCGGTAGAGAACGGTATACCCGGTGATCCCCGCACGAAGAAGGATGTCCTCGCCCATCGCCCCGGCACAGGTGATAAATGCGATTCCGTCTTCCCGGAGAAGAAAGAGGGTCTGCACCGCACGATCACAGGCGTGCGGGGTTGCCCCCCGTCTGACCGCTTCGGCGAGCTGCCCATCCGTCCCCTTCAGCCCGACGGTACCGCCCATGCCGGCGATGGGGTTTACGAGGAATCCGATCCTCGGCGTCATCCCTCTACACTCTCTCGTCCGGGTATATCAGGCTCCCGCCCGGGGGCGAGAACACACCGCATCGCCCCGATCACGGTGCGGAGCGCCTCATGCAACCCTGCCTCGTCCCCGAGGTGCTCTTCAACGATCCGGACGAGCGCACTCCCCACGATGACACCGTCCGCACCGGCGGCCGCGACCGCCCGGACGTGTTCAGGGCGCGAGATGCCGAACCCCACCGCGAGCGGGAGATAGGTATCCTCCCGCACCGCCCCGACCAGGCCGGCAATATCGGGAGCGAGCCGGTCGCGCTCGCCGGTCACACCTTCAAGCGATATCAGGTAGACGAATCCGGACGCCTCCCGGAGGATCGCCCGACGGCGTTCCGGCGAGGTCGTCGGGGCGATGAGCATGATCCGATCGATCCCGTGCCGCCTCGCAACCTCTGCGACCTCGCCCGACTCCTCGATCGGGAGATCGACGATCAGAACACCGTCAGCACCGGCAGCAGCAGCGTCAACGAAGAACCGCTCAGGCCCCCGGCGGTGGATGATGTTGTAGTAGGTGAAGAGGACGACCGGCAGATCCGGTGCGTACTCCCGAACCTGCCGGACGAGCGTGAAGACGTCATCCGGAGTGGTGCCGGCCTCAAGAGCACGGGTATGCGCCCGCTCTATCACGGGGCCGTCCGCCACCGGGTCGGCGTAGGGGACGGCGATCTCGAGGAGGTCGAGACCCGCGTCGATCATCGTCCTCACCACCCGGAGCGCTGTTCCGGCATCCGGGTCTCCGGCGACGGTAAATCCGATGAAGCCCGGGCATTTCCGGGTAAACAGCCTGGATATCCGGCTCATGCCGCTCCTCCGTGGATCGTCGCGACGTCGGCAACGTCCTTGTCGCCCCGTCCCGAGAGGTTGACGACGAGGATGCCGTCTTTATCGAGGCCATCCGCTGCCCGGAGTGCATAGGCGACCGCATGGGCAGACTCGAGCGCCGGAATGATCCCCTCTGTCCGGGAGAGACGGCGGAAGGCAGTGAGCGCCTCGGCGTCGGTGACCGCCTCATAGCGGACGCGTCCGGCATCTTTCAGCATCGCGTGCTCGGGGCCGACCGAAGGGTGGTCGAGGCCGGCGGCGATAGAGTGCGTCGGAAGCGCCTGGCCGTCGTCGTCCTGGAGAAGGTATGAGAGCGCCCCCTGGAAGACCCCGACCGAGCCGGCAGAGAGCGACGCTCCGTGACGGGGAGTCTCGAGCCCCTCGCCTCCCGCTTCGACACCGACGAGCCCCACGTCGTCGTTCACGAACGGGTAGAAGATACCGATCGCGTTCGAACCGCCACCGACGCAGGCGACGACGGTATCCGGGAGCCGCCCTTCACGCTCGAGTATCTGCCGTTTCGTCTCCTCGCCGATGACCGACTGGAAATCCCGGACGATCCGGGGGAAGGGGTGCGGGCCCACGCAGGAACCGAGCAGGTAATGGGTCTCCCGGAGATTTGTCACCCAGTCACGCATCGCCGCGTTGATGGCGTCTTTGAGCGTCCGTGTCCCGGAGGCGACCGGGATGACCCGTGCTCCGAGGAGCTCCATCCGGAAGACGTTCAGCGCCTGCCGCCGGGTGTCCACCTCGCCCATATAGACATCGACGGGAAGACCGAGGGCCGCACCCGCGATCGCCGTCGCCACGCCGTGCTGACCGGCGCCGGTCTCGGCAATCAGCCGGCGCTTGCCCATGAACTTTGCCATCAGCGCCTGACCGAGAGTATTGTTCAGCTTGTGTGCACCGCCGTGAAGCAGATCCTCGCGTTTCAGGTAAACACGGCAACCGAGCTCTTGGGAGAGGTTCGTGCAGTAGGTGAGCGGCGTCTCCCTGCCGGCATACTCGCGGAGGTACCAGCCGAGCTGGCGGGAAAACTCGGGATCGGCGGATACCCGGCCGTAGGTTTCCTCAAGCTCGATCAGCGCGCTCATCAGGGTTTCGGGCACGTACTGCCCGCCATATACTCCATATCGTCCTGCTTTCATAGATCTGTCGTCCTGCATATCTTCACAAACGCTCGCATGAGCCGGTCGTCCTTCCGCCCCGGCGCCGTCTCGACGCCCGAGGAGACATCGACGGCATACGGCCGCACTGTTCGTATCGCCTCACCCACATTCCCGCAGGTCAGCCCGCCTGCGAGGATGACCGGCACCGATGATGTGGCCACGCACTTTTTCGCATACGCATGGTCGAATGCCCGTCCGGTGCCGTGACTGCCGTCGACGATCACCGCATCGCAGTCGTCCCGGAGGGCGTCACCAGGCCTGAGAACCCGGAGAACCCGCACCGCCGCATCATGGGGCAGATCGAGACCGCCACCCACCTGTACCGCATCCGGCCGGCAGGCGAGGATGCTCGCAAGATCCTCCTCCCGATCGGTCGAGGTGACAGCAACTGTGGTTACAAACGGCGAAACCGCCGCAAATACCCGCCGTGCCTGATCCGGCGTCACGGAACGCGGCGACGAGCTGTTCATCACCACCCCGACAGCGTCGGCTCCTGCCGCTATCGCGGCGCGGGCGTCCCCGACGGTGGTGATCCCGCAGATCTTCACGCGAATACGAACCCCTCCAGTTTCCTGCGGCGATCCCGGGCCGACATGATGGCGGAGCCGATCAGGAACGCATCGCAGTGCCTACGCAGGTTCCGGACATCGTACGGCCAGATGATCCCGCTCTCGGAGATGACGAGCCTCCCCTCGTCGCGTGCCACCTCCGCGAGACGGATCGTGGTCGAGAGATCGGTGGTGAGCGTCCGGAGATCGCGGTTGTTAATCCCGATGAGGCTCGCTTCGGTGGCGAGGGCACGCTCCATCTCGCCCCGACCGTGAACCTCGACGAGCGGTTCGAGCCCGATGACCTGGGCCTCGTCGACGAACGCGGCGAGCCGGTTCCCGAGCACCCTGGCAATGAGGAGGACGGCGTCGGCACCGAGCAGCCTGGTCTCCGCGAGCTGGCGCTCATCGATGATGAAGTCCTTCCGCAGGATCGGCACCGATACCGCACGTCGTGCCCGGATGAGGTTCTCGGTGCTCCCCCCAAAGAAGGTGGGCTCGGTGAGCACCGAGAGTCCGGTCGCTCCGGCGGCGACGAACTCCAGCGCGATCGCCTCGGGGGTCGAGCCGTCGTGGATCCTGCCGCGTGAGGGGGAGGCATACTTCACCTCGGCGATGATCGCATTCTTCCCCCGGCACGCCCGTATCGCCGCAGCGAGGCTCCGGTGCGGCAGGGTCTCGGGATTGAGAGCCGGAAGAGTCTTGAGGTTGCCGACTCGTTCGCCGGTAGACCTGATGATATCGTCGAGGATCATACCTCGCCCCCGGTTGCCTCGATCAGGCGGGCGAGCCGTTCGGCCGCCTGCCCGGAGTCGATAGCGTCCCTCGCCCGGGCGATTCCGTCCGCGAGGTCGGCCGCCAGGCCGCCGAGATATACGGCCGCACCCGCGTTGAGGAGGACGATATCGCGGGCCGGGCTCCGGACACCGGCCAGCACCCCGCGGATGATCCGGGCATTCTCCCGGGCATCGCCCCCGCGGAGCGCCGCAGCATCCACCCGCGGGATGCCGAAATCCTCACAGTCGATAACACTTGTATACATCCTGCCACCTTCGAGTTCCGCGACGAGCGTCGTTCCGGTCGTCGTGAACTCGTCGAGCCCCGAGCCGTGCACCACCATCGCCCGCTCGGAGCCAAGCAGGGCGAGCACCTCCGCGAGCGTGCCGACGAGCTTTGGCGCGTAGACACCCAGGAGCTGTGCATCTGCCCCGGCGGGATTTGCAAGCGGCCCAAGGAGGTTGAAGAGCGTCCGAATCCCGATCTCCTGCCGGGCATCGCGAGCGTTCCGCATCGCCGGATGGTGCACCGGTGCAAAGAGGAAGGCGATCCCCGCCGTCCGGAGCACTCTGCCGACCTCGCTCGGGGGCGTTTCGATGCGAACGCCGAGCGCTTCGAGCACGTCCGCAGAACCGCACCGGCTCGAGACGCTCCGGTTGCCGTGCTTCACCACCGGCACCCCGGTGCCCGCAGCGACGAAGGCCGCCGCCGTGCTGATGTTGAAGGTGCCGAGCCCGTCACCGCCCGTGCCGCAGGTATCAACGAGCCTGCCGGCCTCGGGAACCGGGGCAGCGACCGCAGCGCTCCGCATCACGCGGGCGAAAGCCGCAATCTCGGCGGCCGTCTCTCCTTTCATCCGCATGGCCGTGAGGAGACTTCCGATCTGTGCCGGCGTCGCCGTCCCTTCGATAACCTCGCGCATCACCGCCTCGGCCTCGTCGGCCGGGAGATCGCCGCCGCCCGCAACCCGTGCGATCGCCTCGCGGATCATGCCGCTCCCTCCGGAGAAGCGAGGAAGTTTGCCATCATCTGCGACCCTTCGGGGGTGAGGATGCTCTCGGGGTGGAACTGCACCCCTTCGATCGGGTAGAGGGTATGCCGGACGCCCATGACCACGCCGTCGTCCGCGCTCCGGGCGGTGACGGCGAGTTCCGGCGGTATGGTTCCGGGATCAAGGATGAGCGAGTGGTAGCGGGTGGCAGTGAGGGGGCTCTCGAGACCCGCGAAGAGACGCTTTCCGTCATGCCGGATCAGAGACGTCCTGCCGTGCATCACGTGGTTCGCCCGCACGACCTCTGCACCGAAGGCTAGCCCGATCGCCTGGTGACCGAGGCAGACACCGAGCGTCGGGACCGTCCGGCTCAGGGTGGCGAGAACCTGCCGGTAGAGGTGGGAATCGCGGGGGTGGCCGTGCCCCGGCGAGAGCACGATCCGATCGCAGGGGATGGCACGGATCTGCTCGAAGGGAACATCGCTCTTCACCACGACCGGATCGGCGCCGAGCGCACCGATCTGCTGGCAGAGGTTGAAGGTGAAACTATCGTAGGTATCGATGACGAGAACCTTCATATGCCGCCCTCCGCACCGAGCGCCCGGAGCATGGCTCCGGCCTTCCGTTCGGTCTCGAGCCATTCGCTCCCGGGGTCCGAATCGGCGACGATCCCGGCCCCGACCTGGATGTACGCCGTACCCCCCCGGACGACGGCCGTACGGATGGTGATCGCCATATCCATCGCCCCGGAAAAACCGATATGCCCGACGGCGCCAGCGTAGGGGCCTCGCCGCGTTCCCTCCACCGCGTCGATGAGCTGCATCGCCCGGACTTTCGGGGCGCCGCTGACGGTGCCTGCCGGGAAACAGGCTTTCAGGACGTCAAAGCAGTCGTATTCCGGTCGGAGAGTGCCGCTGACCGTCGATACGATATGCTGGACGTGCGAGAACCGTTCGACGCCCATGAACTCATCGAGCCGGACGGAACCGTAGGCGGTGACCGCACCGACGTCGTTTCGCGCGAGGTCGACGAGCATAATATGCTCCGCCCGTTCCTTCTCGTCTGCGAGGAGTTCGGCGGCAAGGGCATCGTCTTCCCCGGGCGTCGCGCCCCGGGGGCGTGTCCCCGCTATCGGGACGGTCGTCACCCGGCCACCCTCAACCCGCACCAGCATCTCCGGACTGCTCCCGACGACCGCGGTGTCGCCGAAGTCGAGGTAGTACATGTACGGGCTCGGGTTGTCCGATCTGAGCACCCGGTAGACGGCGAAGGGATCGGCCGGAGCAGGCGCCTCGATCCGCCGGGAGATGACGGCCTGGAAGATATCGCCTGCAAAGATATGTTCCTTGATCCGGAGCACCGCTTCCATGTACCCCTCCCGCGAGAGCGAGGAGACCATCCGGGGGAGAGGGGACTCCGGGACAGGCGCTGTCGCCGGAATACCGACCTCCCCTGTCAGGGACGCGAGCCGCCCTGCCGCCGCGGCGATCGCCGACCGGCACCCGTCATAGATCGCCGCCGGATCGGACTCCTCAGCGAGCAGCGGCGTTCTGACGATGAATGCCTCATGCTCGCAGTGATCGATGATCAGGCAGTCGGTCGCGAGCATGAACCGGACGACCGGCATCCCGAGGTCGTCGCGGGCACATGGGCACACCGTCGGTGCGATCGAGGAGACGATATCATAGGCGAAGTAGCCCACCATACCGCCGGAGAAGCGGGGCAGATCAGCCGGTGCAACCTCGAACCGGTGCATGATCGACCGAATCAGATCGACCGGATCGTTCCCTTCCGCCGATGCGGCGATCGCCGCAAACCGCGGATCGCCCGCAAGATCGACGGATCCGTCGCTCCCGACCGAGACGAAGAGTGCGGGGTCGGTGCAGATGAGCGAGTAACGGGCGACCTTCTCGCTCCCCTCAAGCGATTCGAGTAGGCAGCCGCGACCGTCGCGGAGGTGCTGATAGAGTACCGAGGGCGGGCAGGCCGGGAGCGGGACTCTGCAGAAGAGGGGGATGAGCAGGGGCCCGTCCCGCCGCTCTGCCAGAGCCCGGAACTCTGCAAGGGTCAGGTTCAGTTCTACTAATGGCTCTCTTCGAGCGCCGCCCATTCCACCGGCATCACCCCACCACCGGCAGTCGTCCGAGCGCTTCCTTGATCAGCTCGGCCGGGTACTCGTAATCGACCAGCTTTCCTGCAAAGTAGGCCTCGTAGGACGAAAAATCGAAGTTCCCGTGGCCCGAGTTGTTGAAGAGGATGACCTTCTCCTCACCCGTCTCCCGGCAGCGGACCGCCTCGTCGACGGTCGCCTTGACCGCATGGGCGGCTTCGGGAGCGACGATGATCCCTTCCGTCCGTGCAAAGAGCACGGCCGCGGCGAAGACCTCGTTCTGGTGGTAGGAGGTCGCACGGACGACGCCGTCCTGCACGAGCCGCGAGACCAACGGCGACGCCCCATGGTAACGCAGCCCGCCTGCATGGATTGCCGGCGGAACGAAGTCGTGCCCGAGCGTGAACATCCTCATGATCGGCGTTAAGCCCGCCACATCGCCGAAATCATAGGCATACAGACCTTTCGTCAGTGTCGGGCACGCGGAGGGTTCGACGGCGATGATCTCGGTCTCCGGATGCTTCCCGGTCATTTTCGGTCCGGCGAACGGGAATGCTATCCCGGCGAAGTTCGACCCGCCGCCGACGCACCCGATCACGACATCGGGGTAGGCGTCCGCGAGCGCGAGCTGCGCCTCTGCCTCCTGCCCGATGATCGTCTGGTGGAGACAGACGTGATTGAGCACCGAACCAAGCGCGTAGTTGGTGTTATCGTGGGTCACGGCGTCCTCGACCGCCTCGGAGATGGCGATCCCGAGGGAGCCCGAGGTTTCGGGATCGTGCTCGAGCACCGCACGCCCGGAGTTCGTCTGCATCGTCGGGCTCGACAGGCACTCGGCACCGTAGGTCTGCATCATGATCTTGCGATACGGCTTCTGGTCGTAGCTTGCCCTGACCATGTAGACGGTGCAGGCCATATCGAAGAGGCTCGTGGCAAAGGCAAGCGAAGAACCCCACTGTCCCGCACCGGTCTCGGTGGCGAGCCGCTCGATCCCCTCCTGCCGGTTGTAGTACGCCTGTGGGATGGCGGTGTTCGGCTTGTGGGAGCCGGCCGGGCTGACGCCTTCCCACTTGTAGTAGATCTTCGCCGGTGTCTTGAGGTGCCGCTCGAGCCGGTGCGCCCGGTAGAGGGGGGCAGGTCTCCAGAGGGTAAGAATCTCGCGTACTTCTTCCGGTATATCGATATACCGCTCCGTGCTGACCTCCTGCCGGATCAGTTCCATCGGGAAGATGGCGTGGAGGTCGTCGGGGGTGACGGGCTTGCCGGTGGCCGGGTGGAGGACCGGGTCCATCGGCGTCGGCAGGTCAGCCTGGATGTTATACCATCGCTTCGGCATCTCCCCTTCGTCCAGGAGGAACTTCGTCTGCATGCATCATCGTGTGCCATGTACATAGATATACATTGTGGTGCAAATATGTCGCAAGGAGTATTTGAAAGTGCTACGAAGGCCTGAGACGGACCGGCGGGCATTCCTTGCCTCATGCTCCGGCACCGTGCCGAAGAGTATAACATGCACTCCCGATAACAGGGAGCAATGTTCGTCCTCGCCCACCTCGTCGCAGGGCTGCTCATCGGACTGATCTTCTGGAAGGTCTCGGGCGACCGAAGAGCCGTTGCCGTCGGCGCCGTCGGGGGGGTTCTCTCCGACGTTATCGACAAACCGCTCGGGCACATCTTCCTGAAAGGCAGCGTGGACTACGGCAGGATCTATTTTCACGGCCTCGTCGTCCTCCTTGTCCTGCTAATCCTGGGGCTCGCCCTCTGGCGATACCGCGGAGCCATCCTCGGAATCGTGCTCGCAGCCGGCATCTTCTCGCACCAGATCATGGACGGGATGTGGCGCCACCCTGTCGAATGGTACTGGCCGTTCCTTGGTCCGTACCCGAAGCATCACTATACCGACTACTTCTGGAACTCATTCTGGCGTGAGGTCTCGGAGCCCTCCGAGTGGCTCCTCTTCATAGCGGCCGGCATCATCCTTGGGCTCTTCTACCGCCGCGAGCTCGGGGGGTTCTGTACAAGAGTGCTCGTCGCCCCTCTCCGGAGGCTGATCCGTGCCGTCGCTGCACGCTTCACCGCACCTCACTGCGAGCGCTGACCCGGACAAAGTGACAGGTGCTCCAGATCTCACAAACCGGCGAGAGAACGCATTCGGTTACCCCAACGGTTATATAGGATACCTGAGACTGGTAGATGTGGTGAACGTATGACTGGCGAATCTATGCTGCAACTGACCGTCGACCAGCTCGGCAAGATGCTCTGTGCAAGCACCGTTATCGGTGCACCGATTGAAGCCGGTGACCGCGTGATACTTCCGGTGGCCGAGTTCGGGTTCGGGTTCGGCGCAGGAGAGGGGAGTGGGGGAAGAACGGAGACAGAGAAGAGCGGCGGAGCCGGCACGGGCGGAGGCGGCAGCGTCTCCGTTGTTGCACTCGTGATCATCAACAGAGGCGTCATCGGCCCTGAGGGAGTTCAGGTCATCTCGCTCAAGAAGAAGAGCGAACTCGCGGAGGTGATCACCTCACTCGGTGAGACCGTCGGCCCGCACATCGGGAGAGCGATGGAGAAAGGTTCCGAGATGATGATGAAACGCCAAAAAGAATCGCAATCTGCCGGAGAACCAAAAGATATTCAGGTTAAGTGCGAAGGAGAACTGTAGGTTCCCCGCCCACACCTTCTCGCATGGCTGCATCACTCCTCCTTGCTGTTTTGCTGATTGGCACGCTCCTCGTACTCGGCCTCATCGCCGCGCTCTACTTCATCCCTATCGCGATAGCCTTTGTCGCCGAGAAGACCGGCGAGATTGTGCTGCTTCTCGGGACAGTCGTCTGGGGTATCCTCGGCATCCGCCTCCGGATTCTCGGTGAAGATCAGACGGTCGAAGTGCTGCTCGCCGGTCGGGCGGTGCTAAAACGCGACCTCGCGGCGATCACCCGGGAGGAGAAGCCGGAAAAACCACCAAAACCGCGGCCGCGGCCCGGTATCGGGGAGTACGTCAGCGCCGGAAGCGATCTCTGGCCGTACATCCGCCGTGTGCTCGATACGTTTCTCCGGTCGCTTTCGCTTGAGCGGTGCATCGGGGAGGTCACGCTCGGCCTTGCAAGCCCCGCGGCAACCGGACGGATCTACGGTTATATGACCGCTCTTCGCTACGCACTCTGGCCGATGGAGCGGATCGATCTCATCATGCACCCGGTTTTCGGCGATGAGATCCTCGAAGGGAAGGCGGATGTGAAGGTGCATATCAAGCGGCCGCTCCTGATCCTCCTATCAATCATTGCTGCGCTGATGCACAAAACGGTGAGAGACCGGCTGAAGATGCTATCAGGGAGAGGTGCATCCGGTGCGTAGTCCCGGAACAACAGGGTTTTGCCGGGAGCTCGTGGCCGGGGGCATGCAGACGGTCGACGACCGCTGTATCATCCCGATCATCAGCCTCTCGACGATCGCCGGATGCGCCGGAGGCTACGTTTCGGTAGTCCCGGTCGCCCTCATCATTAGCGAGGGCGGTTGCGAGCGGATCGTGTATCTGACCGCAGATAACGTTTCAGAAGAGAACCGGGCAGGGATCGAAGCGTTCTGCAGGGAGACCGCCCACACAAGGACGCATCCATCGGGTCCACTATAACAAAGAGCCCTTTTCTTCCCGGGTCCCGGAGTCTCCCGAGAGCATGACGACCATCGCCGCACTGAACCCGGGGTGATCCGCAATCCGATTCCATGCTGTGATGCTCGCACTGTAGTGCTCGGCAAGCAGGCGGAAGATGTACAGCCCGGACTTTTTTGCACGCTTTCACCCGTATCCACGGAAGACAGCATAGGTGCACCACTCATACCGGATGCGGAAGCGCCCGGGGACGCTGCATTATCCTTCGGATATGCTCAAAAAATAGTGGAACGAGGGATCGCTCACTCGTGCCGCAGTGCCTGGATGGGGTTGAGCTTCGCCGCTTTCCATGCCGGATAGAGACCGCAGAGAACGCTCGTCCCGACCCCGAAACTCATCCCGAAGGCAATGTAGAGGAGGCTCGTCGGGTTGAAGAGGTATGAGGAGTCGCCGAGGAAGACTCCCGTCATCAGGTAACCGCCCCCGAAACTCAAAAGACCGCCGACGATGGCACCAATGCTGCCTAAGATCAGCGATTCATAGATGAAGATCCGCATGAGTTCATTCCTGCGGGTGCCAATACTTCGCAGAACGCCTATCTCGCGGGTGCGTTCGGTCACCGACATCATCATGACGTTTAAGATGGAGACACCGGCGACGAGGAGCGATATTGCCCCGATTCCCATCAGAAAGAGCGTCACCGATTCATACATCGACGTGATGCTCTCGAGGATCCGCCGGGTATCCATGACGTTGACAACGTCGTCACGCCGGTTCATGCGCTCGTCGATCGCATCTTTCACCGCGTCGATGTCATTGACGTTCCGCACCTTGACAATCACCTGGCTGTACTCGTCGACGTCGTAGCGGTCCGAGTACCACCGGTACGGGACAACGATCGCGTTGTCGGGATTGACGTCAAAGCTCATCCCGCGCTCCTCGAGTATCCCCACCACCCGGAGCGTCTCGCCGCCGACCTGTATCCTGCTGCCGAGCTTGAGGCCCTCGTCCTTCCAGGCGTCGGCAAGCCCCTTGCCGATCATGCAGGCCGCGGCCGTCTCCTTGACGTAGGCTCCGGACTCCTTCTCGAGGAGGTAGGGAATATCCTCGGCGTGCATCGCGTAGATCATGACGCCGCCGGTCGTATCGCCGACCGTCATCCGGTCAGCCCCGCTGATCACCGGTATGGCACGGTTCGTCCCGATGGCCCGGCGGATATCCTCGACCTGCCGCTCCGAAAGACCGGTGCTGGCTCCGCCGCCACCGCCGAAGATACCACCGCCCCCAACGGCGGGAGAGACGATGATGGTGTCGCCGACGTCCGAGACCACGTCCCCGACCATGAGGTTGATACTGTTGCCGAGAACACCCATCGAGGCGATGGCGACCACACCGATGACGATCCCGATGATGGCGAGCGCCGAGCGGAACATGTGACGCTCAGTATTGCGTCGGGCAAGGTCGAAGAAGGTCATGCCAGTCTCCCGTCGACGATCCGGATCGTCCGGTTCGAGTAATCGGCCATCCTCGGATCGTGGGTGACCACGACGACGGTCGTCCCTTCCTCATTCATCCGGGAGAGAAGATTCATGATCCCGGTTCCGGTCACCGTATCGAGGTTGCCGGTCGGTTCGTCGCAGAGGAGGAAGTCGGGGTCGTTGACGAGCGCCCGGGCGATAGCGACCCGCTGCTGCTGGCCGCCGGAGAGCTCGCCCGGTTTATGGGTGTAAAGCCGCTCCTCGAGCCCGACCGCTGCAAGCACCTCGAGCGCCCGCTTCCGGGCGTCACCCTTCCTGCCCCGGAGTATCATCGGGTACTCGACGTTCTCGACCGCCGAAAGGAGCGGGATTAAGTTGAAGTGCTGGAAGATGAACCCGATGTGATCACGCCGGAGCAGGGTCAGCTCGTCGTCGTTCATGACGCCGATCCTTGAGCCGCTGATATATACGTCACCGGAGGTCGGGACATCGAGAGATCCCATGATGTTCAGCAGGGTGGACTTACCGGAGCCGGAAGGCCCCATGACGGAGACGAACTCACCTGACTCAATATCGAGGGAGACACCGTCGAGCGCGACGACGTCCCCTGCCGGGAGCGGGTAGACCTTCGTGACGTCCTGAAACTGAATGACTGCCATGGAAATTAGGCCCTTCTCCACGAATAGATGACGGCGCCCGCTATCCCGACAGCCACGAGAGCAAGGACGGCAATGGCGGCACCCGGGAGTCCCTCGCTCTGCTGCTGCGGCAGAACGGTCGTCGTACCGATATTCACCATAGCCTGCTCCGTATAGACGTTCCCGTCGCCGTCACGGTACTCGATGACGAGCGGAATCTCCACTGCGCCCGTCTCCGTCCTGAAGGTCACCTCGAAACTCGAGAAGTCGTCGGAGTCGAGCGTCCCGACGACGTAGACCCGGAAGGGATCGATCGGAGTCGCGGGCTCGCCGCTCGTGATGATCACCGACCGCGCCGACTCAAGGCCGGCGTTGGTCACATCGCCCGTCACCCGGTAACCACCGGCGACCGGCTCGACCTCGATGTTCGTGAGCACGGGATCGGCACTCCTCTTATCGCTCGTGAAGGCGACCGGGAGCGTGAGCATGGTCTCGTGAGTATTCACGCCGTTCCGGTAGATAACACGAAACGCAATATCCGTCGGTTCGCTCGGCGTTACGTTGAAGATCACCCGCGCAGCCTGATCGGACTCAAGAGTCCCGACAAAAGCGCTCGACGGAGTGGAAGTAAAACCGTCACCCTCGGGCACGACCGTAACCCCGGTCACCCGGGCGGAGCGGGGGTTGCCGATCGTGAGGGTGACGTCCGCTTCCCGCCCTTCTGCAAAGGCGCTCGGCTTTGCCGCGACGGCTACCGCAAGACCGGTGTTCTCTACCCGAACCGGGATCGGGTAGCGGAGGCTCCCGCCGTCCCGGAAGTCGATGACAAACTTCGGGTAGTAGGTGGCGTCGGGGGCGTTCGCCCGAACGGTGAAGGTAAACTCCTTGGTAGTGCCCGCCCCGATGTCGCCGACCGAGGAGTAGGCGTCGCTCAGGACCTGGATTTCGTCCCCGTAAAGACGGGCGCTCCGAATCGCAACGCTCTCGGCACCGTTGTTCATGACCGTGACGGTGAGCGTGCCGGAGTCCCAGCGCATCAGCGAAGCGGGGTCGGTCTGGTAGGAGGTGACCGTTACGTCCGCCGTCCCGGCGCTTGCCGCGGGGATCAGAAACCCGGCGGCGAGGAGAACGGCAATGATGAAAATATGTGAGAGTTTCATGGATTTGACCTCATAGCAGGGTGAAGAGAACATAGAGGATGTAGAGTGCCATAGGAACACCGACGGTGATCGCAGCGTTCTTGAGCGAGAGATTCCGTGCAGCCCTGACGCCGAAGATCCAGATGTTCGCACTCCAGAGGACGAAGAGGAGGCTGATAATGCCCCCAATCTGGATGAGCGGATCTTTCATCAGGTCGGCGAAGATGGTCGGATCGGCGGAGATCGCCGAGGCGGGAGGAAGCTGCAGGTTCGCCATGAAGAGGTAGACGAAGACCACGTAGATCGCAGTGCCGATGACCTGCGGGGCATACCCATAGCCGACGAACGCCAGCGTCCGTTTGAACGAGCCTTCGCCACCAAGGAGTGCCGAGATTCCGTGAAAGACTCCCGCAAACACGACCCACATGACGATGGCCATGATCAGTGCAACTACCGATCCGAATGCAGCGAAAACCGGGCCAAGGCCGGCGACCTCGGGAGGCAGGTACTCCAGGAAAGGAAGGGCGAGCACGTATGCAGATATTGCGCTGACAATCCCGATAGCAAGCACGATCAGAACCGGTACCTTCAGGCTCTCGCCTTCAGCCTTCTTTGCGTCAAAGAATGCCCGCGGATTCAGGAATAAGTCTTTTGTTGTTGTTGTAACCATGACAACCACGTGTGGGTATCAGATATGTCGCACCTCCTATATTAGCCTCGCCCGAAGGCGCTCCCGAGCACCGGAGGAACGGAAGATTTTTGTAGGAATGTAAAGCGATTCCAGCAAGATGGGAAGATGCGATGGCCGTTTCGGGCAACACCGGTACGCTTGAAGAACAGATCGAATATCTCGTCCGGCAGTGGAAGTACGCCTTTGTGTCCAACCGCGAGGTATACGGCATCCGGGTACCTGAAGAGGTGAGCGCTCCCGCCGTCAGCCGGAGATTTACCGCCTCAACTCGGATGCCCGCAGCGCCGCGAGGCAAAGAACGGATTCGGACAGTTCCTCGCATGCCGGCAGGCCACATCCGGCACCACTGCCCACACATCCGTTGCAACCCTCCTCCCGCCCCTGCACCGGGACGAGATCTTCTACGGGAACGCCGTTCATCAACACCTGCCCGGCGGCATCCCCGAAAAGCGGTGTCTCCGTCACCGCCACCCCGACGCCCCGCTCCTCGAGCCGCCTCCGGAGATCCTCGAGGACCGCCCGGAACGCCCTGGCCTTCTCAGGAGACCGGGGAGGTTCCGGCCGCCTCCATTCTATCACGACTTCGCCTTCCATACCGACCGTCCTCAACGGGCCGCCTGCCGGATCCTCCGCTCCTCCATCTCCTGCAGGATCTCGGCGGCAACCAGCCGGAGCGGTTCGTCGCCCGTCATCGAAAGATCGACGAGCGTCGGCCGTGCGGGCTCCCCGATAGTCACCAGCGCCCGTGCCGCCGCGATCCTGACGGCGAGAGCCCGATCCTGCAGGCGCCGGACGAGCGGGTCAACTGCCCGAGGATCGCCGATCTTCCCGAGGCTCACCACCGCCTCCTCCCGGACGTGCCTGCTCTCGTCTTCAAGAGCCTCCACAAGAGGCCCTACTACCCGGGGATCACCGATATTTCCGAGCGCCACGGCTGAACGCCAGCGGATGCTGAGATAATCATCTTTTAGCGCCTCAGCAAGCAGTTCGGTCGCCCGGTCGGTATGCGCCTCTTCAAGCAGCAGGACCGCCGTCCACCGGACTTCGGAGTCCGGGTGATGCAGCGCTTTTTCGAGACGTTCCGGATCACGCATTATGCACCGCCGGCAGCATTTCCGCCGTCTGATAAATTCTATTCATTTCTCTGCAGAAACTCCCGGACCTTCCGCGATTCGACCCATCCCTGATCGAGCTGTTTGATGATCCCGTTGATTCTCCGTACCTCGTCAATAATTTTCCCCGTCCGATCGTCGTCGATCAGCTCCGCAAGCCCCAGGATCACCTGAAGCGGCTGACGGACATGATCGCCGAGGATGGCAAACTGCTCGATGTTCTTATTGATCCGCTCATACGCCTCCTGTTTGAGGGCTTCCATCCTTACCTGCTCGGTGATGTCCTGAACCTGAAGCATATAGCTCTCCGGCGCTCCGCCCCTCTCCACAGGGCTGATCGGCGTGATCAGCAGATCGAGGAAGATGCACCCCGACCGCGTCGTACCGTAGAGGTTCCGGCGCTTCACCTCCTCAAAGTCGTAGGCTATCCTGCACCGGACAACCTCGCCGTCCTTCAGGTGCAGTAACTCCGCCTCCGGCAGATTCGGGTCTTCAAAGAGGTTGAACTCCTGCAGGCCATTGCAGTCGTAGAATCCGAATATGCCGACGCAGGCATCGTTGATGGTGAGCAACCTGCCCGCCGCGTCGTAGACCTGGATGCCGATCGGAGACTCTTCAAAGATGCTCCGGAACCGCTCTTCGCTCGCCCGGAGAGCCTCTTCCGCCTTCTTACGCTCGGTAATATCCCTGCCGGCCGCCTGGACGCCGACGACCAATCCGTCCCGGAAGATAGGGGATTCGTTCAGCTCGACAAGCGCATAGGTTCCGTCCTTCCGCCGGAATCTGATCTGAATACCCTCGACCGGGATGCCGGCAGCGATCGTCCGGTAGGCCTTCTCCCAGACCGGCCTGCTCTCGGGGGCGACGTAATCTCTGCAGATAGTGCCGACAAGCTCTTCAGGTGTGTAGCCCAGGACTCGCTCCACCGCCGGGGTGATGAAGGTGATACCCTCCCGGTGGTAGCAGGTATAGATCATATCGAAGCTCCGCCGGGTGATCTCGCGGTACTTCCTCTCGCTCTCCCGAAGCGCCTCTTCAGCCTCCTTCCGGGCCGTGATGTCGTAGAGCATCCCTTCAATCCGGATTGGATGCCCCGCTTCGTCGGGGACATTCCGGGAGAGCTCCCGGAGCCACCGGATCGTACCGTCTTTCCTGATGATCCGGTACTCCCGGTCCGAAATGTGCCCCGGGGCCGTAGTGAGCTGCCGGGTGCTCTCCTCCATCCGCTCGCGGTCATCCGGGTGGATCAGCAGCTCCCAGCGTTTAACGCCCCCGATGATCTCTCGCTCGGTATACCCGGTGATCTCAAGAACACTCCCGTGGAGAAAGAGCGGTCGGAGATCGAGAGTCCCGTGGAACGCAATTCCCTGGAGGTTCTGCACGAAGGAACGGTACCGCTCTTCGCTCGCCCGGAGCGCCCTCTCCGCCCGGTGCAGCTCGGTAACATCGAGGACAGCCGCTATAGAACCGCGGTAGACTCCCTCATCGTCGATGAGCGGGGCCGCCGATACAAGCGTCCGCACCCGGCTTTTATCCTTCCGGAGGAAGGTGAACTCGCGCTGGTCCCGGATACCCCGGCTTCTCCTATCAAGTCCTGCACGCGCCAGTGCAATCCCGGCCTCGTCCATGAACGTAAAGAGGTGCATACCGTGCATCTCTTCAGACGTGTAGCCGAGGAGTGCCGCCATCTGCGGGTTGACGTACGTCGTGATACCCTCCGGGTCGGTCTGCCAGATCCCCTCGTTGAGGTTCTCGATCAGGTGCCGGTACCGCCGCTCGCTCTCCCTGACGGCCTCTTCAGCCCGGCGAAGCTCGGTGACGTCCCGTGCAGCAGCAATGACACCGACAATACTGCCGCCTGCGTTCCGGAAGACCGAAGAGTTGCAGAGGATGGGGGTGGTATGCCCATCCCGGTGCAGAAGCTCAAGCGGGTAATCCCGGACTGTCCCCGCCTCAAAAACAGCCGCAAATCCGGTCAGAGCACGCTCGGGGTCGGTGAAACACGCGGCGAACGCGGTCCCGATAATCTCATCCCGGGTCTTCCCGGTGATCCGCTCCGTCGCTGCATTCAGATCCGTGATGATACCGCCCGGGTCGATGACCGCCATCGGATCGGGACTCGCCTCGATAAGGCTCCGGTTGTAGGCATTCACCCGCTCGAGCGCCTCGGCCGCCGAGACACGGTCGGTGATATCGATGAGCTGCTCGATGATCATCGTCACCTCGCCCGCCTCGTTCAGCACAGGACTTGCCCGGCATTCAAGGTGCCGCCCAAGCTCGGGAACGTACTTCTCGACGACCTCGGTCTTCCCGCTCTCGTGCACCCTGGCACTCGCACAGACCGGACAGGGGGAGGAACGCCCGATCACCTCATAGCACCTCCTGCCGATGGCTTCCTCGGGTTTCACGCCGAGGCTCTCGTAGCCTGCTCTGTTGTAGCGGATGACCCTCCGATCGGGTGTCTGGATCCCGACGATATCACCGATATTATCGAAGATCCCTTCAAGGAGAACAAGGGTTTCCCTGACGTCCTCGCAGGACGTCCGCTCTCCGGTGGTTTCACGCAGAATCCAACGGAGGCTCGAGAGTCGCCCGTCAGGAGCGTAAGCCGCACCGACCGTTCCGGCGACGGTCACCGGCTTTTGGTTCGGCGGCCGGAGCGTTCCCTCCCACGGCGGGTTCTCAGCGCCTGCGTGTAGCCGGCCGATCGCAGAGAAGAGGGCTTTACGGCTCTCCGGAGAAGTATAGAGGAGGAGGGGCTTTCCGACCGGCGTAGTTCCGGCAAAGCCAAACAACGCCTCTGCCGCAGCATTTGCCGCAGTGATAGTCCCACACGGATCCGTCTCGATATAGGCTTCGGGAGCCGAAGTGAAGAGATCGCGGTAGTGCGCCAGCATATCCTCCTCAGCATCCCGGGAACGGGCGAGCCTGGCATTCTTCTCCAGCAGATCCTCCCGCTCCGCTAGCAGTGCCTCAAAGAGGCCGGAGATCTTCTTCGCGAGATCTCCTTCTGTCCGGTCGGGATGTGCACCACAGCTCAGCATGTTCAACCGTCTTCGGACGGATTCGATCTCCTCTTCGAGCGGCCGTGCGTTCATCGCCCTCTCAACAGATCCATACCTGTCTGCCGTATACCTCTCTCCCCCCGCGGAATGACCGGGGTGGCCGCCCCGGAAACCCGGCTCTTCCCTATAGATCTATCGACCATCCGATCAGATGCGATACCGTATCGTTCGGCCGGATATAAAATCGATTATATCTAGTGGACAATATAATTTAGCCATTCTACCAAAAGAGTCTTCTTCAAGACAGGATTCTCAGAAAAGAGGCAGTATACAAGAGAGATTCTCTCCATCAGAAGGCATGGATCCCGTACTATTGCAGAAACCCCCGGTTCCCAGGCGGTGCTCCTGACCGAAGGTATATATTCCTGCACGATACCGTAGCCCGATGGCGGTAAAGCTTCAGAGATGCCCGAGTTCCTTCAAACTCGCATACCCCTTTCTCGAGACGATGAGATGATCCAGAACGCGGATGCCGAGTATGGATCCGGCTTCGGCGAGCTGGCGGGTGATGCCGATATCCTGCTGGCTCGGCTCGAGGCTGCCTGAAGGATGGTTGTGCACCAGGATCACCGAAGCTGCCCGGTCGGTAATGGCATCGGCAAAGACCTCGCGAGGATGGACCAGGCTCTGATTGAGCAACCCGACGGTGACAGTTCGCCGGGAGATCACTTCGCCGGCCCCATTGAGGGTGACGCAGATAAAATGCTCCTGGCGTTTCTCCGCGAGGTCGGCAACCAGCGGAAGCACATCTGCAGGGGATCCGATCCTCCGCCCCCGGGGATCGGCATCCAGATACCGCCGGGCAAGCTCAAAACAGGCCACGATCTGGCAGGCCTTCGCCGATCCCACGCCATTGATACGTTTCAGATCATCGTATGAAAGAGCGGCATTCGTCGCGTGCAGGCGCCGGGCGATCTCGGAAGCGACGAGAAAGACATCCCGCCCCCGGGTGCCCTTTCCGATGATCGCCGCCACCAGCTCTGTGTCCGAAAGGACTGCAGGCCCGTTCTTTGCCAGCTTCTCGCGGGGGCGGTCGAGATCGGGGAGTTCGCGGATTCGTTTCATGGTTATCCAGGCAGAAATGCCCCTCCGTAGTGTCGTTTTTGTCACAGGGGGTAGTATAAGTTACCAAATGCACCGGGAGCGGGAAGGGCACTTCCGGGCTCCGAAGGGCGCCTACATTCATCCGGCGAGAGATACACCCCCTCCACGGGGAGAGGAACCCAAATGGATAGATACGGCGGGCGCCCCTATACTGATACTTATATATACTCCTGAGCTTATGTCTCCACTTATTCATGGTCTTCTCCCGGAGGGATGCCGATGCATGGCAGAGCAAAGGTCTCGAGCATGCCGGCCAGGGGCGATACGAGGAGGCGGTCAGGTGCTACGACAGGGCGCTCAGGATAGACCCGGAGCATGCAGCGGCATGGTCTGCCCGGGGAGCGGCGCTCGGGCGTCTCGGCCGGTGTGACGACGCATGGGTTTCGTTCGATCGGGCGATTGAGATCGATCCGGATCTTACAGAGGCGTGGCGGGGCAGGGGCAAACACCTCCATCGGCAGCGGCACTACGCCGATGCGGTAACTGCCTATGACCAGGTGCTCAAGCACAATCCCGACGACGCTCCCGCCTGGTGTGCCAGAGCGAGAGCGCTCACCTGTCTCATGCGCCACGAGGATGCGCTCCTCTCGCTCGACCGGGCGATCGGAATACAGCCGGACTCCGTCGAGGCGTGGTTCGAGAAAGGTTCGGCACTTATCCTGATGAAACAGTACAGCCATGCCGTCGCCTGTCTCGATGCAGTGACGACGATCGAACCGGAGCATACGGAGGCGTGGTTCCGGAAAGGGAAACTCCACCTCATCCTGCAACAGGACGAGGCGGCGATCCGGTGCTTCGACCAGGTCGTGAGGATACAGCCCGACCATCCGGGCGCCTGGTATAACAGAGGAGTCGCCGCAGAGCGCCTCCAGTACTCTGACGAGGCGATAATCTCTCTCGAGCAGGCGCTCGCTCTCAACCCGGAAGACATCAGGGCATGGTATCACAAGGGACTCGTGCTCCGGCACCTCGGGCGGGACGAGGAGGCTATAGCCTGCTTCGACCACATTCTGCGTCTCGATTCGGGTCACGCAGCCGCCTGGCATCACCGCGGCCTCGCGTTCGCACGCCTGCAACGGTATAACGGGGCAATCGGCAGTTACGAGCACGCCCTGAAGCTCGATCAGGCGAACCCCGAGATCTGGCATCACAAAAGCCTGGCTCTGCTTCGTCTGAAACGCTACGAAGAGGCGCTCGCATGCTGCGACCATGCCTTGAAGATAGACCGGAACCACGCCGGAGCGCTGCTCTCTATGGCTGAAGCGTTCCTCCGCACCGGGCGCTACGACCAGGCGGCAGCCGCCTACGCAGAGGGGCTTGTTCTCAATCCGGGATGCATCGCGGCATGGAACAACCGCGGAAACGCCCTCTGCCACCTCGGACGTTTCGACGAGGCGCTCGCATGCTACGAACAGGCACTCGAGATGAACCCGGAGAGCCCCGGCGTGCGGAAGAACAGAGCCGATCTTCTCTGCATCACGGAGCGGTACGACGAGGCGCTCGCATGCTATGACCGGGAGCTCGACGGAAACCCGGAGAATGTGGATGCGTGGTACCGGAGAGGACTCGTGCTGCACATCCTCGGGCGGTATGACGAGGCGATCGCGAGCTTCGGGCGTGCACTGGCTCTGGACAGAGGGCATGCAGATGCCCTCGCCGCCCGGGGCAACACGCTGATGACACTCCGGCGGTACGAGCCTGCCGTCGAGTGTTATACGCGATCGCTCACACGCGACCCCGACAATCTCTTCCTGATCGGGGTGAAGGGCCTCGCGCTCATGCACCTCGGCAGGATAGGGGAGGCCGACCGGTGCTTTGAACGTCTGAGCTCCGCTCCTTCATTGCAGGAGTAATAAAACAGAGAGAGCCGGATCAGACCGTGCTGATCCGGTACATCGCTTCTTTGAGATTTGCCGTCGACGTCGCATAGGAAAGCCGTTCCCAGCCCGGTGTCCCGAACGCGGAGCCCGGCGTGACCGCAACATGCGCTTCCCGAAGCCATCGGCGGGCGATCTCCATGTCGTCGCCCTCCACCTTCACGTAGGCATAGAACGCTCCATCCGCAGGAGCCGTCCGATACCCCATCCCATGCAGGGCCGCGATGACATAATCGCGCCGCTGCAGAAACTCGCGCCGCATCTCCTCGACGCAGCATTGATCTCCGGTAAGCGCCGCCACGGCTCCGAACATCGCAAACGTGGCCGGATGCGAGATGGTATGCTGCTGCACCTTGTTCATCTGGCGGATGATCCGCTCAGGGGCGACGGCATACCCTATCCGCCACCCGGTCATGGCGTAGGCCTTCGAAAAGCCGTTGATCGTGATCGTCCGCTCCGCCATATCGCCGAGGCCGGCGAGCGAGATATGCTCTTTATCGTAGACGAGTTTTTCATATATCTCGTCGGAGAGCGCGACGATGTCGTGGTCTGTGCAGATATCGGCGACGAGCTGCAGGGAGCGCTCGTCGAGCACTGCTCCCGAAGGGTTCGAGGGGGAGTTCACCACGATCATGCGGGTGTTCCCGTTCACCGCCTCGAGGAGAGAGTCATCGAGCTGGAAGGTCTCCTGGTCGACGGCGTGGTGCCGCGTCGTCCCTCCTGCGAGCTGGACGCAGGGTTCGTAGGAGACCCACGCAGGATCGAGAATGAGCACTTCGTCACCGGGATTGACCACCGCCTCCATCGCCTCGTAGATAGCATCCTTCGCCCCGCAGGTGACGATCACCTGGTCGGGCGAAGCGGAAAAGCCGTTCTCGCTCGTGATCTTCTCCGCGATCGCCGCCGTCAGCTCGGGAATACCCTGACTTGGAGCGTAGTGCGTCTCCCCCCGGCGCAGGGCGTCGATACAGGCATCCGTGATATGCTTCGGGGTATCGAAATCGGGCTCGCCGATACTGAGACTGATCACGTCGATGCCCTCCTGCACCATCCTTTTCGCCGCGTTCGAGATCTCGATCGTGGCGGACGGCGCAATGCCGGCAACCTTCTCCGAGAGCCTCCTCATTGCAATCGCTGAACCATCTTCACGGCAGATTCAACGGCACGCTTGGCATAGTCGATCCGCTCGGTCGCCTCGAGGCGGGTCATCCCCGGCCCGGATATACCAAGCGCGACGGGCTTGCCGAACTCAAGCGAGAGGTCGATGATCTTTCGCGCCGCATGCTGCACGACGATCTCATCGTGCTGGGTGGCGCCCTCGATGACGCACCCGATGGTGACCACAGCGTCGACATCACCCTTCGTGAGTATCTTCTTGATCGCAAGCGGCATATCGTAGGCACCCGGGACGTAGATCGTCTCCGTTACCTTCGCACCCAAAAACTCGGCGTGTTCCCGGGCTTCAATCTCCATCATGTAGGTGATGTCCCGGTTGAACTCCGCCACCACTAAACCCAGTTTGATGGTCATGCTCTATCTTCCTCTGGTATCGTTTGGCATCTTATTGCTGATATCCTTCTCGTTTCTGCGCTACTGCCGGGCGGGGCCGACGTCGGGGAATCCCTGCCGCTGCCCGGTTCCGGCGGCTTTTTCAAGCTCCTTCGGGTAAAGCGCGAGCTTGACGGCGTTAAGGGCATGCTCGCGGGTGCGCTGCTCGAGCAGCCATGCGAGCTCCTGATCATCCTTCGCTTCGTCGGCGTGGACAAAGACCTCGATGATATGCCGGTTGGTCATCAGCTGGGCAAGGATCAGACCCTGCGATGCTTCATGGGCGCACATCCGGTCTTTCTCGACGCCGCCGGGCATCCCGAGCGCCATGACGATATCGCAGCCCCGCTCCTCGATAAGTTTCTTGCAGGCGACCGGGAGATCCTTGATCCCCGGTACGGTGGAGCGCTCGATCCCGACGCTGGCGTGGCGCCGTATCTCGTCGATGGCTACCCTGCCCATATTGACTCTCGCGAAGGTCGTATCGGCGATCCCGATCTTCATCCCAGCACCCCGGCAGCCGCCTCGACCCCGTCGCCGGCGTCGAATCCGTGCTTCCGGAGCGCATGTTGCACCGCCGCCAGGGTCGCGAGGATCTCAGGCGTGCCTACGCCGCCCATCGTACCGATCCGGAAGATCCTGCCCTTCAGGTGATCCTGACCGCCGGCGATCTCGATCCCCATCTTCTTCACGGTTCCCCGCAGGTCCTTATCGGTAATCCCTGCCGGGATCTTCATGGCCGTCGCGGTGTTCGAGTAGGCATGATACTCGTCCACGACCGGGAAGAGCTCGATACCCCAGGCTCCCGCCGCCGCCCGGACGGCATCGGCCATCCTTCTGTGGCGGGCGAACCGCTGCTCGACGCCCTCCTCGTCGATGATCCGGCAGGCCTCGCGAAGAGCGAGGAAGAGCGGGACGGCGGGGGTATAGGGCGTCTCCATCGGGGTGCCGCTGCCGCTCTTGCGGTAGGCGGCAAGGTCGAGGTAGAACGGGCGGTTCTCGGCAATCATATCCCAGGCCCTCTGGCTGACCGAGACTGCGGCGAGACCGGCGGGAGCCGCGAGGCACTTCTGGGAGCCGACGATAGCAACGTCGACGCCCCAGCGGTCGGCTTCGACCATATCGCCGCCGATAGAGGTGACACCGTCCATGATAAAGAGGGCTCCGTGCTTCTTTGCGAGCGCTCCGACCTGTTCGGCGGGGTTCCTGATGCCAGTGCTCGTCTCGTTATGCACCATCGTGACAACCTCCGCGCCCTCCTCGAGCGCCGCTTCGAGGCCGGGGAGATCAAGCGGCGTGCCCCACTCGGAGCCCAGAGCGGTGACGCTGCCGTAACGCTCTCCAATCTTCTGGAGGCGTTCACCGAACTTCCCGTTCACCAGGGAGACTATCTTTTTATCCTTGCCGAAGTTCGCGACGGCCGCCTCCATCCCGGCGGTACCGGAGCCGCTGATCACGTAAATCTCGTTCTCCGTTCCAAAGAGGGGCTTTAAGACCCGCACGATATCGGCATAGGCGGCGCCGAACTCGGGGCCGCGGTGGTTGATGGCCTGCTGCACCATTGCAGAGCGTACACGCTGTGGAATGGGCACGGGGCCGGGGATCATCAGAAGTGGTTCGTGTTCCATTGCAGATCAGTCCATAGATACGATTTTTCCGGAGCTCTTCAGGTTACCTAATTTGATCTTGTTTCATATCAAGGTCATCCTTACCCCCTTGCCCGGGGTACGGCGGGCGGTGACAAAGAGCAGTGTTAATGACCCATCAACGGATATGCATGAACCATATGGCTGACGTAGCAGTACTTTGTGGGTCTGCATCCGACCGGGCTATCGCAGAGAAGGCCTTTGCAGTTCTGCAGGAGAAGCAGATCTCCTACGACTATCAGGTGATCTCCGCCCACCGCGACCCCGACCGCCTCGACGAGTATATCCGGTCGAGCCCCGCCAGAGTCTTCATCGCTATTGCGGGGCTCTCTGCAGCGCTTCCCGGCGTGGTCGCGTCGAAGACACCCCGGCCGGTGATCGGTGTCCCGGTGAGCGGTACCTTAATGGGGTTTGACGCACTCCTCTCCATTGTCCAGATGCCAAAAGGCGTCCCGGTTGCGTGTGTCGGCGTTGATAATGGTGAGAATGCCGCTCACCTCGCGGCACGGATACTCGCGCTCGCGGACGAGAAGTAACCCCTGCGGATGGAAGGCCTGAACGCGGCGGGATGCCGCGGCAGACGCAGCCAGGGAGGAGACGGGGATAGTGACGGTTGGCTTTCCGAGTTCAGGGTGTATTTATGTCTGCACCAGATTCAGGGTGCGCAAAACCCTGCTCTACCCCCGGGAGGAGTATACGCGGTTCCTCAACCGGAGCATTCCCGAGATCGCTCATTTTCTCAGCAAGGGGGATTACGGCGAGGAGATCACCCTGCTCGCACGGACCCTCTCCGGCACCGATCTCATCGAGGCTGCCCTCAACCGGAATCTGGCACGCACTTTTCAGAGTGCGCTCCAGATCAGCCAGGGTGACCTTCACACGCTCGTCTCGCGGTACCTGAACCGGTGGGATATCTCAAACGTCATGGCGATCTTCCGGGGGATCGAACATGATATTCCACGGGAGCAGATACAGGAGTACATCGTTCCTGCAGGGGAGATCCCGCCTGCACATATCGAGCATCTCCTCACCCTCCCGACGTGCGACCGGGTGGCGGAGGAACTCGAAAGCTGGGTACTCGCGCCGGTTATCGCCGAGCACTACCGATCCTGCGAGGAGAAGGGTGCCCTCGCCAGGCTCGAGAACGAGCTCTACAAACAGTACTACGCCGATCTCCTCGCCGATATCAGGCACGGCGTCCGGGGAGGCGACGTCGTCACCCGCTACCTCCGGTTCGAGATCGATATCACCAACATGAAGAACCTCATGCGGCTTCGCTGCGGGAAGGGTGCCTGCGACATACGGACAGTCCAGAGGAGCATGATCCCGGGTGGCGAGACCCCGATCGAGGTCTTCCAGCGAATGTACGGTATGGAGAGGCGCGAAGAGTTCATCAATGCCTTTAAACAGACCGACATCCTCCCCATCCTCACCCGTGCGCTCCGGGAGGTCCGCGGGGACGAATCACTCGACCAGGAGGCGGCGGCGCAGCGGGTCTGGGAGCGGTGGCATGCACGGCGGCGTGCCGGTCACGAGATCGAGGTTGCCATAACCCGGGTACGGCTCCACCGCATGGACAGAATGGCACGACGGCACGCCTTCTCGGCGCTCCCGATCCTCTCGTACCTCGAGCACAAGCGCTACGAGGTCGGCAACCTCCGTGCCATCGCCCGCGGCAAAGAGTTCGATCTCCCTCCCGAGCGGATACGGAGGTACCTGGTGCTGTGACCGACGGCACAGGGGGGATGATGCGGATGGAAGGAGAGAGGCGATGCCGATAAGGGATGTCCGGGCGACACGCGCCGAACTGCTTGCCACCCGCCGGCAGATAGCGCTCGCCGACCGGGCGCACACCGTCCTGAAACGGAAACTCGACGGCCTGATCCTCGAGCTCTCGCGGCGGGCGGGCGAGGCCAGACTGCGCCGCGAGGCTCTTGAAGAGCGGTACCGCGAAGCGCGGGATGAGATCGCGGCGGCGACGATGATGGAGGGGGTGACCGGGGTGATGCTCGCCGCGTTCTCGGTTGAGGAGTACCCGACGATCAGCCTTACCCGGCAGAACGTCTTCGGCGTGATCCTCCCCGAGCTCGAGGGCGAGAATATCCACAAGACCCTTGACGAGCGGGGGTACGGGCTTCTCGGCACTGCCTCGGTCATCGACGATGCAGCCGATGCCTTCGAAGACCTCATCGAGCAGATCCTCGCGACTGCCGAGGCGGAGGGCAGCGTCACGAGACTCGTCGTCGAGATAGAACGGATGCGCCGGCGCGTGAACGCACTCGAATACAAGGTACTCCCCGATCTCATCGAAAAGCGGAGAGCCATAGAACTCCGGCGGGACGAACTGGAGCGGGAGGAGCGGACACGGCTTCTGCGGATCAAGAAGATAAAAGCCAGACGGGCGGCAGAGAAGGGAGAAGATCTCCTCTCCGGTCTCCGTTAGTCGTCCGACGGCGGGGTGAGAATATCCCGCACCATCTTGACGGCGCAGAGATCGCCGCACATCGAGCAGGTGTCAAGATCGCCGTCGCGTTCGTGGATCTTCCGGGCGACGTCGCCGAAGAGCGCTGCTTCGAACTGTGCGTCCCAGTCGAGGCTCCGCCGTGCTTCCGCCATCCGGTACTCCCGGTTCCGGCTGGCCGTATTGTTCCGGAGCAGGTCGCCGACGTGGGCGGCGATCCGGGCGACGCGAGTGCCCTCTTCGATATCCTCGAGGCGTGGGAGCGCAAGGTGTTCGCTCGGTGAGACCATGCAGAGGAAGTCCGCCCCATTCTGGCAGGCGACGGCGCCGCCGATCGCCGCGACCACGTGGTCGTAACCGGGGGCGAGATCGGTGACGAGTGGGCCGAGGAGGTAGAGAGGCGCGCCTTCGGTCAATTCTTTGAGCATCTGGACGTTGTAGCCGATCTGATCGACCGGGATATGGCCGGGTCCTTCGATCATCCGCTGGACGCCGGCAGAGAGCGCCCGGCGAGCGAGGCGGCCGAGCGTGAGATACTCCGTCGCTTTGGCAAGCCTCGTCGCATCGACGAAGGCGCCCGGCCGCATGCCGTCCCCGAGGCTGATGACGACGTCGTACTCCGCCAGGATCTCGAGCAGGTAGTCGTACTCCGCGTAGAGCGGATTCTCTTCACCCGTCGCCGCCATCATGGCGACGTGAAACGCGCCGCCGCGGCTGACAACGCCCATAACCCGGGGATCGAGCTTCAGCGCATCAAACGCCTCGCGGTTCACCCCGCAGTGGAGCGTCAGGAAATCGACACCCTGCCGGCAGTGATCCCGGATGACCGAGAAAAGGGTGTCTGCATCGATATCGGCGGCACTGCCGGCGCGGCGGACGGCCTCGTAGATCGGCACCGTTCCAAGCGGGGCGTCGAGCGTGAGGAGCTGCTTTCTGATCTCCTCAAGGTCGCCAGCGGTGGAGAGGTCCATGAGGGCGTCGGCGCCCTGAGCCAGTGCCGCCCTGCCTTTCGCGACCTCGAGGTCAGGGTCGCAGAGGTTGGCGGACGTCCCGACGTTGACGTTGACCCGTACCCGGCACCCCTCGCCGATGGCACAGAGCCGGTGCGGCCGCCGGGGGTTCGCCGGAATCACGATACGGCCGCGGGCGACCGCTTTCGCCGCGTGATGAGGATTCAGCCCTTCATCTCGCGCGATAGCCTCGACCTCGGGGGGGACTCCGTTCAGGCAGGCTGTGATCAGGGTATGCATAAGAAACATTTGTCTGGAATCCTTATTAGTGTACATGCCAGTCCGGTGGATAACGAGCGGCGCACAGGCTGCCAATTCATTTGTATACGGAAATATCCTCATCGATGCAGGCGTCCCCCCGATGGCGCTCGAAGCGTATAAGGACCGGATCGAGACGATCATCCTCACGCACTGCCACTACGACCATACCGCGTATGCAGCCGAAATTGCCAGGCTCTGCAACGCAACGCTCTGCATCCACGAACTCGACGCACCGGGACTCCTCGAGGATGCGCGGAGCCTCGCCATGCTCTTCGGGGCACGAACGAAGGGCATCGTCCCGGACCGCACCCTCACGAACGGCGAGATGGTCGGGAGTCTCGAAGTCATTCATACGCCCGGGCACACGCCCGGGTGCATTTCGCTCTACGATCGGGAGAAACGAATCCTCTTCTCGGGCGATACCGTCTTTACCGGCGGCTCGTTCGGCAGGTATGACTTCCCGGGCGGCGATCGGATCGCGCTTGCAGCATCCCTTGAGCGGCTCGCCGCCCTACCCGTCGACGCCCTCTACCCCGGGCACGGTGAACCGGTCACGAGCGGCGGAGAGCGGCATATCGCCGCCGCCCGCGAGCTCATGAAGACCTATGGATAAAGGGGTCTACTGCCTCCTCTTCAGGAACCGCCCCGGGGAGATCCGGGTCGGCAGCCTCGGCTCCGTTCCGTTTGCGGGAGGCTGGCACTGCTACGTCGGGTCGGCCCTCGGAAGCGGCGGCCTTGCCCGGGCGGAGCGGCACGTCCGCCTCTCCCGGGAGCGTGACCGATCGCCCCGCTGGCACGTCGATTACCTGCTTCTCGACCCCCGCTTTACTCTCTCAGCCATCGTCTCCGCCCCGACCAGCCGGGGGGTCGAGTGCGATCTCGCCCGGCTTATCAGCGAGTGTCCGGTCCCCGGATTCGGCTGCAGCGACTGCCGATGCCGATCGCACCTTTTCTGGCGGCCGGAAAACCCGACAGAGGAGGTTACCGCAGCGTTCCGGGCTCTCGGCCTCGCATGCAGGTATCAAAACTATCAAGAACGAGAGTGACAAGGATAACATATGAAGGTTCTCGGCATTTCAGGCAGCATGCGCGCGAACGGGAATACCGCACAGCTCATCAACGTCATCCTCGATCGCGTGAAAGAGGCGGGGATCGAGACCGAGTACATCTCACTTGCCGATAAGGAGATCCGACCGTGTACCGGGTGCGAGGTCTGCCGGACGGCAAAGTGGTGCGCTACCGAAGACGATGACTGGGCATCAATCGTCGATCGGATCCTCGAGTGCGAGGTGCTGGTGCTCGGGTCGCCGACCTACTACTACGATGTGAACGGGCAGCTGAAGAACTTCATCGACCGGACATACTCCCTCTACCACGACAGACGGCTTGCCGGCAGAAAGGCCGTTGCAGTCACCGTCTGCGGAGACCGGGGATGCGAGCGGGCGCTCGGGACACTCGAAGGATTCCTTAACACCCACGAGTTCGCATACCTCGGCTACGTCTGCGGGAAGGGGTCTGCTCCGGGCGACATCAGGCGCGATGAGCGGGCGATGCAGAAAGCACGGGACGTTGCAGGGACCATTGTCAATCTTCTTCAGCCCTCGGACTGACGATAAACGTCCCACCATCGATCCCTGTCTTTTTGTGCCGCCCGCTCGAAGGATACCGCCCAAAAAGAGAAAAGATCGGATCTCCTGACCCTCGCTGCCCGGAACCGGGCAGCAGCTAGAGCAAGAGCGCAATAATGGCAAGCACAATGAAGATGATCACCAGCCACTTTGCTATCGACATGGATATGCCCGCGATACCCCGCGCACCGAGCACTGCGAAGACCAGTGCCAGAATAAAGAACAGGATCGCAAGCCCAAGTAAACCGTTTACCATCTCTTCACCCCTTCCTACCCGGCGTATTGCCGAATGAGAATTCCCTGTATCGGGGAGGGGGTATTTAAATTTTCTCGAGATTATAAAAATCCCGCATGCCTCGGCGAACGGTTCCATCCGGGCATGTCGGGAAGGCTCATCCCGTCACCATCCAGGAGCGGTGAAGAACATTTACTGTCCCGCTTAAGCGCTCCGGGGGGATCGGATACAGCACCCCTCCTGAAGAAACCAATCCTGTCGGGTGCGGTGCTTTCAACGTTGCATCTCTGCAGGCCTTCGGCTATCCGGCGGGCGTCGTCAGCAAACGAGGCCGCCCGGGGGCTCTCCTGAAGCAGCGGTCAGACCCGCTCGTAGAGCGTCGTCCGCTGCAGGAGCGGCCGTCCAAGGTCTTCGGCCATCCGCTGCATCACCCCGGGGTCGAGATAGTCGGTGTCCCGCGCCCCGGCGCCTTTCGAAATGCTCTCCTCGAACATCGTACCGCCAAGGTCGTTTGCGCCGGCAAGGAGCATGAGCTGAGAGAACTTGACCCCGAGTTTCACCCAGGAGACCTGGATGTTCCTGATATTATCGAGAAAGAGCCGGGAAACCGCGTACATCAGGAGGTCTTCCCTGCCCGTAGCGCCGGGGCGGGCGAGCCCCGCCCGGTAGATGGGGGTGTTCATATGGATGAAGGAAAGCGGGACAAATTCGGTGAACCCTCCCGTCTCGTCCTGTATCTCCCGGAGGATCGCGAGATGCCGGACGCTATCTTCCACGGTCTCGATATGGCCGTACATGATCGTCGCGGTCGAACGGATGCCGAGTGCGTGCGCCTCCTTCACGATCCTTATCCAGGTCTTTGTATCAATCTTTCCCGGGCAGATCACCTGCCGCACCTCGTCGACGAGGATCTCCGCCGCCGTCCCGCAGAGCGTCCCGAGACCCGCCTTCTGTAGCTCCCGCAGCACTTCCTCCGTGGAGATGCCGCTCTTCTCCGCAGCGTAGGCAACCTCCATCGGGTTGCTTGCGTGAATGTGAACGCCGGGAGCACCTTCCCGGATCCAGCCGATGATATCGATATAGGATTGCGCGGAGAAGTCAGGGGCGAGGCCGCTCACCGTGCAGATTTCGGTCACGTCCCGTTCACGCGCCTGCGCCGCCTTTGCCCGAACGACCTCTCCTCCGAAATTATACACCCCTTCGTCACCGGGCTTCTTTGAAAAACCGCAGAACCCGCACCTGTTGACGCAGAGGTTCGTGACGTTGATGTTCTGGTTCCGGACGTACGTGATCGGATCTCCGGCGATCCGTTCCCGGAGCGTATCCGCTGCCGCCGCTATCGCAAAGACGTCCCTGCCCCGAACCTTCATCAGGACTGCTGCCTCCTCCTCGGTCAGACGGTGGCCGGCGAGGACGTCGTCGAGGATCGTCGAAACAGGTCTCATGGTAGTGGTGCCTGCCACACGGGTGTGGTCGCATCAGAGTTGGCCGGAGATCTCATAAGGATGCTGCCGGGACACCTCGGACCGGGCGGGGCATAAGACTTATTACCGTGGATACCCACCCCGGAGATCATGCAGCAGGAGATGATGCACGAGCGTATCAGGCTCGCCTATAAAGACGCGTACAGCTACGTCATCCCGATAGGGTCAGTAAAACTGATGGCGGTCGTCACCGAGACCGGGATGATCGGGACGGTGGGGTTCGATATCGAAGCGATCGAGAATCTCGGGGTTCCCGCAGCGGTCGTGCACGCCGGAGAAGGGATGGCGATTGAGAGCATCGACGACCTCCTCGACGGTGAGGTCAAGGCGGCCAACCTGCATGCGGTCCAGCACCGTGTCGAGGTTGGCATGAGCGGCAGAGAGGCCCTGAACAGAATGTAAGCGGCGACGATCAGTACTTCAGCATCGCTTCGCGTGCCTTCCGGAAGCACGCCTCCGCCTTCGCCTCTTCCCCGAGGCTCTGGTGCGTAAGACCCCGATGGTGCCAGGCATCGGCGTCGTTTCCGTCGATAGAAAGCGCCCTCTTGAAACAGCGGAGCGCCATGGCGTGATCGCCCTCCTGCTGGAAGGCAATACCTGTGCGGAGCCAGGCGTAGCCGTTCCCGGATCTGACCTTTAGGTACCGGGTATAGTACGCGAGCGCCTCGCTCCACTGCCCGAGGCCGTCATAGGTCGTTCCAAGCCGGTAGAGGAGATCAACGTTCTCAGGGTCGAGCCCAAGGGCGTGCAGATAGCAGTCGGCAGCCTCCTCCGCCCGGCCAAGATCGTGGAGAACCAGGGCTTTGTTCGCCCATACAACGGCGTTCTCTGGATCGGCCTTCAGCGAGCGGTCAAAAGACCGGAGCGCCTGCCGGGTATCCCCGGCCTTCTTGAGGGTGACGCCCCTGTCGTTCCAGGCACCGGCATTGCCGCGGTCGATCCTGATCGCACGGTCGAAGCAGGAGACGGCCTCCGCGTAACGGTGCACCGTCCGGAGGGTACACCCAAGGCGGACCCACGCACTTCCGTCCTTCGGGCAGAGATCGAGGTACGATGAATAACACTCGATCGCGTCTTCGTAGCGGCCGAGAGCCCGAAGAGCATCTGCTTTCCGATACCACGACGCCGCACTCCCGGGAGTGATGGCGAGGTCCTTCTTAAAGCAGCGGAGAGCATCGTCGTTCCTCCCCATCTCCATCAGGACCAGGCCCATATTGTTCCAGGCGTCGGCATCCTCGGGGGCGATCCGGGCGGCCTTCTCGAAGCACTGCAGGGCGTCCTCCCGACTCCCGAGCTCCCGGTGAGCAAGCCCCATCCTGTTCCAGGCTCCCGTATGCTTCGGGTCGTTCCTGACGACGGTATAGAGGCACTGGAGCGCCTCGCGGTGCCGGTCGAGATCCGTGAGGGCGCAGCCTTTCTCATACCACGCCGCGGTCGCCTTCGGGTCGAGGCCGAGCGCCTCGTCAAAACAGCGGAGCGCATCTTCATACGCCCCCTTTCCGGCATACGCGCGTCCCTGGCCGATCAGAGCCTCCGGACTCGACCCGAAGAATGCATCCAGAATGCCCATGATTTACCCGAATCTCCCCCGGATCGCACCGCTCGCTCCCCGCACCGGGAGGAGGGGCGATCTCGCCTGCAGTAATGGTCATCTCACAACCAGAAAAATCTTCTATTTTCTGAGTTCTCCCTGCCCGTTCCGGCAGGGCACATACCCTTATGTCCTAGTAACCCCCCGGGCGGGAGTGGTAAACAGCATGGCGGGAAGACTGGAAGGAGAGATAGCGGTCGTCACCGGTTCCGACTCCGGGATCAGGCACGCGACCGCCGTGGCATTCGCACGCGAAGGTGCGGATGATGTGGCCGTCACCATTCATAACGACGTCGAAGGAGCCGAGAGGACGGCAAATGAGGTGCGTGAACACGGCCGCCGTGCCGCACTCGCCCCCCTCGACCAGAGAGACCCGGCACGTGTCGGGGAGCTCTTCCGCCGGGTGACCGAAGAACTCGGCACCACGACGATCCTCGTCAACGACGCCGGGATCGACTCCACCGGCAGGCATGCCGGGAAGAACCGGCAGGGCACGATCATCAACGTCACGAGCGTCCACCAGGAGGTCCCGCGGGCCGGGGCGGCAGGCTACTGTGCGGCCAAAGGCGGTCTCCGGAACCTCACCCGGTGCCTGTCACTCGAACTCGCCGAGAGCAACATCACCGTCAAGAATATCGCGCCGGGGATGGTGCTGACGCCGTTCAACCAGCCTGCAATCGACGATCCGGAGATCCTCAAGGAACAGGTAGCTTCGATACCCCAGAAACGAGCGGCCGAGCCGGAGGAGATCACGAGAGTGGCGGTCTTCCTTGCTTCAAGGGAGGCGGACTACATTCACGGCACCACGGTCTACGTCGACGGCGGGCTGATCCAGAATATGGGGCAGGGAGCATGATCCGGCCGCTCACCCTCACCCCGTACCCCGACCTCAGCCAGATCGGCATCGTGGGAGACGGGCACACCGCGGCGCTCGTCACGGACGAGGGGGTCGTGGAGTGGTGGTGCCCCGATCGGTTCGACGCCCCGGCCGTCTTTGCCCGTCTCATCGACGCCCCGAAAGGCGGCTACTTCGCGACCGGGCTTCCCGTGCACCACAAGATATCTTCGTACTACGAGGAGGGGACGAACATTCTCGTCTCTGACCTCGGAACGGCCGACGCCACCGTCCGGGTCACGACGTTCATGCCGTACCCGCGGGATGGGGTTCCGCTCCTGATCCGACTGGTCTCCTCGAGCGGTCTTCCAATCGACGTCGCCGCCACGTTTGCCCCGGCATTCCGGTACGGCGAGGTACGGCCTGCCCTGGAGCGGGACGGGGAGAGTATTGTTGCCCACGGAGACGGCGAAACCCTCCGGCTCTTTGCGACGGCGGCGATGGAGCTCGGAGACGGGCGGGCCGAAGCGACGATCCGGTTCAGAGACGGTGACGTCCACGCATTCGTCCTCGCCTACGGCGACGGGGTGGAGTGCCCCGATCCCCGCAGGTATGCCGAGCGCCTGCTCGCGGCGACCCGGGCGTACTGGCGGGAGTGGTCGGGCCGGTGCACCTACACCGGCGAGCACCGTGCCGACGTCCTCCGGAGCCTCCTCTCACTCAAGCTGATCCAGTACCAGCCCGGCGGGACATTCGTCGCCGCCCCTACGCTCGGGCTCCCCGAACAGCCGGGCGGGGAACGGAACTGGGATTACCGCTACGTCTGGCTCCGCGACGGGGTCTTCATCGTGATGGCGTTCGAGTCGACGGGGTATACCGAGGAGGCCGACGCGTTCCGGTGGTGGCTGGCAACGCTCCTCCGGCGCGATCCTCCCGAGGAACTCCAGCCTCTCTACACCGTCGATCACGGGCGGGAGGTCGCGGAGCAAGACCTCGATCATGCGGAGGGCTACCGGCACTCGCGGCCCGTCCACGTCGGGAACGGTGCGGGCAACCAGTTCCAGCTCGACACCTACGGCGAGGTGATGCTCTGCTTCCACCGGGCGCCGCACCTGATGCAGAGCCAGGAAGGCCCGGCAATATGGGAGGCGCTCCGGCGGCTCGTCGACTGGGTCTGCGAGAACTGGCAGCGGCCCGACGCCGGGATCTGGGAGATTCGGGGCGAGAACTACCAGCAGGTATTCTCAAAAGCGATGGCGTACATGGCCGTCCGCCGCGGGATCGAGATCGCCGCTGATAACGGGTTTCCCGCACCCCTGGAGCGCTGGGAGCAGGTCAGGGACGAGATCTGGGCTTTCGTGAACACCGAAGGCTACAGCGACGAGGCCCGGGCATACACCCAGATGACGGAGCGCACCGATGCGGATGTGGCGATGCTCCTCTTCCCGATCGTCGGGGTGACCGACTACAATCATGAGCGGTTCGCCGACACGGTGCGCTACATCGAGGAGCAGCTCAATGAAGAGGGTTACCTGCAGCGCTACATCATCGACGACAATCTGCCGGGCAGGGAAGGGGCGTTCCTCCCCGCCTGTTTCTGGATGGCGACGGTGAAAGCAAATCAGGGCGATATCGAGAGCGCCCGGGACTGGTACGCACGGGCATACCGCGCCGCAAGCCCGCTCGGCCTCTTTTCGGAGGAGATCGACGGGGTCGGCCGGGTGATGCTCGGCAACTTCCCGCAGGCGCTCACGCACCTTTCGCACGTGCTCGCGGCATGGGCTCTCGATCACGCAGGGGAGGAGAAGACCGACAGGAACGTGCGGTGCGGGTGAAAAAAGGTGCCGCTCGATCAGGATCAGTGCAACGGATCGTATCCTGGGATGGCAAGGACATGCCGCGCAAGGTACGCCGCGTCGGTCAGCTGTACCGTACCATCCCCGTCGACATCACCAACACTCTCATACATCTCCAGGGATCCGTTTATGCGAAGCGTATGCCGGGCGATATAGATCGCATCGTACAGCGTCGTCCGGCCGTCCTCGTTCACGTCGCCGTTTCTGACCACCGTCAGGGGGATTCCAACAGTCATCTTTGGGTTCCCATCGGTTCCGGTGGCAGTGACATACAGCGTCACCGGCTGATAGGAGCCGTTCAGAAACGGCGACGGCACCGCACTCGAGACACTCAGGGCTCGATTCTGCCCCGTCCCCTTCGCCATGACGACCGACGGCATTCCACCAAGCGGAGTGAGGTTTACCGTCACCGAGGATACGTCACTACCGGTTTCCACGACGGAGAGTGTGGCACTCTCGCCCCACCCCGGGCTGCCGTCGGTGTTGACCGGAATGAGAACGGGGGCGATCGCCGGTGTGGGAACGGAGAATGCGGGGAGAGGAGTGAGCGGCAGCAGATCGGTAATTCCGGAAACGGTATAGGGAGTGTCGCAGAACCCGTCACCGTCAGTATCGGTGCAGAGATCCGAGTACCCCGTCCCTGAAGGATTGCTCCAGTAGTTACCGCCGAGATAGAGTCCCCCGAGGATATTGGTCGACGTGGTGACGGTGGTGTTCAGCACCGCGGTACCTCCCTGATACTCGAAATTGACGTCGTTGCACAGGATGCAGTCGAAGAGAGAGAGGAACCCACCATAGTGGAGAACGCCATCACATTGGTCCGCAGTGTTCCCGGCGATCACGGACCCGGAAAGGATAAGGGACTCGGCGTGCTGGTAAACGCCTCCACCCTGGGAGGCAGCGTTCTCTGAGATGTTGCAGCCGTCGATCTCAAGAGCGCCGCCGTTGTGAAAGATTCCGCCGCCCAGATCGGCGGTGTTCCCCGCTATGACGCAGTCGGTGATCTCTGCTTGAGAGTGCGGCGCATTAATCACGCCGTACCACTGGTGAAACCCGCCACCCATATGTTCCGCTACGTTGCCGGTGAGTGTACACCCGGTGACGGTCAGGATGCCCCCGAACTGGTACACCCCCCCACCACTTCCGTAGACGCCCTCACTACTCCCGGTAGCGCTGTTTTCGGTGATTGTGCACTCGGTTATGGAAAGGATGCCGTCGTGCTGGTAGACACCTCCACCCGAATCGGCTGCGTTCCCGGTGAACGTGCATCGGGAGAGGGCAAGACTGCCGCTCCACATATTCACTCCCCCGCCCAGGGGGGGCGGGCCGTTCTTGAGTGGGAGTCCCGTATTGTTGGTGAGGGCGCACCCGGTGATGGTCGACGCACCGTACCGCTGATAGAACCCTGCACCGTACAGAGCATCATTCCCCGATAGCGTGCACTCCGAGAGGGTCATGGCGCCGTCCTGCAGGAAGACGCCACCCCCCCGTATGGCAATATTGTCGGTGATGCCGGAGTGTGCAATGGTCATATTGCCGCAACGCACGTAGACGCCGCCACCGTCACCCCGCATGTTCACCCCGTTGTTCGCGAGCGTGCAACGGTCAATCGTCAGGGTGCCGTTCAAGAGGCAGATACCCCCTCCGGGACCGTACGCCGTACTGCCGTTATAAACAGTCAGATCCTCGATGAACCCGCATCCCGCGGGAGTATCGACAATAAGCACTCTGCCCTTTTTCATCCCATCGATAACCGTCAGACCCCCCTCGGCACCGGCGAGACTGAGGCTCTTATTCACGGTGATATTCGATTCATAGTAAGTTCCGGCTGCGAGATGGATGGTATCACCATCAGCGACGCCGGTGTTGCCGACCGCGTAGCAGATCGAGATCCAGGGAGCGGGTTCCGAACCGTCATTCGCGTCGTCGCCCGTCGGGCTCACGTACCAGTCGGCCGCGGTGACCGGGACCGCAACGAGAAAGAACGCGATACAGCAGAGTGTGACGTGCCTGAGAGTTGTCTGCATATATTCACCACGAGGAGAGGCTTTAGAAGCGCTAAAGCCGCCCGTTGGATGAACAGAGATGCCAGGAGAGGCATCTAAAGGTTCCGGTTTGTATGTGGCGTGCCCCGAAACGCTTCGCGGGCAGAAGAACGCGCAGGTTTGGTGCGGGGATCGAAAGGAGATGGAAAAAAGGTGCGGCAGGCGTCAGACCCGCCCGTAGGTCGTCGTCCGCTGGACGAGCTGGCGGCCGATATCTACGGCTATCCGCTCCATCTCCGCGGGGTCGAGGTAATCGGCGCCTTCGCCGCCGGCGGTCACACTGACATCGTCGCAGAACATCGTCCCGCCGAGGTCGTCCCCGCCGGCAAGCAGGCCTATCTGCGCCATCTTCGGCCCGACCTTGCCCCAAGAGATCTGGATGTGATCGAAGTTGTCGAGGAAGAGCCGGGCGACCGCGAAGAGGAGGATATCCTCCCGCCCTGTCGCTCCGGCAGGGGCAAGCCCGCGGCGGTAGAGGGCGGTATTCTCGTGGAGGTAGGAGAGGGGCACGAGCTCGGTGAAGCCGCCGGTCTCGTCCTGGATCTCACGGAGAACGGAAAGGTGCCGGACGCGATCTTCAACGCTCTCGGCGGAGCCGTACATGATCGTCGCGGTCGACCGGATACCTTTCCGGTGCGCTTCTTTCACGATCCGGACCCATGTCGCGGTATCACACTTTCGCGGACAGATCACCTGCCGCACCTCGTCGACCAGAATCTCGGCGGCGGTCCCCTGCAGGGTGCCGAGACCCGCCTCGCGGAGCCGGTCGATCGCCTCTTCGGTGGAGACGCCGCTCTGCTTCGCGGCCCAGGCGATCTCGTCGGGGCTCGCGGTGTGGATATCCACCTGCGGCGCCACTTCGTGGACGCAACCGATCAGGTCGACGTACGACTCAAGGGTGTAGTCCGGGTGTACCCCGGAGAGGAGGCAGACCTCGGTGACGTTCCGCTCCACGGCCTGCATGACTTTTTCAATCGTCGCCTCGCGGTCGTTGCAGAATGCCTCCGGGTCACCGACCCTCTTGCCGAAACTGCAGAACCCGCAGAGGTTCTTGCAGATATTGGTGATGTGGATGTTCTGGTTTCTGACATAGGTTACGAGGTTGCCGACCTTCTCCTCGCGGAGCGCGTCCGCCGCCGCCGCGATCGAAAAGACCTCGCGGCCTCTAACCTTCATCAACCCTGCGGCCTCACTCTCGGTGAGGCGGTGGCCAGCCAGGACGTCGTCGAGTAACTGTTGCATCGGGATCAGCACCGTATCAGTAGTTCAAGGTAAGCGTGGGATTTATTCATCGCTCTTTCGCCTCCCAAGCACGAAGTCGTGGATGAGGATGACAACGATGACGAGGATGGCAAATTCAACGATATGCAGGGGGATATAACCGATGAGCGGGACAGCGAAGAGGGCTTTTCCGACGATCCACTCCTTTCTGACGGGTTCGACCACACCGATCCCCTGGAAGTACGTTCCCTGGTCTATCACCGGGTTGTTGTCGCCTTTGGTGATGTAGCCGCCGTGCGGATCGGCATAGTACTGTGCCAGGGGTGAACCCGCGATGCTCTTCTCGTCGGCATAGGCCATCGCGCGGTGGATGATCGGGTGGACGTCCTCCGCCCCGTTCGGGCGGTAGATAATAACGTCTCCGTAATCGCCAAACGACGTATATCCCGTCCGGTTCCCTTCAGTCCAGGTAGTGAGCTGCCCGTAGCGGTCCTCGTCCACGACCAGCACCAGGTCGCCGACGTTCATATGCGGCACCATGCTCTCCGACTCGATCGTAACCACGGCAGGCCACGTTCCCGCCACAAGGTAGAGGAGGAGGGCTATACCGCCGACGACCGCCACGACCCAGACGAGATCCCGCGCCAGGGACGCCGCCGGATGGGTACTCGTCCGGAGTCTCCGTATGGCTGCCGAGATGCTCTGCAGCCGGGTAGACGCTGACATATCTGCTGGTAGTGAGTATCATACCGCTCGTATACATACGTTTCCCGAAAAAACAGGGTCGTGGGAAGACGGTGAGCGTCTCTCCCCCGGGCGTCCCGGGAGAAAGATAAAGCCATATTTCCCCGGAGCGACAATACGTACCTCCATGCTCGCTCCGCGGGAGATCGTACAGCGGTTCCTCGATACCAAACTCCAGGTCCACCCGGACGTGGTCAGTTACATCAGGGAACAGGACGACCCCGCGCTGATAGACCGTATCCTCGAAAGTGTCCCCGGCGATGCACTCGTCGTCTCGGTGAACCACATCCCGGGCCTGAAGAAAGAGCGGGACGGCACCCGGTTCTTCGCCGACCCGGAACTTGAGATCATCGTGGGCAGCCCCGGGACGGCCGGCAGCGTCGCCGGCTACGAAGACGCCATCCACTATTTTCGCGACCGCTACAATAAGCTCAGCGCCATGATCCGCAGCCGAACGACCTCGATGCCGATCGAGGCACTGACAACGTCGCCGCACCGCTACCGCGACCAGGAGTGCACCGTCATCGGGATGGCCGTAGAGGTGCGGACGACGGCGAAGGGGCACCGGCTGGTGGAGATCGAGGATCCGACCGGCACCATTCTGGTGCTCTTCAACAAGAGCCGCGACGATACCTTCGCCGACGCCGAGCGGATCCTCCCCGACGAGGTGCTCGGGGTGAAGGGCAAACTCTCAAGCGACGGCGGGCTCTTCTTCGCCGAGCAGCTCTTCCGGCCCGATATCCCGATCAAGCACGCCCCTTACACGAGCGACCGGCCGGGGAAAGCCGTCCTGATCTCCGATGTCCATGTCGGGAGCGACACCTTCCTCGAGGCCGCGTGGAACCGCTTCGCAGACTGGCTGCAGGATACGGACGCCTCCTACCTCCTCGTCGCCGGCGACCTCGTGGACGGTATCGGGATCTACCCGGGCCAGGAGCACGAGCTCACCATCAAAAACATCTACGAGCAGTACGACGCCTTCGCCGGGATGCTCCGCGACCTTCCCTCCCGGCTCAAGATCGTCCTCGCACCCGGCAACCACGACGTTGTCCGGATGGCCGAGCCACAGCCAGCGCTTCCACCTGAGTTTACCGGAAACTTCCCCGCAAACTGCCAGATGGTCGAGAACCCCTGCGTGGTCAGCCTCCAGGGCGTCCGCGTGATGATGTACCACGGCCGATCGATCGACGATATGATCGGCCTCATCCCGGGTGCGTCGTACGAGCGGCCCGGCGAGATCATGGAGGAGATGCTGAAGCGAAGGCTGCTTGCCTCCACCTACGGGATGCGAACACCGATAGCAGCGGCAAAGATGGATCGGCTGGTGATCGATCCGCTACCGGAGATCCTGCACACGGGCCATGTCCATATCTGCGGGATAACAAAATACCGGGGTGTCCTCGGTGTCAATACGGGGACATGGCAGGCACAGACGGCGTTTCAGAAACAGATGAACATCAACCCGACCCCGGCGCGGGCGGTGGTGATCGATCTTCAGACGCTGCAACCGGAAGTGCTGGATTTTAGTTAAATTCAGAGAATCTCTGACTATTTATTTTCCATATATTTAATTAAATGGTCTACTCCTTTAATTATGGTAATCAACCGGAGGAATGTAGAGAGATGGACTACCTGGTCTACCTGGCACCACTGTGTGCCGTTGTCGCTCTTCTTTTTGCAGGGTATTCATATACCGCAATCAGAAAGGAGGGCACAGGTACCGAAACCATGCAGAAGATTGCTGCCGCTATTCATACGGGAGCAATGGTGTACCTGAACAAACAGTATCGCGCCATCGGAGTATTCGTCGTCATTCTGGCGATCATACTTGCCGTAGGAATTCACCCGCTCACCGCCGCCTGCTTCGTGCTCGGTGCGGTACTCTCGGCGACTGCCGGTTATATCGGCATGTTCACCGCGACCATGGCAAACGTCAGGACGACGAACGCCGCCCGCAGAGGAATCGGGGATGCATTCAAAGTCTCTTTTGCCAGCGGTTCCGTCATGGGCATGTCCGTGGTCGGTCTCGGCCTCCTCGGCCTCTCGATCGCCTATATTGCCATCAGCGGTTTCACCGGCCTTCCGCAGACCGAGATCCTCGCCATCGTCACCGGGTTCGGTCTCGGTGCGAGCTCGATCGCACTCTTCGCCCGTGTCGGAGGCGGTATCTTCACGAAAGCAGCAGACGTGGGTGCTGACCTCGTCGGCAAGGTCGAAGCAGGTATCCCCGAGGACGACCCCCGCAACCCCGCCGTCATCGCCGACAACGTCGGTGACAACGTCGGTGACGTGGCAGGCATGGGTGCCGACCTCTACGAGTCGTACGTCGGTTCGATCATCGCCACCATGGTGCTCGGCGCGACCGCCGCCGCCATCCAGTTCCCGGGTATCGCGCCCCTCAACGTCATCATGCTCCCGCTGCTCATCGCGGCAGTCGGTATCCTCAGCGCCATCGTCGGGTCGTTCTTCGTCCGGACGAACAAGACCGAGAGCAGCGCCATCCACATGGCCTTCAACAAAGGTCTCCTCGCCGGTCTCGTGCTGGTCGTCATCTCGACGTACCTGCTGGTCAACGTCATGCTCGGCCCCGAGTACATCGGCGTCTTCTACGCGACGATCGCCGGCCTTGTAGCCGGATTCGGTATCGGTCTCATCACCGAGTACTATACGTCCTTTGAACGCAAGCCGACCCTCGCCATCGTCAAGTCGACCGAGACCGGCTCTGCAACCACCATCATCACCGGGTTTGCCAAGGGTATGGAGAGCACCGTCCTCCCCGTCCTGATCATCTCCGCCGCCATCTACGTCGCCTACTACTTTGCAGGCCTCTACGGTATCGCAATCGCGGCGGTCGGTATGCTCTCGACGCTCGGCATCTCCCTCTCCGTCGATGCATACGGCCCTGTCGCGGACAACGCCGGCGGTATCGCCGAGATGTCCCACCAGAAGCCCGAAGTCCGTGAGATCACCGACACCCTCGACGCCGTCGGCAACACCACCGCCGCTATCGGCAAGGGCTTTGCCATCGGTTCCGCGGCACTGACCGCACTCGCGCTCTTCGCCGCTTACACCCAGGCAGTCGGCCTCACCTCCATCGACGTCACCCTGCCCAATGTCTTCATCGGTCTCCTCATCGGTGCCATGCTGCCGTTCCTCTTCTGCTCCATCACCATGATGGCAGTCGGAAAGGCGGCGTACAGCATCGTTCACGAGGTCCGCCGGCAGTTCAAGCAGATCCCCGGCCTCATGGAAGGGAAAGCGGAACCTGACTACGCATCCTGCATCGGTATCTCGACGAACTCCGCACTCCGCGAGATGATCCTGCCCGGCGTTCTCGCCGTCGCCGCACCACTCGTCGTCGGGTTCGTCCTCGGGACCGACGCGCTTGGCGGCCTTCTGGTCGGGTCGCTCTCCGCAGGGTTCCTGCTTGCCGTCACCATGGCAAACGCCGGTGGATCCTGGGACAACGCCAAGAAATACATCGAGAAAGGCCACCTCGGCGGCAAGGGCTCCGACGCTCACAAGGCCGCAGTCGTCGGCGACACCGTCGGCGACCCCTTCAAGGACACGAGCGGCCCTGCCATTAACATTCTCCTGAAGTTGATGAGCATGGTCGCCCTGGTCTTTGCCCCGCTGATCCTGGTCCTCTAAAACCCACCCTTTTTTTAGAGAAACGGGCTCGCAGCGCTCTTCTCCAGGCGATTTCCGTTTGTACCGCCGCGCACCCTCCAGAAACAAATAGCAGGAGCCATAGTGCACAATACCGGTGCGTGATGCCTCCGTACAGAGATCCGCATCTACCAGATTTATAAAGTAATATTGTGTAAACGTAAGAAAATATGAGTAACCTCGCCGACTTCCTCGCTGCCGGTACCCTTGCCGGCATCGCTCTCCTGGCAGTGAAGACCGGGATCGGATGCGGGCTTTCGGATTTGCGGTTCCGGGAGATGCTCTGCTTCGCATCCGTATACGCTCTGACGGCGTTCATCACCGGGGCAGTCGTCGGCGTTATCCCACTGGATCTCACCGAACAGGTCATCGGGCTCGGACTCGTTATGCACCTCATCATCGGAATGGCGCTCGTCTATTTCGGGATCAGAACGAAGCAACAGTGGCTGTCCGATCGAAAAGATATCTCACGCCGTACATTCCTTCTGCTGTCACTCCCCTGTCCGGCATGTCTTGCGGCAACATTTCTCTCGTGCCTGATTCTCACCGATACCACCGGCATAAGCGGGATTGCGGCGGGCGCCGTCATCGGAGGCATGCTCTTTGCAGGCATTGCAGGAGGCTCGGCAGGCATCAGCTGGATTGCGGCCAGGACCGGGGTGAAGAACCCATCCACACTGGGGAATGTCATGCTGTTTCTCGGCCTCTTCTATCTGCTCTGCCCCCTCGTCGTTCCTGCCTACCTGCAGGCGCAGAATGCACCGGCGTTCAGCATCACAGCCGATTCGCCCGGCATGCTCCTCGCGTTCGGTCTGATGGCGGCACTGATACTGCTCGGGATACTCATCGACAGAATCCGACATCCAGCAAACTATGGAGGCAGATAATGGACGTACCAACATCACTCATGGAGACAATGTTCATCATATCCGGGGCGCTTCTCTATCCTGCAATCCTCGCGCTCCTCGCACTTGTTGTCTGGACACTGATGGCCTTCGGCCAGTTCATCTCCGAGTACGCCGGAAGAAGCAGGAATCTCGAACAGCTCAGAAATGGCTGCAAGCAGTCCGTTTCGCTGCTTGAGCAGCGTTCCTATGATGATGCCGCCGGGGTGCTGACGGCATCGGGATCGAACCCGCTCCTCGGATCGTTCCTCGGCGATCTGACGAAGCTCTTCGGCAGCGATCGGTTCTCGGTCGAGTCCGAAAAACTTCTCCAGGACTACGAGATCCGCATCTCGGCCGAACTCGAACGGCTGAAGATCCTGACGCGGACCGCCCCCATGCTCGGGCTTATGGGAACCCTGATACCACTCGGCCCTGCGCTGATGGGGCTTTCTGCAGGGAATATCGAAGCACTGGCATCCAATCTTGTCATCGCATTCAGCACGACCGTGCTCGGGTTGTTCATCGGAGGTATCGCCTATGCAATCCTGCTGACGAAGCGCCGGTGGTATCTACAGGACCTGAGCGATATGGAGTACGTCGCGAGGATGATTGCATGAAGAGACGGCGCATCATCCTCGACGACGAAGACGAAGACCCCCTTGCCGGTGTCGCCAACCTCTTTGACGTCGCCATGGTCTTTGCCGTCGCCCTGCTGGTCGCACTCGTCGTCTCCTACAACGTACCCGAGATGCTCGACGACGAGGCCGATCTCACGATCGTGAAAAATCCGGGACAGCCAAACATGCAGATCATCGTCAAGGAAGGAAAGACCATTAAAGTGCTGAACATGACCGAAGAGCTCGCTGGCGGCCAGGGCAGCAAGATGGGAACGGCTTACCGCCTGGATACCGGCGAAGTCATTTATGTTCCGGATGATCTCTCTCCATAACCCCTCTTTTCCCGTATCAGTGCAGAATTCAGTCAGATACGGTTCGGACGCTATTCCGAAACGTTATTTTATAATCAAGCAAAACAGATTTAGATAAAATAAATTTGCGTTAGAGGCCCCCTTCGTAGTTGGAAGCTGGCGACGGGGACCTCACGTCATACCTGAAGGTGTCAGATATGCAGTACGAAGTACAGAGCCAATGCTATAAGAGAGTGATCGCGGTCACCCTCATGATCCTCATTCTTCTCCTGCTCCAGGCAACCCTGCCGCTCGTTTCTCCTGCAGAAGCGGCCGGTATCGGAGAGAACGAAACACACAGCCTCATCTGCGTCCTCGGCGACAATAGAAACCGGGATGCCCTCGAGGCTGCCGCGTGCGCTGCACCGATCAACACGACCTTGAACGTCTCCATCATGGATGAGACGGCGGCCGGGGTCTATAACTTCACCGACGAAACGGCGCTTTTTGTCGCATCCATCGGCAATGCAACCGTCGACCACATCAACGGTACGCTCTGCCCGAATGCTACGGCCATCACATACGACCTTCCCGAAGGCACCGCCTTCGGTACCCCCGCGGACGAAGTCCTCACAAACTACTGGCTTTACGGTGGGGAAACGAACCTTGAGCAGTTCCTCCTTGCTCTGGACAACCACATTTACGGAGCAGACCACGACCTTGCAGATCCCGTTCCGCCGTCCGGCAGACCGAAGATCGCGTGTGTCTTCTCCCGCACATCCGAAGTCTCGAGCATGACGTCGGTCTCCGAAGATTCCACAATCCGGTCCATGATGGACATCTCGGTGCATCTCGGCAGATCAAATGAAGATCTCTCCTTCAGTCTCGACGGAAACGACGTCATCCTCCTTTCAAACCTGGATGCGCCGGTCATCGAGGCCATCAGCGATACCGTACAGGACGCGAGGGCTAACGGAAGCGTTATTCTCGCCTGCGGGCCGCTCGTGCAGAGCTACAACCTGCATACCGTCGACCCGGCCGACCCGGCCGCGATAGAGATCGCAGCATACCTGGAATACCCCTCAAACACGAACTTCGACAACCTTGCACGCTTCATCGGGGTCACTTACTGCAATAGTACGGCGGATACGGCGCCGCCCGAAGAGCGGCCGGTGTACGGCATATACCACCCGGACGCACCCAATATATTCGCCACGTCGGCGGAGTACCTGAGCTGGTATGCCGCTTCTGGTGTCTACAACCCGGCACGGCCGACTGTGGGCATCATCACCGGCGACTACAAGTATATGGAAAGGGACGGGCCTATGACCGACGCTCTGGTCCGTTCATTCGAGAGCGAAGGCGTCAATGTCATCGTAGCCACCTACCACTACAAAGACCCGGTAAGAATCGGTTATTTCCTGAATAACGGAGAGGTGCTCATCGATACCGCCGTGCTCATCTCGAAGGGATCCCGGCTTGACTACTCCGACCCCGACCGGGGGATCGAAAACCTGCAGCACCTCAACGTTCCCGTACTCAACGCCGTCAGGCTCTTCTACGACGTCAATGAGTCGACCTGGAGAAACAGCCCGCACGGTGTCGGGCCTGAGCAGGCATACCAGCTGGTTATGGCCGAGCTCGACGGAGTCATCGAGCCCATCGTCATCGCAGGCAAAGAGCCCGATCCCGTCACGGCCGAGCTCTATTACAAACCGTTCGACGACCAGGTGACATGGCTGACGGAACGCACCCTCGGCTGGATGAACCTGCATTGCACCTCCAATGCGGAGAAAAAGATTGTCGTCCCCTACTACAGTGCAGAGGGCGGCAGGGCTACCGTGGGCGCCGACATCGATTATTACCTCAACGCACAGGCAAGCCTTGCCAATCTGCTCAAAGCGATGCAGGAACGGGGATACGACCTAGGCACCGGGCCGCTCCCCGATGAGGACGAACTTGCCGATCTGATGGCGACACAGGGTTACAACATCGGAACCTGGGCACAGGAAGAACTGAACCGCCGCGTTGAGGCCGGTGACGTCATTCTGATCCCTGAAGACCAGTATCTCGCCTGGTTCAACGAGCTGCCCGCTGCAAAGCGTCAGGAGATGAACGAGATCTGGGGGGAGGCCCCCGGCGAGATCATGGTCTACGAAAACGGAGGAGCACGCTCCCTCGTCATCCCGACGATCCAGTTCGGCAACGTCCTGCTCGTGCCGGATCCGATGTGGGGCTGGAATCAGGACACCGACGTGATGTACCACGACGGATCGATCCCGCCGACACACCAGTGTCTGGCCTTCTACTATTACATGGATCGCATATACCAGGCCGACGCTATCTTCTCCATCTTCAGCAGCATCGAGATGATGCCCGGAAAAGAGTCGGGGCTTGCCGCCGATGACTGGGGAGCCCTGCTGATGGGCGATATGCCGCACGTCCACGTGCTTCCAATGGACGCGGAAGGGATGTTTGATCGGCGCCGCGCAAACATGGCGATCGTCGACTTCATGACCCCGACCATCGTTCCCTCCGGTCTGTACGGCTCGCTCGCCGACCTTGACGATACCATCACCAATTACCGGACGGTTGGTGACGAGGCCGTAAAGGCCGAGTACAGGTCCGAGATTCTCGCCACCGTCAGGGAGCTCGATCTCGATACCGATCTCGGCGTCGATCCCGGGGCGCTGGAAGGCGATGATGCTGCGTTTGATGCCTTCGTCGACGATCTGGATGATTATTTAACAGAACTGAAGACCACATTCATGCCCTACGGCTCACACACACTCAGCGAAGTTCCTGCCGGCGACGAGCTCGTCGCCATGATAGACGGTATGCTGGGCAGCTCGTTCGCCGACCACGTCGCTGCAACCGGCGGCAGCGAGGAAACCCACCTCGCACTCCTTGCCGCAGTGATACTGAATGGTACATCTCCGGTCGACGCACAGACGGTATTTCTGGGCGGCACTTCTGCGGAGATCACCACCGACCTGAACCTGGCACTGGACTATAAAAGCCGGATCGACGCCTGCAGTATCGAGATCCCCCGCATTCTTGACGCTCTTGAGGCACGCTACATCCCGCCGGGTCCGAACGGCGACCCGGTGCGCAACCCGGATGCGCTCCCGACAGGCAGGAATCTCTGCACTTTCGACGACCGGATTATTCCCACAGAGGCTGCCTGGACGGTCGGGCGGACGCTCGGGGATGACCTGCTCGCAGCGCATATCGCATCACACGGAACCTACCCCGACAAGGTCGCGTTCCTGCTCTGGTCGATCGAGACGTCACGCCACCAGGGAACCATGGAGGCGGAAATCCTCTATCTCCTCGGTGTGAAACCCGTCTGGAACAAATACGGCCGGGTGGATGATGTGGAATTGATCCCGTCCGCAGAGCTCGGCCGTCCCCGTATCGATGTGCTCGTCGTCACGTCGGGCTCATACAGGGACATGTACGCCGGCAAATTACTCCTGATCGACAGAGCGGTGCGACTTGCCGCCGCTGCCGACGACGGCGATACGCCGAATTACGTACGCGAACATACCGAGGCGATCTACCGAGACCTCATCGGCGCAGGCTACGACGAGGAGACGGCATGGGAGCTTGCAGCCTCACGCATCTTCTGCCCACCGCCGGACTCGTATACTCCCGGCATAGAGCACGCCATCGGAGCCAGCGACACCTGGACCGATACCGACGCCATTGCCGAGCTCTACATCAGCCGGATGGGATACATCTACGGGAGCACGATCTGGGGAGAACAGTATGCCGACGTCTTCCGTGCAAACCTGGGCGGCGTGGATGCCGCCGTCTTCTCCAGAACGTCCAACGTCTACGGGACGCTGGAGCACCCGATGGTTGCCGCCTACTTCGGCGGCCTGAACCTGGCGGTAAAGAGCGTCTCCGGAATCTCGCCCGATATGTATATCAATAACCAGCGGGACGCGCAGAATCAGAAATTAGAAACCCTCCAGCGATTTGTCAGCCGTGATCTCCGCTCGCGGTATCTCAATCCCGAATGGATACAGGGGATGATGGATCAGGGATTCGACGGAGCCCGATATATGGAAGCGTTCATAGAAAACATGTGGCTCTGGGACGTTGCCATGCCGGAGCTGATCACCGAAGAGATGTGGAACAGCGTCTACGAGACATACCTGGAGGATCAGTACAACCTCGGCCTGAAAGAATTCTTCAACACACACAACCCGTACGCATACCAGTCGCTCACCGCCCGGATGCTGGATGCTGCCAGAAAGGGATACTGGAATCCTGACACCGAGGTGTTGCAATCGCTTGCACAGGAACTGCAGCAATCGGTCGAGATGCACGGCGTGACCTGCTGTCACCATACCTGCGGCAACCTCCAGCTGGACGCCTACATCCAGGGCCTGATCTCCGGCACCCAGACGCCTGCCGGCAGCGGCGGCGGCGCAAGCACCGGCAAACTTGCCTCGTCATACAGTGCCGCATCTTCGGCGGTGCCCACGTTCACACCCATCCCGTCCGGCATGAATGATGCCCAGACCCCCACCAATACCACGGACGCTTCGGGAGTCGGAATAACCGTCGATGCAGTTGCCGAAAGCCTGATGAAGGCTGCACAGGACGTCACCGGTCACGTGATGCGGGAAGAAACGAAGGAGGCGGTTGCCACACCGATGACGAGTACTCCGCTCATCCCCGTCGTTCTGGTGGCCTGTGTCGTCGGTGCGATAAGTATCGGCTTCTGGTTCAGGCGACGGTGAACCTCCCCTTCCTTTTGTTCGGAAATATGCGGACGCGGTGATGCCGGGCTCCGCCCACCTCCGGGCGGACCGGATCAGAGGATTCATCTCGCAGGACTCCTACATCGTTATAACGGATTTTTCGCTCACAGGCGAAGAGGGGCGGCCTGAATGCTTCAGATCTACAGAACCATCGACGAAGGGGGTAAACCGCGGATCACCACGATCGACCAGTTCGGTTCCGGCATCTGGATCAACATGGTCGCCCCCACCTCCGAAGAGGTTGCACGGGTAACCGAAACCCTGTCGATACCGTCCGATTACATCCGGGCGGCCCTCGACGAAGAGGAACGGCCGCGTATCGACACCGAGGACGGGTGCACGCTCATCGTCATCGATATTCCCATCCCGGGAACGCAGCAGGCGATCCCGTATACCACAATGCCGCTCGGGATCATCGTCGCCGCGAGTACGATCATCACCGTCTGCCTGACCGAGAACGCCATCATCGACGACTTCCTGAGCGGGCGGGTCAGAGGGTTTTACACCTTCAAGAAGACCCGGTTCGTCCTGCAGATCCTCTTCCGGAACGCCTCGTACTTCCTCCAGTACCTGCGACAGATCGAGCGGACGAGCGACCGTGTCGGGGCGGAGCTCCAGGAATCCCTCAAAAACCGGGATCTGCTCCAGCTCTTAAACCTCAAAAAGAGTCTCGTCTATTTTTCAACGTCGCTCCGGAGCAACGCCATCGTCCTCGACAAGATCCTCAAGTTCCAGCCCCTGCGGATGTACCCGGACGATACCGATCTCCTCGAAGACGTCATCATCGAGAACCGGCAGGCCATCGATATGGCGAACACCTACAGTACGATCCTCGCCGAGACCATGGACGCCTTTGCATCGCTCATCTCGAACAACTTCAACAGCATCCTGCGGTTTCTCACGTCGATCACGATCATCCTCGCCGTCCCGACGATGATCGCGAGTTTCATCGGGATGAACGTCCCGGTGCCGCTCGGGAACGATCCGAACGGGTTTTTCATTCTCGTCCTGCTCTCACTCGTCATCTCCGGCATCCTCGCTGCGATAATGATGCGGAAAGACTGGCTCTGAGCCGTGAAGCGACGAGACATCCGGTGCGACCACAAAGTTTATCACAAGTTATACATTATTAATCATGTAGAATACGGAGTGAGCTCCCGGATGGCAAAACTGGTCGAAAAGATACGCTCCTGCGGCCGGTACCCTCCAGGAGCTCCGGTCAGGCACCGTATGAGAACACGGGGCGGTATATTCCAGATTCCAGGAGACATGCACCCCGGTTGATTGTATCGTTTCTGTGATCGCAACCCTGCCCGGATGCGGGACAGTTCGCCGGAAATGACACGATTAATCATGACGGATTGTGAAAAAATGAACGAAACCTTCGACGTGAAACTGAGCGAGAAGCACTACCTCCCCGATCCCCGGTTCAGGGAGACTGCCTGGACGCCGGATTACACTGCGGCCTACCAGGCGTTCCTCGCCGACCCTGAGGCGTTCTGGGACGAGATCGCCCGCGAGCTCGTCTGGTTCGAACCATGGGATCGGGTCAGAGAGTGGAACGCCCCCTATGCCCGGTGGTTCGTGAACGCCAGGCTGAACATCACCTACAACTGCCTCGATCGCCACGTCACCAGCGAGCGGCGCGACAAGCCCGCACTCATCTGGCGCGGAGATGGCGGCGAAGAGCGAACCCTCACCTACCAGGAGCTCTTCGAGGACGTGAGCAGGTTTGCCCGCGGCCTCGTCAGCCTCGGCATCGGGAAAGGCGACCGCGTCTGCATCTACATGCCGCTCGTTCCCGAACAGATCATCGCCATGCTCGCCTGCGCCCGGATCGGCGCCGTTCACAGCGTTGTTTTCGGCGGATTCGGAGCCGGGGCGCTCCGCACCAGACTCAACGATGCCAGCGTAAAGGCCGTCATCACCGCAGACGTCGGTTACCGGCGGGGAAAGACCATCCCCCTCAAGGAGATCGCAGACGAAGCGCTCGCCGACGCACCGAGCGTCGAAGTGGTCATCGTGCTGAACCGGAGCGGATCTGCCGCAAAGCCGGGCGGCGACCGGGAGGTGGACTTTGCCGATCTGATGGAGCGATCCGCACCCGACTGCCCGGCAGCGTCAATGGATGCCGAAGATCCGCTTTTCATCCTGTACACAAGCGGTTCGACGGGCACGCCGAAAGGGATCGTCCACACCTGCGGCGGCTACATGGTCGGAACGTACTACACGACGAGGCACGTCTTCGATGTCAAGGACGACGATATCCTCTGGTGCACCGCCGACCCGGGCTGGATCACCGGCCACAGCTACGTCGTCTACGGCCCGCTCGCGGCGGGGGTCACGGTCGCCATCACCGAAGGGACACCGGACTATCCCGACCCCGGAGCATTCTGGAAGATGATTCAGGACCTCAAGGTCACGATCTTCTACACCGCCCCCACCGCCATCCGGATGTTCATGAAGCACGGAGAGGCGTGGCCGGAGAAGTACGACCTTACATCGCTACGGATCCTCGGGTCGGTCGGCGAGCCCTTAAACCCAGAAGCCTTCGAGTGGTACTACCAGGTGATCGGGAAGAGCAGGTGCCCGATCGTCGATACCTGGTGGCAGACCGAGACCGGAATGCATATGATTACGACGATGATCGGCGAACCGATGCTTCCCGGGTTTGCGGGTAAACCGATCCCCGGCGTCGTCGCCGACGTCGTCGACCGCGAGGGGAGACCCGTCCCGCCGGGAACTGGGGGGTTTCTGGTCATCAAAGAGCCCTGGCCGTCGATGATGCGGACGGTGCACGGCAACGACGAGCGCTACTGCACCTACTGGAACACCATTCCCGGGTACTACACGGCAGGCGACCTTGCGGTGAAGGATGAGAACGGCTACATCATGGTGCTCGGACGTGCCGACGACCTGATCGTCGTCGCCGGACATAACATCGGCACGGCAGAGGTCGAGAGCGCCCTCGTCTCCCACGACGCCGTCGCCGAGGCGGCGGTGATCGGCAAGCCCGACCCGCTGAAGGGGAACGCCATCAAGGCGTTCGTCACCCTCCGGACAGGCTATACCGCGAGTGATGACCTCACGGCGGCGCTCTTAAAGCACGTCCGGGATCAGCTTGGCCCCGTCGCCGTCCCGTCCGAGCTCGAGTACGCCGACCGGCTCCCGAAGACCCGGAGTGGAAAGATCATGCGGCGCGTCCTGAAGGCGAAGGAGCTCGGGATCGATCCCGGGGATATATCAACACTGGAAGAGTAACCCACCCGCGAGGAGAATGAAATGACGAGAGGCACACCTGATTACGGAACCGGCTCGACGGAGGAGCGGCTGCTCGGGATGAAACCCGAGCAGGGGCGCTGGGTACTGGTCATCCTCGGGATGATCATCAACCTCTGTCTCGGGAGCATCTACTCGTGGAGTGTCTTCGTCGGCCCCCTAACCGGATACTTCACCGAGACGCTCGGACAGACGGTGACGGCGAGCGAGATACTGCTGCCGTTCTCGGTCTTCCTGGCGTTCTTTGCGCTCGCCATGCCCCTTTCGGGGAGGTACATCGAGACACTCGGGCCGCGGACGATGACGATCATCGGCGGTCTGCTGACAGGCGCGGGGTGGCTGCTCGCATCGACCGCCACCTCCGTCCAGATGCTCTACATCCTCTACGGGGTCGTCGGCGGCCTCGGGGTCGGGATCGCCTACGGGGCGCCGGTCGCCGTCGCAGCCCGGTGGTTTCCCGACCGGCGCGGCCTCGCGGTCGGGATGACCCTGCTCGGGTTCGGGTTCTCGGCGTTCCTGACGGCGAATATCGCGGGAGCACTCATCGAGGCCTACGGGGTCATGACGACGTTCCGGATCTTCGGCGCCGCGTTCATCGTGCTGCTCCTGCTCCTCGCCCTGCCGCTCCGGTTTCCGAGGCCCGGGTGGAAGCCGGCCGGCTGGACGCCGCCTGCGCCCGCTCCGGGAGCTGCTCTCGCCTGCGAGTGCAACCGGGGTGCGATGGTGCGGACCGGAGCGTTCTACGGGCTCTGGATCTGCTACTTCATCGGGTGCCTGGCAGGGCTCATGGCCATCTCGATCGCAAAGCCCGTCGGCACGGACGTGGTGCAGATCGAACCGGCGCTCGCGACGATACTCGTCGGGTTCTTCGCCGTCTTCAACGGCGGCGGGCGCCCGCTCTTCGGGTCGCTCACCGACCGGCTCACGCCCGGGAAGACCGCGATGGCCTCGTTCGTCCTGATCGGGGGGGCATCCCTGCTGATGTGGCTCGTGCCGGCGGAGTGGTCGTACATCCTCGCCTTCGCCGTCCTCTGGGGGTGCCTCGGCGGGTGGCTGGCCATCGCTCCCACGGCGACGGCGAGCTACTTCGGGACCTGCGACTACCCCCGCTGCTACGGCGTCATCTTCCTGGCCTACGGCGCCGGCGCGATAGCAGGCCCGCAGCTCGCCGGGTTCATCGAGGCGTCTACGGGATCGTACCTCGGGGTCTTCCCCTATATCGCCGGCCTCGCCGCGGTCGGGCTCATTGTCGCGTTCCTGCTGATGAGGCCGCCTGCAGCCAAGCAGGAAACGACGGCGAAGCTCCAGAAAGTGGTCGAGGAGTGAACCCGGGGCGTCTCCCCTTTTTGGTGAAAAAAGAGCAGTTGTGGAATGACCGACCGGGAATGCTTACAGCATCTCGGCTTTTTCGATCGTGACCGGTTTCTGTGGCCGGTCGGCGTTGTTCGTCTTCACCTTGCCGATCGCGTCGACAACCTCCATCCCTTCGACGACTTCCCCGAAGACGGGGTGAGCGCTCGGGGTCGAGGGGTTGTCCCAGTCGAGGAAGGTGTTGTCCACGAGGTTAATGAAGAACTGGCTCCCGCCGGTGTTCGGCCTGCCGGTGTTGGCCATAGAGATGGTGCCGCGGCGGTTCGAGCGGCCCTTCACGAACTCGTCCTTGATGGTGTATCCCGGGCCGCCGGTGCCGGTACCGGTCGGGTCGCCGCCCTGGATCATGAACTTCGAGATGACCCGGTGGAAGGGCGTTCCGTCATAAAATCCTTTGTTGACGAGCTTTTCAAAATTCCCTGCCGTAACCGGCATGTCGTCGTATAACCGGAGGACGATATCGCCCATCGTTGTGTGCAGTACGACCTTCTTTCCTTCCGTCTGATCTGCCATGAAATTGACTCCGTATTCAATTGTCTTCTTTGCGTACTTAACTGATACGGCACAAAGCCGGGTAGCCAGCCTCCAGACGACTTCCTCTGAGGGAGATAAACTTAATGACGTTAACAAAATCAAAATGTAAAATATTATTATAACAAAGAACTCATGATAGTACTATGTTTACCGGAGTATCAGCATCACCGGTGATCGCCACTGGCCGATCCCCATCTTCCGGAGATGCTTCTCCCGATACCGGAGGGGGCAGCCGATGAGCAAAAAAGCGCCGGTCTTCATTATCACCGGCGAGCAGGGGCAGTGCAAGACGACATTCCTCTACCAGATGCTCGGGCTGCTGACCGGACTCCACCTCGACCTCCGGGGAGTGATCACTCCCGGCCACGTCCGTGACGGCAGGCGATCGGGCTTCACGCTCGTCGACCTCGCCACCGGGAGGCATGAGCTCCTCTGCTCGATAGACCCGTCCCCGGGGTGTGAACCCCACGGCCGGTTCTTCTTCAGGCCCGAAGGCCTTGCCCTCGGCAGGAGAGCACTCTCCCTCCCGGAGACCGTAACGACCGATCTCCTGGTCATCGACGAGGTGGGGCGATTCGAGCTCCAGGGCACCGTCTGGGCGGAAGATCTCGACCGGCTCTCAGAGCTCCCGCATCCGCCGATGATCTGGACCGTCCGCCGGCGGCTCCTCGATACGGTGATCGACCGCTGGTCGCTTCGCGATCCCATCGTAGTCAACGTGGGAGCGGCCGGTGTGCTGAGCGCGGCCGGCGAGGTTATGGACGCGGTCTGGGAGTGGCGGGAGATGCACCCGGCATCACCGGTCTCTTCTGCGCCCTTCGCCAATTTCCATACGGCAGCCGAAATGTCGCTGCTGACGGAGGGAGCCGGAGTCTCCGCAGGTCTTCCGTCAGTCTCCAGAAGACGCTACGTCGCGGGCGATTGACCGGTATACCGACATCGGGGAGCACCTCCAGGGGGCGGCAGGATAACCGCCATCATCACCCGAAAGTCGGCAGACCACCTTACATCGTCATCAAGGCGACCGAAGTCATCGTCGGCACCGACTGACGGCGTGCTGCCTTCCTTCCCGATTCATGCTCAACCCTCTTTTTCGCTGCAGCAGGTACAGAACTATCCGGCCCGCAGGGCTGTCCCACCAGTCAACAGGCAAAGAAGCCTTATTTTTGACCTGCGCTCATCGCTTCCCGAACGTCTCGTCGATCCAGCTACCGATCTCGTCCCGGATCCGCCTGACGCCCGCCATGATCTCCTCGTCGGTGCCGGTGAGTTTCGAGGGGTCGGGGAACTCCTTGTGGATCTCTTCCTTCGCCCAGGGGAAGAGCGGGCAGAGCCCTCCCTCGCAGACCGCAACCAGATAGTCCATCTCCTGCTCGTCGAACTCGGCGATATCCTTCGAGCGCTGGCCGGAGATATCTACTCCGATCTCGCTCATTGCCCGAACAGCGTAAGGGTTCAGAACTTCGGGCACGGTGCCGGCGGAAAAGGCCGTATAGCAGTCACCATACCGGGCGTTCAGATAACCCTCCGCCATCTGCGAGCGGGCGGCGTTGTGGGTGCAGACAAAGAGTACTTTTTGTGTCATACCTGGTTCCTCACACAACTGCAGGCGCCTTAAGGATACCCATCTTCACCGATCTGCACTTGCTCCGCCGCTCTACGTTTAGACTGGCCGTCCCCCCGATCCCCGAAGGGAGTCACACGCGATCCGGCACGATGAGGAACGGTTAATCGTTCCGGTGTGCATATACGTACCCGTATACCGGAGGAGAATCAACCCATGGCACAGAATCCGGTCGGCAGACCCGGCGATACGATGACGCTTCCCGCAGAGATCGAGGAGTCGCTCTGCCGATGCGGGGGACTCGCAAGGCTGGTGGAACAGCTGCCCGCCGAGGATCTGCTGAACGAACGGAGCGCCACGCTCCGCGCACTCGCCGATCCGATCCGGCTCAAGATCCTCGCCATGCTGCAGGTACAGCCGCTCTGTGTCTGCGTGATCAAGGCACTGCTCGGGATCGCCGACTCAAAACTCTCTTATCACCTCTCGGTCTTAAAGAAGGCCGGGCTGATCGTCGGCGACCAGCAGGGAAACTGGATCATCTACCGGCTGACCGAACAGGGCGTCGGGTGGACGGCGAACGTTCTCGGAGACCGGCCGGGCGGGACGCATTCCTGAAAAAAGAGTACCCGCAGGCGATCGGGCACCGGCCGATCACCGGAAGAGATTCTCAAGAAACAACCTGTGCAGGCGAAGGTCACCGGAGAGTTCGGGGTGGAAGGAAAAAGCCATATGCCGCCCCTGCCGAACCGCGACGATCCCCTGCGGCGTCCGGGCGAGCACCGCGACGCCCAAACCTGCACGGGAGACGACCGGGGCTCTGATGAAGACGGCATGGAACGGCTCGCCGAGCCCCAAAATCTCTATGTAGGACTCGTGGGACGCTGCCTGCCGCCCGAAAGCGTTCCGCTCCACCCGGATATCCATCACACCGAGCGGGTGCACCCGGGGATCGTCAACCTCGCTTGCCACGAGCACCATCCCGGCGCAGGTCGCAAAAATGCCGCCCTCGAACTCCGCAAGCGGCCGGTGCATCCCGTTCTTCTCAATGAGCCGGGAGATGGTCGTCGACTCCCCGCCGGGGAGCGCTATGGCGTCGAGCCCGGCGAGCTGCTCCGCTCGCCTGACGGGCACGACCACCATCTCCGGATAGTCGGTTCCAAGCGCCCGCCCGAACGCAGCAATATGCTCGCTGACGTCCCCCTGGAGTGCCAGGACACCGATCTTACCAGCCACGTTCCGCCAGCCTCTCGTCCTCGCGCAGGGTCTTGACGTCAAGACCCGGCATTGCCTCGCCAAGCCCCTTGCTGACCTCGGCGACGACCTTCGGGTCGGTGAAGTTATTGACGGCCTCGACGACCGCCCTTGCCATCCGGGCGGGTTCGCTCGACTTGAAGATGCCCGAGCCGACGAAGACGCCGTCCGCTCCGAGCTGCATCATCAGGACAGCATCCGCCGGTGTCGCGATACCGCCTGCGGAGAAGTTGACCACCGGAAGCCTGCCGAGACGGGCGCACTCCGCTACGAGGTCGGCGGGCGCCTCGATCTCGCGGGCGCGGGCGATCAGTTCCTGGCTGTTCATCCCCTCGAGCGAGCGGATCTCGCCCATAATCGCACGCATGTGCCGGACGGCCTCGACGACGTTGCCGGTGCCGGCCTCACCCTTGGTGCGGATCATCGCCGCGCCCTCGTTGATCCGCCGGAGCGCTTCGCCGAGGTTTCGGGCTCCGCAGACGAACGGCACGGTAAACGCCGTCTTGTCGACATGGAACTGTTCGTCCGCCGGTGTCAGCACCTCGCTCTCGTCGATCATATCGACCCCGAGCACCTCGAGTACCTGCGCCTCGACGAAGTGCCCGATCCTGACCTTTCCCATAACCGGGATCGAGACCGCATCAATGATCTCAAGAATCCTCTCGGGATCGGCCATGCGGGCGACGCCCCCGGCCTTCCTGATATCCGCAGGGACTCTTTCCAGCGCCATGACAGCAACGGCACCGGCCTCTTCGGCTATGCGGGCCTGCTCCGCGTTCACGACGTCCATGATCACGCCGCCCTTCTGCATGGAAGCAAAGCCGCGCTTGATCAGCTCAGTGCCGAATCTCAGTTCCTCGAGTTTCATTATTCTTATGTATTGCTCGCTGTCCCCAATAAAAATAGTGCGGCGATCAGAACCAGGGCGACGATGAGGGTTGCGGCCCTGACAGCACTGACGATCTCGTCACCCGCCGTTTCAAGCGATTTTTCGGGGTCGCCTATGGCGTAGATGCCCTGCTTTTCAAGCCTGATCCCAACCCCGCCCGCGATCGCCGCCATCGGGATGCCTCCGTTGAACCCTGGCCGTTTTCGTGCGTCACGCCGGAGGATCGTATACGAAGCCCGGAAACGCCCGCGGTATGCGAAGTAGAGGAGCAGAGCCGCCCCCGCGATCCGGGCGGGGATGAAATTGACAACGTCGTCGAGCCTCGCGGGGAACCAGCCGAGTCGCTCCCGTTCGTCCCGGTAGCCGAGCATCGCATCCATGGTGTTGACGGCGCGGTAGAACGCCGCCCCGGAGAGGCCGAAGAGACCGAAGTAGAAGAGCGGCGAGACGATGCTGTCCGTCAGGTTCTCGGTCATCGACTCGTAGGCTGCGGAAAGGACGTGTTCCCGGTCGAGGGAGGCGGTCTCGCGGCTCACCATCATTCCGACAGCCTCACGCCCCTCGTCAAGGTCGCCTGCTGCCGCCTCTACAACTGCACGGGTATGCTCCTCGAGAGCCCGCCAGGCGAAACAGGCCTTCAGGAGCAGGGGAGCGGCGATCAGGTAGAGAAACCAGGGGGCAGCAGCCTCGACGATAAGGAAAGGTGCGGCAAAGAGCAGCGCGGTCGCGAGGGTGAAGACGACACCGGCGGCGCGCTGAAGAGAGGCCGGATACCGGGACGGGACGCCCCACCACCCGATGAACCGTCCAAGCAGGGCGACCGGGTGCAGGGGCGAGCGGGGATCGCCGACGGCCCGATCGACCAGCAGTGCAAGAGCGACTACGAGCGCCGCGAGAACCATAGCATGAGAACTCCGGCGAGCAGCGCGAGGAATGCCGTATAATTATACATATCGAGCCGGAAGGCAAGCCAGAGACCGTACAGCACGAGGCCTGCGGCTACGAGAAAACCGGCCGGGAGGGCGACGCCGATCCGCCGTGCCGGAGCCTGGGGGTGTGGGGGCAGTTCTTCCGGCTCCTCCGGGACTTCGGGCGGCACCTGGTGGACGACCACCCGGAATGCCGCCCGCTTGGCACCGTACCCGGTAATGATCGCGACGTCGAAGAAACCCGGGTACGAATCCGGCCGTATCGGTATTATGAAGGCTTCGCGGTCGGCAACGTAGAGATTCGCGTGGAAAAAGTCGGTGAACATTCCCGAGTTCTGACTCGAAAGCGTCAGGTGCAGGGGAGCGCCGTGGTTGATCATCTCAAGGGCGAGGTCGCTCCCTGCCGTGACCGCCACCTCCGGGTGCACCTCGATCGAGTTGATGCCCCGCCTGTTTAAGTGAATCTCAACCGGCATCGCGGCTCTCAGTCCTCAGCGGGCGACTTCGGGAGGAGGTTTGGGATGCCCTCGCAGATGGGGTAGGAGACGCTGCAAGCCTCGCATCGAAGGCTCCCTTCCAGTATCTCGTCGGCGTTCTCTTCGGTGACCGTCAGGATCAGTGCACCCTTGCAGACAGGGCAGCAGAGGATATCCAGCAGATCGCGTCTCATAGATCCTTCCGCAGATCGATGATCTGAGAGATATCGGGCCCCGTTGAGATCAGCGTCACGGGCGCTCTGATATCCTCTTCTGCCTGCGCGATGAAGTCTTTCGCCTTCTTCGTAAGTTTTGCATACTCGGTGACGCCGTAGCAGGAAGCGTCGATCCGGTCGATACCGGTGATCGCAGCCTGGGTACACCCGTTGATCATAGCGGAGTACCTGGCCATCTCACCGTCCCAGAGGCCGATCCGGCGCTGGCGGTGCGTCACAGTCCCGAACTCCTCAATACCGAGACTGTTCGACTCCTTAAGCGTCATCTCGGTCGAGAAAGGCCCTTCTCCGACCCGGGTCGGGAATGCCTTGAAGACGACGATCACGTCGTCGACTCTCGTCGGGCCGACACCGTTGTCAGCGGCGATCTGCGAGGCCGACGTATCCTTGCTCGTGACATAGGGGTAGGTTCCATAGTAGAGCGAGATCCCGAAACCCTGGGTGCCCTCGAGCAGCACCGCCTCGCCCTGCTCGATGGCGGCGTTGACCTCGCAGGGAACGTCGGTGATATATCGGGCGAGCTCCGGCACGTCCTTCGCCTGCCGGGAGGTCCGCATCACCCGGTCGGCGTTCGCCGGGCCGCATCCGGTTCCGGTGCTGCCGATCTTGGTCTTGAGGTGTTCGCTCCCGCGGTCGCGCTCGATATGCTCCTCTTCGATGATCCCCGAGCGACCGTCGATGTAGATCCGATCTCCGACGCCGAGAAGGTCGACCTCCCGCTGAAATACGCGGGGATCTACAAGAACGCCGCTCCCGATCATGAGACGGGCATCCGGATAGATGAAACCCGACGGCACCATCCGGACGCCGTACTCTTTCTCACCGACCTGGACGGTATGCCCCGCATTCGGCCCGACACCGCCGCGTGAGATGATTGTCGGTCTGTCTTCGTAGGCGATGTGCGCCACGATCTTACCCTTTCCTTCGTCTCCGAAGAATCCGCCGACGATAACTGTGCAGCTCATTGTTCTATCATGTAGGATGGAGTGATTCATAGTGATAAAAACATCGAATGTGCTCAATTAGCCGGGGCATTCGGCGGCGGATGCTCCCCGGGAACCCTGCCCGTTCTACCGGCCGCTTCGGGCGGCCACTCCGGTACCCGCCCGCCGGCTCTGCCCAGGTCAGGCTGCCCGTCAGCGCTTCAGCGTAGCAGGAATAATGATATACGGCTGGGTATGCGACATTGGCAGGCGTTGCACCGTGATATCTCAGTCAACATCCATCGCGGCAACCCATACCGCATGATTGCGACGGGGAGAGCACAAGGGTTTCAAAAAAGGTGGGTATCAGAGACGGAATCCTCGATCGCCTCGACCCGTCTCTTTAACGGGACACTCTCGGGGTTGGGCTCCGCTGCCATCCCTTCACCTGCAGGTCACGGCCTACGGAGAAAGGATCATCACTCCGTATCGGTGCGGGTTCCACGGAAGATACGCCCGAGAGACCGCATATACCGCCAGTGGAGGAGGAGGTGCACGATGATGAGTGCCGCAAAGGCGAGACTTGTATACGTATGCAGATCCTTCCAGTCGCTCCTGGCGATGCCGAGAAAGATATCGGCGCTCGCGACACTGGTGCCGCCGCGAAACCCGCCTCCCCCCGAGGGAAGGACGACGTACAGGACAACTCCCGATATGAGGGAGGGTATGAATAGAATCAGGGCGATAGCATCGACAAATGCGTTTATTACCGCTTTCCGCATGGTTCTTTCTCCGGATGAGACTATCATCAGGCAGTATATGTAAGTATGGTCGGGCGGCCTCGTCCGACACCGGGAAGAGATGAGACAGCGCGTCCGTGTACCTCTCTGAACCCCTTTATTTCCAGTGGAACCGACCGGTTTTCACCATCCTCGTCCATTCTCACGGACTTTTTAGACCCTCCGGGATCGCTGATGTCCCGAATTTCCCGGGTTCTTCCGCATTCGCAAATTTCGAAGATCCTTCCGGGATTCAACGGACAGGTTCCATACTGTTCGACAGGGGTACCTCCGATCTCCAGCACCAAAAAAAGCCGAATAAATCTTCATCTCCACTGGAAATAAAGGGGTTATCCGACCTCCGTTTGTCAGACAAACTGCATTCTTTCCGTTCCGCCGGAGGAAAAGAGCTATAAAAGAGCTTGTATTTCGAAGCCGGGAGATCAGGAGAGGATTCAGGTTTTCAAACCTGCCAGAAATGTTTCCATCCTCTCAAGTGCTGTCTTCAGGCTCTCCCGGGAGACAGCGTACGCGCACCGGACGTGCCCCGGACCGCCGAGGACACTGCCCGGCACGACGGCGACATGCTGCTCGCGGAGGAGTGCCTCGGCGAACTCCTGATCCGAGAGCCCCGTACTCTCCACCGAGGGGAACGCGTAGAACGCTCCCTTCGGGAGGTGGCAAGTAAGGCCAAGCCGGTTTAAGCCGTTCACAAAGAGGTTTCTCCTGATCCGGTACTCCCGCACCATCGCATCCTTCTCCGCCGCCCCATTCCGGAGCGCCTCGTATGCGGCCACCTGCGCCATGACGGGAGCGCAGAGTGCAACGTACTGGTGGATCTTCAGGGCGGCGGCCGTGATCGCCGGCGGTGCGCAGAGGTAGCCGACCCGCCATCCGGTCATGGCATACGCTTTTGAGAATCCGTTCAGGGTGACCGTCCGCTCCCGGAGCTCGGGGAGCGCCGCCGGGGAGAAGTGGGATCCGTCGTAGGTGAGCTCGGCGTAGACCTCGTCGCTGATCAGCAGGAGATCGTGGTCAACGACGACGTCCGCGACCGCCCGGTAATCGGCCTCGCTCATCGTCCCGCCCGTCGGGTTGTTCGGGAAGTTTGCGATCACCACCTTCGATCTCGGGGTAATCCGCTCCATCAGCGCATCGGGGGTCAGCCGGAATTCAGTCTCGGCAGTGCAGGGGACCGGTACCGGCACCCCGCCTGCAAGGGTGATGCAGGGGGAATAGGAGACGTAGCAGGGTTCGGCGACGAGTACCTCGTCGCCGACGTCCACCACGGATCGGATAGCGATGTCCGCGGCCTCGGAGACGCCGTTCGTAACGATGATCTCATTCTCGGGATCGTACGGAGTCTGGAAGCTGCTCTCGAGGTACCGCGCTATCGCAGCCCGGAGCTTCGGCGTCCCTTTGTTCGAGGTATAGTTCGTTACGCCCTGCTCGATGGAGTAGATGCTCGCCTCGCAGACGTTCCACGGCGTCGAGAAGTCGGGTTCGCCAACGCCAAGCGAGATGACGTCCTCCATCGTCTGGGCAATATCGAAGAACTTCCGGATGCCTGACGGGGGGATGGAGCGTGCTCTCGAAGAGATGAAGTCCTTCATGCCCGGGTCACCTCAGAACGAATAGGGGAGACGTTCGACCTCTTCGCGCTCGGCGAGGATATTGCCGTTCTCCTTGTAGGATTTCATGACAATATGCGTCGCCGTCTCCCGGATACGATCCATGGGCGCAATCTGCTCGGAGACAAAACGGGCTATCTCGTGCATGCTCCCCCCGGTAACGATCAGCTGGAGGTCATAGGTGCCGGTCATCAGCCGAAGCGAGCGGACCTGCCGGAACCGGGCGATCCGGTCGGCGATTCGGTCGTACCCGTAATCCCGCTCGGGCGAGACCTTCAGTTCGATGACGGCAGCGACAATCCCGTCCCCTGCCCGCTCCCAATCGACGACGGCGGTATACTTCCGGATAACGCCCGCCTCTTCCAGTCGCCGGATCCGATTCTGTACGTCACTCTCACTTAAGTCGGCCATGACCGCCAGATCTTCCAGCGGAACACTGCTGTTCTCCTCCAGTTCCCGGAGGAGCAGACGATCCTTCTCATCCATGAAATCACCTGAACATTGCTCTCAAACGATTGATGTCGATCTCTTTCAACCTTTGGTCGGACAGCCGCGGATCGCGCGAAACGACCTCGTCGATCTTGCTCGTGGCGGCATCGAACCACATCTCCTTCGTTCTGCCGTACCGGCCACGCGAGACGACCCGCGTGTTGATGACACCGAGCATATTCAGCTCCGAAATAAGATCGGTGATCCGCCGGTGCGTCAGGACATCGAGATCGAGGATCCGCGCGATCTCCCGGTAAACCATCGTGACCTCGCCGCTCGTGAAGATCCGCTTGCCCATCTGCTCGAGGATCAGCATCGCGTAAAGGACGGCTTTGCTCTGGGTCGGGAGCGTTGAGACGCATTCCACCATGCTGTCGGTCTCGATCTTCTCCTGCGCCATCTTGACGTGCCGCTCGGTCACCATATCTGAGTTTTCGCGATCGGAGAGTTCCCCTGAGACCCGCAGGAGATCCAGTGCACGGCGGGCATCACCATGCTCCTGGGCAGCGAGAGCGGCGCAGAGCGGTATGACACTCTCGTCGAGCGCCCCCTCGACGAAGGCTATCTCGGAGCGCTGCTGCAGGATATCGCAGAGCTGCGGGGCGTTGTAGGGCGGGAAGACGATCTCCTCCTCCGAGAGCGAGGAGAGCACCCGTGGATCGAGGAAGTCGGTGAACCGGAGATCGTTTGAGATCCCGATGATGCTGACCTTCGCCCGCTTTAAGTCCGAGTTGATCCGGGTAAGGTTGTAGAGGGTGTCGTCTCCGCTCTTCTTGACGAGCTTGTCGATCTCGTCAAGAACAATCACCATCACCCCGCCGCTGTTCTCGAGCTGCTTTTTGAGCTCCATGTATACCTGGTCAGTCGGCCACCCGGTCATCGGGATATGGATCCGGGTGCTGTCACTCGCGTGCTCGTCGTGATCCTCAAGGCAGTTTGCTATCTGCGCCAGCACCCGGTACTGGGTATCGATCACTTCACAGTTGAGGTGGACGATCCGACAGCGCGTTCCGGTGACCCCGCTGGCATTCTCAAGCTCGAGGCCGACATACCTGACACTCGCAGTCTTCCCGGTCCCGGTCTTTCCGTATATCAGAATATTCGAGGGCGTTTCATTATTCAGTGCCGGAGCAAGGATAGATGCCAGCTCGTCGATCTGCGGTTTCCGGTGAGGGAGGATATGCGGGCGGTAACTGTGCCTGAGCACTTCACGGTTCTTGAATATCCTTCTATTGGTGAGATATTTCTTGAATAAACCCATAGGATTGTTTTTATCGTCCGACATAGTGTCACCGGGGGAAATGGCCAGGACGAGATCGGTTTCTCTCGCAGCCTGATAAGGTGTTCGTTTTCAGGTATGATAACCCCTTCGTTTCCAGTGGAACAATGGAGATACTGGACTGCCCCGGATCTGTCCAGAACTCCCCGTACGCGGGGAGGCATGTGGAAGAACCGATCACCGGGCGAGAGCCCGGGTCCCCCACCCCTTTGTTGCGAGTGGAATGTGATGATGATACAGACCTTCTGATCATCGATGATGAATGATGATGAAAACAGTCATGTGTACCTCTCTAAATTATAATATATAAAATTAACGAAAGAAGTACGATCGAAGATCCCGGACCGTCCCAAGCCGTTCGAAATACCATTGATCTGGTAGGCGGTGAGGAGGAGAGTTCCAATGGAAATAAAGGGGTGGGGGAAGTCAGAGCTTTCGGCACCTATTCTCACAAAGTAAAATAAAGTATCCCGAGATACCAGATCATCGGATGGACAGCAATCATCATAAACCGGTTCATGTCACTGCTGCGGTCATCACCGTCTCCTCCAGCCGTACGGAGGAGTCCGATGTCAGTGGTCGTACGATCATGGAGATCTTTGAGGAATCGTCGATCGTAATAACCCACTACGCAATCGTCCCTGACGATATGCCCTCTATCCGCCGGGAGGTCTACCTGGCTCTTTCGAAGGCATCATGCATCGTCATCACCGGAGGAACCGGGCTCACCAGCGACGATGTCTCAATCGAGGCTGTCTTACCCCTGCTCGACAAAAAAATGGACGGGTTCGGGGAACTCTTCCGGATGAAGAGCTACGCGGAGATCGGTTCTGCCGCGATTCTCTCCCGGGCGGTGGCAGGTGTTATCGGTGGCCGTGCCGTTTTCTGCATCCCTGGATCTTCAAAGGCCGTTACCCTTGCGACTCGCGAGATCATCATCCCCGAGATCCGGCATATCCTGACGCACGCATCCCGGTGAAGGGTTCACCGGTAGACATCGAGGAGTGCGACCCGCTCGAGAACGAGCTCGGCAATTCGATCTTCCCCGACTGCTTCGAGTTCGTCCCGGGTGATCCCGAAGGCCTCCATCAGGCGCTCCGCCTTCGCCTCATCGATCCCCCCGAACTCCTCTTCTACAAACGTCATGACGGCGGCAAGTTCCTTGCGGGCTCCCGCTGCAGGGGGGCAGATGCAGGTGTAGAGCCGGTTCTCACCCTGGTGTATCCCGAAGTTCGTCGCGACCAGGCACTGGCGTGTCCCTGCTGCATAGAGCAGCACTTCCATCTCGAGTGAGTTTGCGATCGGCGTCCCGGCAGCGTAGGATCGGTATGCATGCTCGAGCGCCGTCCTGACGTGCTTCTCTCCTGCCATCAGATCGGCATCAAAGAGGATGATATGGGTCTCGTAAGTATCCGCGATCGCTCGCACCCGGTGTAGAAATGCAATTTTATCGTCTATCCGGGCGGTGGCCCGGTGTATTTCACACGTAATCCTATCCATGAATGTTCACCCGAAATGGAAGAGGGTGGATTGCTGATCAGCCGGTTCTTCGCCGATAGCGTCCCGTTTCCCCTCCAGCTGTTCGAAGATCTGCGCCGCGATCCCCTGGCCGAGTATCCTGCCGAGTTTCTCCGGTCCGGCGCTCCTGATGGCGTCGAGGCTCGTAAATCCGTTGTTAAAGAGTCTGCGGGCACGGACACGGCCAATCCCGCGGAGCCTGACAATCGGAAGGAGTTCAGGCCTGATCCCGTGTTTCATCCGGAGTTCCATCTCCTCGATGGATTTTGCAAGCTCCGGTGCGAACATCCCGGCGAGCTGCCGGCTTGCGTGAATGAGCCAGTTCACACTCTCCACCATTGCGTAGACATCCCCGGGTCCGACACCGTAACGTTCGCAGATCATCTCCTCCCCGAGCTCGTTTGCCCAGTCGTTCAGGAGGAGCGCCGTCTTCAGGCTCCGTTCGAATCCCTCGTCGGCATGCCAGGGGATCTCGGTCCAGAGCTCCTCGCCGTGCTCCGCGATGAATTTATCGAGGTAGTAGGCGTCGTTTTTCCGGACGTACAGGGTCGGCATATCGGGCGTCGTGCAGAGGAGCTGCAGAAGGCCGATATCGCTGTACCCATCCACCCGCGGCAGCGTCGTTGCGATCCGCTCGGCGCTCCAGGGATTCAGGTAGAGCCGGGAGACAAGCGACCCGTACTCGGTCGGCTCAATCCACTCCCCGACCTCGAGGATCATCTCGCTCTCCCGGAGGAACTCGAGCACCCGGTGCACCGCCCGCTTCAGGATGGCCGGGCTCTCGCTCGAGGCGGCGTAGAACGTCTTCTCCATGAACGCCGTCAGCTCGTCGTGCTCCCGCGCAAACCCGGTCGCTATCAGTGAGAGAATATGGGAGCAGATGACCGCTTCGTTCGCGCACTGGCTCCGGACATCCTCGGCGGGCGCTTCGATATAGCAGTCGAAGAGTTCGTCAATCATCTCCTCGCCCTTCGCGATCAGCACCGACTCGCCGTAGGGATCGAGGTGTGGCCGCCCGGCACGCCCGGCCATCTGCCGGTACTCGCGCACCGGGATCGGAACCATCCCTTCGCCGGAGTTGAAGCGGAGGTAGTCGCGGATGATCACCCGCCGGGCGGGGAGATTCAGACCCGCCGCAAGCGTCGGCGTCGAGGAGATGACCTTAATCGCGCCTTCCCGGAATCCCTGTTCGACGATCCGGCGCTCTTCCTTCTTGAGGCCGGCATGGTGGAACGCCGCACCGTGCGCCACGCAGGCGGCGAGCGTCTTTTCGGTATCGGTATCCGCCTTCGACCGGATACTCTCCGCGTATCCGGTGAGGACGGGGCTCTCCAGCTTGAGACCGGCGGCAGCCCTTTTCGCGAACGCCTCCGCGTTCTTCCGTGAACTGACAAAGACCAGGCACTGCCCGTTCTCGCTGATCGTGTCGAGGCAGAGGTCGAGGTCTTCGTGTTTTGTCCGCCGCTCGACCGGCCGGTCATTGTCCGGGAAGTGGATGCACCCATGATAGTAGACGCCCTCCCGGAGGTCGACGGGCCGCCATTCGCTCTCTATGAGCTCGGCGTCGAGCCATCCCGCAAGGCTCTCCGGATTCCCTATCGTCGCGGAGAGGGCGATAATCTGCATTGCAGGGTTCTTATGGCGGAGTTTTGTGATCACCATCTCGAGCGTCGCGCCCCGGTCGGGGGAGTCGATCAGGTGGACTTCGTCGAGTACCAGCAGGCTGACCTCGGAGAGCCAGTTCGTCTTGTTCCGGAGAAGAGAATCGACCTTCTCGCTCGTCGCGACGATAATATCGTTCCTCCCGAGATAGTCGTCCCTGCGGTCGAAGTCGCCGGTGGCGATACCGACCCTGACGCCCTTTCCGGAGAAGTCATCGTACTTCTCGTTTGCGAGCGCCCGGAGCGGGACAATGTAGAGGCATTTGCCGCCACGCCCGATATGGTGGTGCATTGCCATCTCGGCGACGAGCGTCTTGCCGCTCGCTGTCGGGATGGCGATGAGGAGGTTGTTCCCTTCGAAGAGACCCTTTTCGACGCAGTCTGCCTGTGGAGGGTAAAGCGCCCGTATCCCCTTCTCGGCATAGCAGGCAGCGAGGGCAGGAGCGATTGGAAGATCGGCGATCTGCATCAGAACCCCTTCATTTCCAGTGCACGAGGCAGTATCTCTGGTTGTCATGGTGGTTAGTCGGGTGGGGAGGTTTTGCCGGCATGTAAAAAATGTTGGTTCCGGCTTTTTCCCTCACGTTCGGTCTTTTAGTAGTAGTATTCCAGCATATCGTGCTTCGCTTCTTTCTTTTTCTTGTCGAGGAAGGAGTAGACGTGCTCGTGGGGGACGCCCTGAATGAGCATCTCGACGGCGCTCTTCGCGGTCTTGATATTGTCAGGCAGGCCGATCAGTGCGACGGTCTTGCCGTGCACCGAGATGCCGGTGTTCGTCATATCCTCGATCTGGGCACGTGACGTTCCTGCTTTGCCGATGATCCGGCCGCGGAGCCGTTCCATCTGCCGGGTCGATCCGGCGATCTCGGAGAGGTCGATGATGTCGAGCATCATGTCTTCGTCGTCGAGGAGCTTGAACGCCCGTTCCGGCGAGAAACCCCGGTTGATCGCCCGGATGATCTCTACGGCGGCGAGCATGTTGACCGGGTCTTCCCCGTCCACGGTGACAATCCCTTCTTCACTGTCGATCAGGATGGCGACTCCCGTCTTCTCCTCGATCTCGCGTTTGGTGGCACCGGCCTTGCCGATGAGTGCACCAATCCTGTTTGCTGTAACTTTTATCTCCTGTGTTGCCATGATCACAAACCTCTCTATCGTCGGTTTTACGGTTCCTGACGGGCTTTGCCCAGGATACGCTGCATTATCTCCTCTTCGTCCTGCACATCGCAGTACCGCGAAAAGAACCGGTTGATGTTCTTCACGTCCCGGAAGAGGAACGAAGCAGCCCGCGGATGATCCAGGGTGACTGCCTGACCCATGTCGATCAGGTAAGGCCTCTGTGCATATAGGATATTGTATTCGGAGAGATCGGCGTGTACCAGCCGGGCTTTTACAAAAAGCGTCTCCATATACCCGAGAATCTCCCGGTACGTCGCCGCCGGGTCGTCGACCGCCGCTACCCGGAGCTGCGGATAGGGCCGCTCGCTTTCTCCGAGGAACTCCATCAGCAGGATGTTCCGGTCGAACGCCAGCGGCTGCGGAACCGGAATGCCGGCCTCGTATGCCCGGGCGAGGTTGCTGTATTCCTTCTTCGTCCAGGCGAAGATGATCTCTTTGCGGGACCCCCGGATACTCGAGAACCGGCGGTCGCCCGTCAGGTACTCGCTCATCGCCTTGAAGTTCGCCGTCTGGATCCGGTATATCTTGATCGCGATCCCGCGCCCGTCCTGCTCGCCGTAGAAGACGTTCGCCTCCTTGCCGGTGCTGATAGGTCCGCCGATGACGGAGATGAGCTTTTTGTGGACGAGTTTGTAGAGGGCAATGAGGGTGACTTCGTCGAAGACGTCCTCCCTGACTTTCATCTGGTCGGCGTCCTTGAGTCGGACGCCCATCGCCTCGATCTCGCGGTCGAACCGTTCCTGCTGATCTTCAAGGCTCACGTCGGGTCACCCGTGTATACAGTCGCGTGCGTCGGCGAAGATATCGATCAGGTAGCGGGCGGCGGTCTTCTTCAGGTCGAGGGGATGGATGCTGCCGGCGGCGTAGGCCTGCTCGATCGCTTCGTACGTCCCAAAATCGGCGTCTCCGCCGAACTTCTCGGGCCGCTTCACGACGGCCGTCCCGACCCGCGGGAAGACATGGTATTTCAGTATCTGGAGCACCGGGTTCTCTTCGATTTCCGGTGGGCAGAAGGCCTTCTTCATCTTCTTCTCGATCTCCTCTTCCGAGTCGGCGACCGAGATGACGTTGCCCGCCGAGGAGGACATCTTCTTGCCGTCAAGACCGTTGATGATCGGGGTGTGGATACAGACCGGTGCCGGGTAGCCGACGGAGGGGAGGTGTTCGCGTGCCAGCATATGGATCTTCCGCTGGTCGATCCCGCCGACCGCAGCTTCGACCTTGAGGGTCGCGATATCGACCATCTGCATGATCGGGTAGACCATCTGCGAGACCGTGGGGTGCTCCATCTGCCTGCCGACCTCGTCCATGCTCCGCCGGGCGCGGTTGACGGTGATCTCCTGCGAGAGTTTAAGCACCTGCAGTTCATACTCCGGCGTCAGCTGCACGTCGGAGCCGAGAACGTAGTTTACCCCGGTGAGGCCGAGCGCCTCGAAGCAGCGGCGATTGTACTCCGCGAGATCCCGGATCTCGTCCATCGTCCCTTTCCGGTTCAGGAATGCGTGGAGGTCGGCGATCAGGATCGTGACGTCAAATCCCGCTTCCTGCAGATCCATCAGTTTGTTGACGGTGACGAGATGTCCGAGATGGATCTCACCGCTCGGTTCATACCCCGCGTAGACACTTTTTGCGGGACGGTCAAGGAGTGAGCGCAGTTCGTCCTCCATGACGACCTCTACCGTATTCCTCGTTGCCAGTGAGTAGGGATCCATTAAAAATAATGGGTAGGATGTGGTGTTAATGCTTCTTCTAGATGGCCACAAAGCCGAGCGCGTCGTTGGTCATCCGGATGGATTCCGCCGGATCCTTCACCGTTCCCATCATGGCGCGGATGGCGTCGATGTTCTCGGGGATGACGTCCGCCTCCTGGTGGATCGCCTGGAAGCAGAAGAATTCCTTTCCGTCGAGCACCGAGACCGAATCCTCGAATACTCCGTTCTCCCAGAGATCCGTCCGCGGCCGGCCGAGATCCTGGGTATACTCGCGGAGCTCTGCGTTGCTCGTGATCTTCGTCGCTTTGGTGACGAGGCCGATGCGGCTGTGCTCCCGGAAGATCTTCAGAACCTCATCGCGGTTTGTCTCCTTGTCAAGCTCGGCATGGATGGTATGCATGTGCATGAAGGTCGTCGGGACGATCATCGCCATGGTGACGATGTTGATCTGCGGGAGCACGGTCTGAACGTCGGGGCCGTGGTGGCTCGGGATCGTCTGCGGGTTTAAGACGATGGCGTCGATCGGTCCGCGTTTGATGTCGTTCGGGTCGCCGCCGCGGCGCACCATCACCGCCCGGACCTTCCGGACGCCGAAGGCCTGATCGAGTGCGTTGATGACCCGGACGAGCCCGGTGGTGTTGCAGGAGACGACGCGGACGAACTGTTTGTCGATGGCTTCTTTGTAGTTCGCGTGCGCATTGAAGCTCGTGCCGGCGACCTCGTGATCCTCGCCGCCCTGGTAGATTGCTTTCTTCTGGTAGAGTTCGTAGATCGGCTTATTCTTCGCCCCGACACCGCCGGGAGTGGCGTCGACGATGATATCGGCCTTCTTGATCATCTCCTCGACGTCGCCGGCGACCGCGATCCCGGCCTTCTCGAACGCCTCGCGTTTCGAGAGGTCGGTGATATAAAGAGGGTAGCCGCGCTTTCCGGCAATGAACGCCTCAGCGCTGACGCTTGTCTTGGATACGCCGATAACTTCCATATCAGGCTGAGCGGCAACCGCATCGGCCACCCTTTTGCCGATGGTGCCGTACCCGTTGATGGCTACTTTGATCATGTACGTTGGAATACAGAACAAAACCTGATAAAGGTTGCTGAAAATTGCACGGGTTGCTCGCCATTCCGGGGCGATTCAGGTTTCAAGGCCTTCCTGCCGCCTATAATTTCCTATACCAGCTTACCTGCTCCAAAACCTCTACATCCTCTCTCGATCAACGGGTCAGCAGCATGACCCCGCGATCACAACCCATCGGTATTCTCATCCTCTTCGTCGCGGCAGGGCTACTCGCGGCCGGGTGCACCACCCCCGGCGCACCCCCGTCCGGCGGCATCGTCACCCTGTCTGAGACGCCCGTCCAGGTACTGACCGGCGAGGCGGGGGCGTTCTTCGAGGAGGGGTTCGTCACCGAGGAGCGCATCATCGCCCGGTATGTTCCACGGAGCGATGAGCCGACGGCATACCGGGTCTCCTATGAGGTTCTGACAGACAGCACTACCCGGGAACGGGCGGACGATCGGCTCTATGAGAACGTCGGCCCGGAAAATCCCGTCATCATCCTCGTTGACCGCCGCCCCGGCGAGACGGTCACGGTCGATGCCGTGATCCGCGAGCCCGACGGAACGGTCGTCTGGGAGAGCAGGGCGTTCTACGGACCGCTTGAGATCCGCGAGATTCCGTGATCCGGCTCCGGGAGCGCCCATGTGGCAGGTTTTTAAGTATTCCGCTACTGAAAGGGTGAGGATCAGAGTATGACCCGTCAGCCCACGCTTGCGACCGAGCGGCTCCTCCTTCGCCCGATGACCCTTACTGACGCCCCGGAGGTGCAGCGGCTCGCCGGGGACTACGACGTTGCGGCGAATGCCCTCGATATCCCCTATCCGTACCCGGACGGCGTGGCGGGGTCCTGGATCGCCGGCCACGAAGAAGGGTTCGTGCTCGGGGAGATGGTGGTCTTTGCGGTCACCCCCGCCGACGACGACCTGCTCATCGGTGCGATCGGACTCATGAACATCGACCGGCGGCACCGGCGCGGAGAGCTCGGTTACTGGATAGGAAAGCCTTACTGGAACCGGGGCTATGCCACCGAGGCTGCAGGGGCGATCATTGCATACGGGTTCGGGGGGCTCGGTTTAAACCGGATTTACGCGATGTACTTTACCCGGAACCCCGCCTCGGCGAGGGTTATGCAGAAGTGCGGCATGGCCTACGAAGGGTGCCTCCGCCGGCATGTGCAGAAGTGGGGTTTTTTTGAGGATATCGGGATCTACGGGATTGTAAAAGAGGAGTACCTCGCGGGAAGTGCCGGCCGGGATCATCGCTCCCGCCGGACGAAGACGGCATAGCCTCGTTTCCCTCCCTCCGCGTGCGAGGGAGCCACCTGGACAATCGCGCCCCGCGTCTCGAGCAGGCGGGCGTAACTGCGTGCGGCCTGCTGGGTCTCAAAGAGCCGTTCGGCGTAGTATTCTGCGCCGTCGAAGAGCCGGCGCTGCCGGATCCTCGTCCAGGCCGCTTCACCTCTCCTCGCATCCATGCTTGTATACTCGCTTGACGATGCGCAATAAGCCTTCGCGTTTTTTCTGCCCGGCATGGGAAAACGCTATATATTCTCGTTGCCACTCACCCCCGAGGGGTGAAGGGATGGCAAAGGTCTGCGAGACGTGTGGGGAGCCGCTCCGGTCGGAAGGGGTCGAGTACTGTCAGAGCTGCGGGGCGAGCGTTCCGGGCAGTTACCTGCGGAGGGATAAGAATCCCTGGACGGCGTTCTTTCTTTCGGTCTTCTTCGACGGTGCCGGGCAGGTCTACAACGGCCAGCTTGCGAAGGGCCTTGCCGTCCTCTTCGGGACGCTCGCCGGGCTTTTCCTCTTCATCGTGCCCGGCGTCGTGGTCTGGCTCTACGGTATCTACGACGCCCACAGGACGGCACGGCGGATGAATGCCGGCGAGATCGCGTTCCGGGAGATCCGGCGGCGCGATATGGTCATCTTCCTTGCGATCTGGCTCGTCGCGCTCATGCTGCTCTTCATCTTCGCAACATCGCTTGGGAACGTCCTCTTCGGTCTACCGCAGGGGGGTTTCCCGCTTCTGGGGCTTCCCGGGGAACCGACCCTCCCGCAGGGGCCGTGAGGGCGCCTCCGGATCCGCGTGTTTTTCTGCGGACTGTCGGTGCAGACCCGCCACCCTTCCGCCCCCGGGATGCTGTCGCCGTCGTCCTGTATGGGGCTGCTCGAGAGTGCCCGGCGGTCTCCGGGATGGCCGGGTGGGGACCCGCCCTCTTTCCGCCCTGAACCAAGGGCACATTAGGGTTCTTTTTTGATTTTAAGGCCGGTTTCAGACGACTGATCCGGGTGCTCCCGGAACCCGGAGCATTGCGCTCTGATTCCTGATTGCCGGAAAATTCACCGAGGTATAACAGCGATATGAGCGAAGGTAATGTTCGGAGGATGTAATCCATACCCCGCCACGAGATCGGCCGTCTGGGGGCTTCTGTGCGGGTCGAAATTTAGCCGGATCCGGCCGGAATTGCGGCTATTTAAGTGTCGCTTGACGAATCGTGCGGAAGAGAGCCCTGCCTGAAAAAAGGAAGTGTTTCGGGTTACTGCTTCTTCAGGAAGAAGAAGGCAGCCGCGATACCGGCGATGACGAGAACCGCGATGGCGATGATGGCCATCGGAAGTTCTTCTCCCGTCTGCCCGCCGCTTGCTCCGGGCTCGCCGGGTTGCTGCCCCGCTGCTCCGCCCGGAACCACCGTCTCACCAGGAGCGGCCGTCGTTGGAATGTTGGTCGGCATCGTTGCCGTCACGGTCGGGGTCACCGTCGGCGTCCCGAAGGTATCGGTCGGATAGACGATCGGGCCTGCTGCACCGCCGGCCGCGCTGCCGCCACCTCCGCCGCCGCCCGGTGTCGGGGTGACCGCTTTCACCGAGAGGAGAGCGAAGGTGGAGAAGTGGCTCGTCGTGCCCCAGGCAACGTTCTGAGCAGTGTCGACGCCGCCGGGGAGCTGTTCCCAGACCTGAGCGGTCGGGTTCCACCAGTAGACCCGGATGCTCGCCTCGTCTATCCCTGCGGCGGCGATATCGGCGTCGGTGTAGAAGATACGGATCGTTACGCTCTGGATCTGATTGTTCGAGATGGTGCTCGTGATCTCGGCGTACCGCCCGACGGATGCCAGGGTCGAGGGAACAGCCTGGTTGTCCGGAGGCTCTTCAAAGGCCGTGAAGGCTATCGTCTCGTCCGTCAGGTCGACCGTCGTCGTGATGGTGACTGAGGTGCCGGTCGCATTACCGGTCACCGTCGTCTCCTGGCCCTGCTTCGGGGAGACTGGTTCGGTCGTGCTCTCCCCTGGCTGCTCTTTCGGCAGCGGAGCGCTTGCGGTGAGATTGAGGCGTGTCACCATTTCTGCCTCAAAGGAAGCGGTCTCTGCGGCACGGACACCGTCGATATAGAATGTGATCGGATCGCCGGTGACCAGAGCGTTGTTCCAGACGATGAGCTTTGCAGCTCCGTCAGCGGCATTGCCGTACTCGCCTGCCGTGGTGACGGTGATACTTCCCACGTTCTGTCCCCTGACCGAAGCGACGACGATGGTCCCGACCGGCGCTGCCGTCCCGTCGGAATCCAGCAGGGTGCCGTAGAAGGCATGGGGCACCGGTCCGGACGGATCTTCTGCGACTGCCGGCACGGTCAGGACTGCGAGTGCCAGCAGGAGTGCGAGTGTGTGTGTGGTTCTCTGCATGGTTGGGTCCTCACGGTGTGGAGAGGAGGGGGGGGTGTTAGCCCCACCCGAGATCGATCTCCGGGAGATTGAGGGGCGTCGAGCTGAAGCCGGCCAGGGCGTCCGGGTTCTCCATCTGGACCCAGTAGCCGTAGCCGGTGCTCATCGTCGGTGTCTTGGCGGCGCCGGCGGTATACGCCCATGCTTCGTCGTTGATCGACGGGGAGAGAACGACGGTGTAGCCGGTGAGGCCTGCCGGCGTCTCTTCGATCGAAATGAGTGCCTTGTCGACCTTCATCTCGTCCCATGCAAGGGTATCCTGATCGAAGGCATACGCAGGGCCGATGAGGTTCCAGCCGGATTTGAGATACTTCACCGGCGGGCTCGTGATCTCCGGGCTGATAGCGACCGGAAGACGGGCGTCCTCACGCAGTTTCACGTAGACGGCGTCGAGTGGGCTTATCCGGGTGGTGTCAAGCACCTGCACCCACCGCTGGCTGACGGCGTCCCAGGTGTAGGCGATGCTGTAGTTCAGCCCCTCGCCCATGCTGGTGATGGCACGCCAGGAATTGTCCTCAAGGGCTATCGGCGTCGAGAGCGTGTTCCAGCCCTTCGAAAGACCCGTGTCGGGCCGGAGCTCGATACCGAGGTATGCCTTATCCTCGTCAAGGACGGTCTCGTAGGGGCGGGTCAGCCAGGGTTCCCAGGTCATGGGATCGTCGTAGTAGATGACGCCGTAGATGGGGCTTCCTGTTCCCGGGCCGTAACCGGACGGACCGCTTGCATCGCCCCACCAGTTGTATGCCGCGCTGGTCGGGATGTCCTTTTTATAGTCGCCCAGCAGGCCGCTCTCGATATTGTTGTAGGCAACGGTTCCGCCATTCGTCATGATACCCAGACCTTCGGCGAAGGCGACGCCGAACCCATCGAGGCGGTAGCCCTCGAGATAGCCGTAGAGGGCCGCTTCTCCGTTTCCGGTGACGGTGTTGCGCATCATCGTGGAGAGGCCGCGGTCGTGGATACCGATGCCGACGGCTTCGGTGAGGATGAGGGCATCGGCGTTCTCGAGGAGTTCTTCCGTCTCGGAAATGACCGTTCCGGTGGCGATGCCTTCAGCGGAGACGACGTTATCCTCGACAATGGCGTTCTTCGTCACAATACCCTGAGCGGTTGCGATCGCAATGTTTTCGCTTATCACTTCCTGTATGGATGCCTCGGCAGCGACGGCGGTGGCGTTATCCACACATGCGATGACGTCCACCTCGTTGCCGGAGATCCAGGCGTTGGGTGCGCGAATGCCGATGCCGGCAGCCCTGCCCTGTACGATCGCCGCGATTTCCCCGGAGACGCCCTCTGCCGCAGAGACGGGCGTCAGGGTGGAGAGAACATTCACCGTGTTGTCGCTGACTTCGTTGTCATAAGACTCTGCGGCGAGGGGAATCGTGATGCCGACCGCACGGGTTTTGATCAGCGAGGCTGCAACGGCCAGGCTGTCGGGCACTTCCTCGAATGCAAGGGCTTCGGACTCGCCGATCGCGGCGATGTCGACAGTGTTATCGGAGATGTCGTTCTCCTCTGCAAGGCCGACGATACCCCGTGCAGCGACGCGGAGCTGCGATTCGCTCAGTACGCTTGCGGCGGACACCTCTCCTTCGGCTGAGACTGCCTCAATGGCACCGGTTGATTCCACCGTGACGGTATTCCCGCATATGGATGCATCGTACCCGTCGGGGCCGATGATACCGAAGCCCTGTGCAAGACCGACTGCGGACGTCACCGCATCCTCACTGATGACTTCGTACATTGCGATATCCATGACCAGAGAGTCGATTGCTACGTCGACGGTGTTGTCATAGATCTCGGTATCGCCATCGGTATCGGCGTAGATACCGGCCGCGGCCGCAGTTGTGCGTGTGCGGGCGAGCGCGGTCTCGTTCAGGCCTTCCCAGATTGCCTCCGCATATGCACCCTCTTCATCGAGAGACGCGGCAAACGCGTTCATCTCCGTCTCGTCCTCGGCCAGCTGGGTGTCGAGGAGATACACCAGACCGCCGTCCTCCGAAATGGCTGCCAGGGCTTCCGCGACGGTAATCTGGAGGCTCTCGGCCGTAATGCAGTTTTCGGAGACCTCCGCATCCTCTGTGTCGTAGAGTACCACGCCGGCGACTTCGCTGGAGAGTCTGGTGTAGGCGACGCTGGCGTTGTCGCCGCTACCGATCCCCTCTGCCGCCGTCATGAAACCGGCATCGATGGTATTCCCGAAGGCTACGGCACCGTACGAATCCTCGATCAGCAGGCCCGTCGACCAGATCCCGCCTTCGACGACGCTTACGTTCTCGGCGATGTCCACCGATGCGAGGAGCACCTCGACGGCGATCTCGTTTTCGAGGACCCAGGCTTCGTCACTTTCGTCGACGTCGATACCGGTTGCTCCGGCCCACCCTTCGACGATCTCGCCGGTGAGGTCGGCATAGACCTCTGCGGCGGTCGAGGAGAGGCCGGAGTCTTCCGATCCGATATCGAGTCCGTTCACCGCCAGGACCATGATGGCGACTTCAACGTCGTTCCCGGCGACCTGCGACTGGTAGCAGTCATAGACGGCGACGCCTTCGATACCGGCGCCCGCTTCGGTGATATCCAGGCCGCCGATCTCTGCGGTATAGGTGACGTTATTGTCGAGTATCTGCGCCTTCCCGGACTCTTCCGCAAGAATGCCGTAGGTATCGTCGGCGTAGTCGGCGAAGATGGCGATAGTGACCTCGTTCTCGAGGACCTGGCCTTTCAGGGCATCGTAGAGGTTGATACCCCACGGCTCCGCATCCTCTGCGGTCACAATCGAGGTGATGGTGTTGCCTTCGATGAGAGCAAGCGCACCCCTCGCCGCAATTCCGTCGCCGTAGGAGTAGTCGGTGGCTTCGCTCTCGACCTCAATTATGTTGTCCGTGACCTCGACGGATTCGCCATCGGCCTTGATGCCGAGGGGGTATGCTCCGTAGAAGGCGTCCTCGCCGGGCTCGCCGAGGCATGTTGCGACGACCCCGATCGAGTTCTCGTCGATCAGTACATCGGTTCCGTTCACGACAATCCCGATGGGTTCGACGTATTTGAAGTCCCCTTCATCCTCAAGAGCACTGACTTCGTCCTGCCGGGCGCTTGCGCCCCACTGGGCGAATGGATGAACCTCTAAAGCCTCGGTATCCAGGAGTACGATCGCGACGTACTCGGCATAGACGGTGACCATGTTGTCGGAGACGTCGGCGTTCTCCACGTTCCAGGCGACAATACCCGCCTCTTCAGGAAGATCGCTCTCCACCGTGACGGTGTTCTCGGTGACGATATGGCCGGCGCCTCCGTTGAGATAGATCCCGACGGGAGCTTCGAGCGTGGTCTCGTCGGAGAGGACGGTGACGGTGTTGCCGGTGATCTCTGCGTTGTCAACCATGTTGCTGGCGATACCGTAGGTCGTCGCGCCGATCACGGTGAAGCCTTCAACGGAGACGTCGTCCACGCAGATGAGGATACCGAGACCCCAGCCGTCGGCGTCGATGACGGCGTCTTCATCGGTGACGAGCGAGACGGCCTGCGTTATGTTCAGGTGTCCCGTATACGTCCCCCCGTCGACGGTGACGGTGCCGCCTTCGGCGACGGCGTCGAGCGCTGGCTGAATACTCGAGAAGTTCAGATAGCCGTAGTCAGGAGTCATTTCGTTATACGTTGCATCCACCCGGACCGCGTCCGGGAGTGCCTCTTCCGCCGCTGCCGGCATCGCCAGCAGTCCGACAAGAATCAGGACGATGATCGCCCGGAAGAGGATGTTCTGAGGGTTTATTCCCTGCATCCGCATGCCACACATAGCAATCACAAAAGATGTCTATAGACGAAATGTGATTGAGGATGGTATATAAGCCATCCGGAATGAATCGACGACGGATAACCGCAAACTGGAAAAAATCTTGAAAATAATCGAATTTTTTGAAATTTTCACGATTTTAAGGATATGTCCTGTATAAAGGCTAGCGCCGGCTCCTCATGGAGCCCTCTTTGGAACTCTACGTGCGGAAAGGCCGCGCCCTCACCACCCCGACAGCCCGGGCTCTTTGAGTGCTCTTCCAAAGGAGTGTGCGAGGCGGCCAGGCGGGTGGCCGCCCTGATCCGCTGTTGCGGGGAACTTATCTTCTGCCGCTCCAGTAGCGCTTCGCCTCTTCTTCCATGACCTCGAGCCGGTCGTAATAGTCCGGGAACTCGTTGAGGTGCGCAAGAGCGATCTTGCCGGTGACCAGAAGGTCGTCGTTCGTCACGTTCGTCGCCGGATCGTGCAGGCCGTGCTCGAGTTCGACCTCCATCCCCTGCCGGAACTGCTCGACGTCGAACCGATCCCAGGTCAGGCCGAGCGCTTCGCCGATCATCTTTGCTTCTTCCGTGGTGACCGCTCTCTCTGGCATATGTGCTTTCTCCGAAAGAGTGCATCGCGCCGGAAGGATATGAGGATATCGGAGCGCCCTTGCGGGAAACGCTGATATTCCTATCGGGCGTATCTCTGCATCGTGCGTACTGAAACGGCAGAACCGGTCTCGATACGGGATGCCCTTGCGGCGGCGGAGGTCTCCCGCCGGGAGAAGAAGAAAAATCCGGCGATGGCGGCGGGTCTCTCGCTCCTCTTCAACGGCCTCGGGCAGGCCTACAACGGGCAGTTCGGAAAAGGTGTTCTGGTGCTGTTCGGCAGCCTCGCCGGGCTCTTTGTGATGATCGTCCCCGGGGTCGCGGTCTGGCTCTGGGGCGGCTATGACGCCTACCGGACGGCGAAAAGGATGAACGACGGCCTCGTTCCCTACCGGGAGACGAGCATGCTGGTGGTCGTCGCTTTCATGATCGTCTGGGCGGTGGTCATCTTCGGGCTTTCGGCGGCTGCAGCAATGATGCTGGTGACGATGGGGCTGCAGGGGATGGTGTAACCGGAACCCCCCCGATATCCGAAAAAAAGGGACATGCATCCGGGATGCCCGGCAGCTGAGTCCGCCGCTGCCCTGCAGGGTCATGGTGAGGTGGGACTCCGGGCGTCTCCGCAACCCTTATCCCCCTGGGCCGCAACCCTCGCCCATGCAGCGGGAAGCGATCGAGTCCGCCGGTCTGAAGTCTATCGGCTACGACCGGGAGATGGAAATTCTCCGTATGGAGTTCGAGAGCGGGGGTGTTTACGAGTACTTCGGGGTCCCGCCGGCGATCTACGATGATCTGCTTGCCGCCGAGTCCCCGGAATGGTTCTTCCGTGAGTTCATCAGCGAGCGGTATCCCTACGAGAAGGTGCAGTAACCGAGCGCCGCCCCCGATCCTGCAGAAGCCTTACCACTCCCGACTATCATCCGGAAGTTCATGCAGCGAACAGCCGTTACCTCCGCAGTCATCGAATCGATAGGCTACGACCGGGGCAGCCGGGCGCTTGAGATCGCGTTCGTCGACGGCTGGGTAGTCCAGTACTACCAGGTGCCCTCGACGGTCTACCAGGACCTTGTGGAGACGATGCCGCCCGACCCTTACTTCTACGGGATGATCGAGGGACAGTATCCGTCCTCACCGGTGAAAGAGGCCTACCGGTGAACCGTGCCGGCACCCTGGAGCCGTAAAGTATATGAGTTCCCGGTCTCCTTCGGCGGGCATGCAGAGCAGAGTCGTTGCATCAGGAGCGATCACCTCGGCTGAGTACGACCAGCATAGCGGTTCGCTCGATATCCTCTTCGGCAACGGAGAGACCTTCCGCTACTACGGTGTTCCACCGGATGTCTACAGAGGTCTGATGGCGTCGACGTCGCCGATGGCGTACTTCGAGGTCGCAATCGAGGGCCGTTACTCCTTCACCCGAACCACGCGGTGACCCCGGAGGGCAGGCTATGGTCGGAGCCGGATCTCTTCACGCGTAGCTGAGACTCTCTGCCTCGGGAATATGTGGGATATCCGGAGAGAGCGGCAGCGGTTTTTCGTCCCGTCCGAACCGAAACCTGTTAGACCCCGGCCCGCGAATACCCGCCTCAGCAGATGTCTCCCCTCGCTCACCGCATCCGGTTCGCCGTCCCCGACCTCTCCGCACTCCGGGCGGCGGGCTCTCTGCCCGTCGATATGCACGTCCATACGGAGCACTCCGACGGCCGGCCCCGGGTGGCCGATCTGCTCATGGCCTGCAGGCGTCTCGGCATCGGTGTTTCGATCACCGATCATAACCAGGTGAGCGGCGTCGAAGAGGCTGCCCGGCTCTGCCGGGAAAACCCGGGCTTCGTCGTCGTTCCCGGAATGGAGATCAGTGCCGCCGACGGCCCGCATATCCTTCTCTACTTTGGAGAGACTGCAGAACTCCGGGAGTTTTACGATCGCCACGTCCGGGAGTACAAGCAGACGAGCCCCTGCCTCGCCATCCGCCGCACCACGGAAGATATCCTGGACGCCGCCGAGGGCACGGGCGCCTTCGTCGTCGCCGCCCACCCGTTCGGCTACGCATTCTTCAACAAGGGCGTCTGCAAGTGTATCGACCGGGGCTACCTCGACCCGTCTGTTCTCGACCGGTTTGACGGGATCGAGGCGATCTGTGGGAACATGACGCATCTCCTGAACCAGAAAGCCACCGATCTTGCCCTCCGGCGGAATATGCCCGCCACCGGGGGGACGGACGGGCACATTCTCCGCGACCTCGCGGGTGTGGTCACGGCGGCGGAGGCCGAGGATCCGGCCGGGTTTCTGGAAGCAATCCTCCGGAAACATGCCTGCGTCGTCGGGTGGGAAAAAAGTCTCCTCCGGAAGGGCATAATGGGTGCCGCCGTCCTCCCGAAGTATCTCCCGCATACGATCCCGTCGCTCCGTATCCACTACGAGCAGAATATTCCCCGCCTCCGGCGGTTCATCGACCGCTCCCGGAGACGGGGTGATGGGTGACGACCGCCTCTCACCTCTCCCGTTCTCTGCAGTACCTGTCGAAATGATCCGTGCATTCCCGACCGAATGGCGATTCGCGGAGGTAATCTACAAAAAGTCTGAGACGTTCGGCCGTCTCGGGGCTCACGTGGTGTTCGATCTGGCAGGCGTCGGTTTCTGCGATACCGTGATCGACGCCGAGCATCTCCAGGAACGATGCCACGGTTCTGTGCTTCTTCTGCAGATCGCAGGCCATCTTCCTTCCGGTCGGGGTCAGTGTGGCGCCGGAATAGGATTCGTACTCGACAAGGCCGCTCTTCTCAAGCTTCCGCAGCATCTCGGTCACTGAAGGCGGTTTGACGTCGATCTCCTGCGCGATCATCCCGGTCTGCGCCCGCCCCTCTCGTTTCTCGAGCGCGTCAATCGTCTCGATATACTCTTCGATGGTTTTTTTCCTCACAGTCCGCCTCCGAAAAGCCCTGCCAGCACCAGGTGCATCAGCCCGCCGACGATCAGCGCCGTCCCGGTCATGACGGCAGCTGAAAGGAGCATGTCTCTCGCACCGAGCTCCCGGAGGAGCACCGCGAACGTGGCAATGCAGGGGAAGTACATTGTCAGCATCGTCACCGCGATCACCAGCTGTACCGGCGTCATTCCCAGGGGAACGAGCATTCCGACGGCCAGATCTTTGCGCAGGATGCCGACCAGGAGCGCGGTCGTCGCCTCCGGCGGCAGCCCGAGCCAGCCCTCCATCAGCGGGGCGAGCAGGATGCCCAGCGCATCGAGGATACCGGCGGTATAGAGCAGGTTGACGATCAGGATACCGAGAAAGAGGTACGGGACCGCTTCCATGATGAATCCGCGCACCCGCGTCCAGGTCTTCTTGAGGGTCAACCGGGCCCCCGGCATCCGGTAAGGCGGGATCTCGAGGAAGATCTCCGGGCATTCCCCGCCGATGAACCGGTTCAGGACGAGCCCTGCCGCCAGGTAAACGAGCGCGAGCGTGAGAAAGACCGCCGCCACGTATTGCATCCCAAAGGATCCGAGCACCCCGAAGATCATTGCGATCTGCGCCATGCACGGAATGGAGATCCCGAGCAGGGTCGCGGCGATGAACCGCTGCTTCCGCGTCTCAAGCACCCTCGTTGCGAGAACGCCGGGGACGTTGCAGCCGAGCCCAAGGAAGAGCGGGATGATCCCATAGCCGTGCATGCCCAGCCGGTGAAAGAAGGTGTCGGTCAGCGTCGCGAGCCTCGGAAGGTAGCCGGAGTCCTCCATGATCGAGAGCATGAGATAAAATGCCACGATATACGGCAGCACCATGGCGAAGGGGACGTAAAGACCGGTCGTCAGCAACCCCATCGCTTCGACGTAGTCGATCCCGCCGTCGCTCAGCCTCCCGATCAGGATGTCGTGCAGGATGCCCGGGCCGAGGAGATCGGAGAGCTGCAGGACGAAGGGCGTGTAGAGATCAAAGAGCGGTTCGAAGATGTACTGGATAAGACTCTCGCCGATCAGCCGTACCGCCCAGAAAGCGGCTGCAATAACCCCGAGAGCGATGAGAATGCCGCTTCCCGGCCGGACACTCGCCTCCGCGAGCCGGTCGCGAAGGGTGGGGTGCCGATGGGTGATCGTTTGCACCGCGTCTGTGATCCGACCGACGGTCTTCCATCGCTCCTCCGCGTCCATGGGTGCGATGGTGCCGGTCGGCCGTGCCTCGTCGAGCCTGCCGATCAGGTCGCTGATCCCCTGCCCGGAGAGTCCGACCGTCGCAACGACCGGCACACCCAGCAGGTCTTCGAGGCGTTCGACGTCGACGGCGATTCCCTGGTGCACCGCCTCATCCCAGAGATTGAGCGCCACGATGACCGGTTTTCCCCGCTCAAGCACCTCGAGCGTCAGGAAGAGGTTTCGTTCCAGGTTGGTCGCGTCGACGACGCTGACGATCAGGTCGGCCGTCTCCAGCATCGCGGCCGCTGTCTCTTCGGCGGCATTGGAGGGCTCAAGGGAGTAGGTTCCGGGAGCGTCGACGAGTTCGACAGCCGCCCCGTCGACATGTATGGTGCCCCGTGAGTAGTCCACGGTCGTACCCGGATAATTCGAGGTGATGACGTGCGCCCCGGTCAGCCGCGAAAACATCCCGCTCTTGCCGACGTTCGGGTTGCCCATCAGGACGATGCGCTTCATGCCTGCACGTCCACCAGAACCCTGCGGGCCATTCCTCTACCCAGCGTCACTGCACGGCCGTCCACGCTCACGACGACCGGGCCGCCGAAGGGGTGGCGGGCAACCACCGTTAGCGTCTTCCCTTCGCGGATGCCGATGGTCCGGAGTTTCCAGGCGAAGCCCTGGGGTCCTGTAAATCCGACGACCGTCGCGCGTGTCCCCGTCTGCAGGGTGATCAGTTCGGTTGTCATATGTACCATTTTTAGGTTTGCCTAAAAGATCGGTCGGCAGCGGAGAGATTAATGATTTCGGTATACCTAAAAATGTGAGACTCTGCTGCAGCGGAATTACCTCCTTCCGGAGTCTCTGTCGGCACGGAGCGCAGATAGCGCCTGTTCGCCTTCATCAGAAACGGAGCTGCCGGAGGTTGTCATCACCGGTGAGATATCCCTGCCCGTCGGCGATCTGCGTGAGAGTCCATTCTTCCTATCTGGCGATCGGATCAGAGGATCGGTGAGACGAGGCGGGAGACCGACTCCCCCACCTTCACCTACGCCGGTCGTGCGTGATCTCGGTCGAACGGGTGATATCCTCCTCGAAGAGCCGCAGCAGCTCCCGATCAGCATGGCGATGAGGCCGTGGAAGGTGCCGAGCTCCCCGTCGGGGAGCGGGCGGGCATGGTCGATCTTCGGGGTATGCCGATCGCGAAGATGCTGTTCGAGGAGAAGATCACCCTCTTTCTTCTCTGATGAATCCCCGCTGTCGGAAGGAGCTCCGGCCGAAGACAATGATGATGGCGAAGACGGTGTTGACGAGCAGGATGAGCCGGATCGGATCGACCATGCGATGCGCCGTATAGCATAGCTGCGCATACATCCTTCCGCCGCGGTGGAGGAAATGTGCCGGAGGCATCAGGGTTATTATTACCGACGACAAGAACCATCCCGGAGGATGCATGCCGAACCTGATAGCTGTCGACCTTGGAGGAACACAGATCCGTGCCGGTATCGTCACGGAAAATGGACGAATTCTCGAACATGCCAGAACGCCGACGCCCGTCGTCGGGCAGTCCGGTGCGGTCGTCACCGATGCGCTTCTCGGGCTGATCGAACGTCTGCTCCGGTCTCCTGCCGGGACGGAGGCTGCCATCGCCGCTGTTGGGATCAGTTCCGCCGGGCCGCTCGATCTTACGCGCGGAATGATGGTGCACTCGCCGAACATCGCTTTCCCCGAGGTCGCCCTCGTCGAGCCGGTCCGGGAGCGGTTCGGGGTGCCGACGTTTCTCGTCAATGACGCCCGGGCGGGTCTTCTCGGTGAGCGGTGGGTCGGTGCTGCCCGGGGGTGCGGGAACGTCGTATACGTCACCATGTCGACCGGGATCGGCGGCGGCGCGGTCGTCGGTGGTCGTCTCCTTCTCGGGCGGAACGGGAACGCCGGCGAGATCGGGCATCTCTTCGTCGACAACCACTACAACCAGCGCTGCGGGTGCGGTCACCTCGGCCACTGGGAGGCTTACGGGTCAGGCCGGTTCATGCCCCGGTTCTTCGCTGCCTGGCAGGAGAGCGAAGGGATCGGCGATGCCGGATTTGTGGCGGACACTCCTGCGGCGATCTTCGCCGCCGCACGGGCGGGAGAGCCCGTCGCCCTCGCGTTCATGGAGGCGCTCGGCCGGGTGAACGCCCGCGGGATCTCGAACGTCATCGTCGCCTACAATCCCGAGGTTATCGTCTTCGACGGCCCCATCGCCCGGTATAACGGTGATCTCGTCATCGAGCACCTGATGCCGTTCGTCGATCGATACCTCGCGCTGCCCCGCCTGGTCGTCAGCACTTTTGAGGGCAGAGCGCCGCTCCTCGGGGCGGCAGCCTATGCATGGGAGTCGCTCTGATGTGGGAGTCGGCGGTGGTGGCCGTCGAGGAGCGTCGTTCCCGGTTCTACGCGCACCTCTACGAGATCGAGAGTGCCGGGGATCTCAAGGTCATCCTCGACCGGCACCGGAGCTGCTACCGGAAGGCCGCCCACCACTGTGCTGCCGTGCGTATCGGCGGGACGGAGGAGTTCCGGAGCGATCGCGAGGTTGGCCAGCCCGGCCGGGTGCTTCTTACGGTGCTCAGGCGGCATGCCCTTGACCGGCATGCCCTGGTCGTCTCAAGGGTCTTCGGGGGCGTCAGGCTTGGCCCCGGCGGGGTCGCCCGGGCGTTCCGGGACGCGGGCGAACGGGCGGCGGAGGCGGCGGAGCGGGAGAGGCCTTGATCCGTTCCGGCCTGCATGAGGTCGGCAGGCTCGACCTCTCGACGAAGAAAAATATCATCCTTGTCCAGATGGCGGGTTTCCTCGGCCTCGTGGCCTCGGCATTTCTCTTTCTGCAGGCGGCGATCCTGCTTCGGCCCGATATTCCCACCGAGGCTTCGTTTACGTTCTCCGGAATGGAAGGGCTGGTCGCCATTGCCGCCGGGCTTGCCGTTTTCGCCGGGGCGGTGCTGGTTCTGGTGGTGGTGCACGAAGGGGTGCATGCATTCTTCTTTTGGCTCATTACGGGAGAGCGTCCCCGGCTTGGGGTTACCGGGTTCTACGCATACGTCGGCGCGCCGCCCGGCGTCACCGTCGCCCGGAACCGGTACTTCGGGATCGCGCTTGCGCCGCTCTTCGTCACCACCGTAGCCGGGCTCTTCCTCCTCACCGTGGTGCCCCTCATCGTCCTGCCGCCCCTCCTTCTGATCCTGATTCTGAACGCTGCCGGGTCGATCGGGGACATCATTGTCTCCGGTTGGCTCCTCCGGTATTCCCCGTCCGTTCTCGTCGGTGATCAGGGGATTGCCGTCGTCGTCTGCCGCCCCTCCTGATGCAGCGGTCAGGCGATCCCGGCGAGGGTCTGCTGCATGGTAGAGCCGGGTTTTTGGGGGCGGGGTGCAACCTCGATGACGGATGCGTAGGATCGTTTCCGGGAGAGCACCGCTCGCAGGCTCTCGGCGGCGATGGAGTACCGCCGCCCCGGTGCGAGGTCGATGACAAGTGCCCGGCCGCTCTTCGAGCGATTCGCGTACCCGACGGTGCCGTCCAGGTACTGCCGCCAGTCCTGCCGGAGCGCTTCGACGCGGGCGTGTCCCCGGCCTGCGAGCGCCCGGCGGAGCTCGCCGTCCCGGATGCCGTAGCGGATGCCGTGGATGGTGACCTCGACGATCTGGCAGGAGTAGCCCCGGCTGTCGTACGCGTAGGAGCGATACCGCTGGATGTACCCCGCTCTCCGGCTCATGCCGTCCATTACTTCCGGGTTCGGCAGGGCAGGGTATAAGCTCGCCCTCTGCGGGGGGCGAAAGTGTATGCTCTCAGTCGGTGCCGGGAGATCCGGGCGCGGATCCAGTCTCTTTATATCGAGTCGCGACAACGATAGCCTGATGACGATGGATGAGAGCGAGCGGTATGCGCGGGCGAAGAAGCGTGTCGAGGATATTCGGGGTTTCTACACGCACCTTGGCATTTATATCATCATCAATGTCCTGCTTGTGATTATCAACCTCCTCACGAGCCCCGGTGCTCTCTGGTTCTACTGGGTGACGCTCTTCTGGGGGGTCGGGATCGCCTTCCACGCACTCGATGTCTTTGTCGGAAACCGGATCTTCGGCAGTGAGTGGGAAGAACGCAAAATCCGGGAGATGATGGAGAAAGACGAGCGAAAGCGGTGATGGATCAGAGCCTTCCTTTCATTCTTCCTCTGAGGTTCTCTCCCGAAGTCCCGTGTAACCGGGACACGGCGAACCAGTCGGTTTCCCGCCGTTCACGGTCGGGCACTCATGTGTTGCAAACCGCCATACTCCGGTCATGCCCTCCGGAGGCCGTCGGCACGCCGGTGTCCGGGTGAGGGGAGACCATCTCCCTGTCCGTCCCGAAAAGAGGTAGATTTGCGAGTATTTTCCTGTTTTAGCCCTGGTTTCAGTGGGTGGATCTCGCGGAGCTGTACCCCGGAGTAAACTCTCCGACTCCTCCCTCGGTCGGGGAAGAGCTTATGTACTGCCGTGCCCATCTCCCCCCGGTGAAGACCTTCCGGTGAGATCACAATGACGGACATACCTGTAGACCGGTTCTCGCACATCCCGGACAGAATATCCGGGCTGGTGGAGCTGGCATACAATCTCTGGTGGAGCTGGCATTCCTCGGCGATGCTGCTTTTCAAGCAGATCAACCGGGCGGAATGGAAGGAGAGCGGGCAGAACCCGGTAAAGATGCTCCTTGAGACCCCGGCGCGGTTCTTCGAGCGTGCGGCAGAGGATCCCGACTACCTCCGCCGCTACGATCTGCTCATGTGCCGGTTCCGAAACTACATGGCGAGTAAAAACAGCTGGTTCTCCGAGAACTACCCCGAGCGGTTGCCGCTCACTATCGCCTACTTCTCCTCGGAGTTCGGGCTGCACCCCTCCCTGCCGCTCTACGCCGGAGGGCTCGGCATCCTTGCGGGAGACCACGTCAAAGAGTGCAGCGATCTCGGCGTTCCCATGGTCGCCGTCGGGTTCCTGTATGCAGAGGGCTACGTGCACCAGCACCTTGAGGCGGATGGCTGGCAGAAGAACATCGTGGAACTGCTCGACCGTGAAACCGCCCCGATCACCCGGGTCACGGACGAGCACGGCAGACAGCTCGTCGTGCAGGTACCGCTCATCGAACCGCCGCTCTACGTCGCGGTCTGGAAAGTGCAGGCCGGGAGAGTCCCGCTCTACCTCCTCGACACCCACATCGATGAAAACCTCCCCGAGAACCGGAGTATCTCTCACCGGCTCTACGAAAAAGACCTCGAAGGACGGCTTCGGCAGGAACTGGTGCTCGGGGTCGGCGGCCGGACGGTGCTCAACACCCTCGGGGTCAGTTACTCGGCCATGCACCTTAACGAAGGGCATTCGGCTTTTGCTCTCATCGAACGGCTCCGGGAACGGGTTGATGCGGGCATGTCGTTTGAAGAGGCAGCGAAGCAGGTACGGAACACCTCGATCTTCACAACCCATACACCGGTGCCGGCAGGCCATGATATATTCCCGTTCGACCTGATGCACCGGTACTTCGGCGACTACGCCCCCTCCCTCGGAATCGACTGGGAGACGTTCATCGATCTTGGGGCGGCGCCCCACGATCCTGAAGCGGGATTCAACATGACTGCGTTTGCCTTTCGGATGACCCGATTCCACAACGGCGTCTCCCAGAAACACGGCGAGGTTGCACGGCAGATGTGGCAGTCCCTCTGGCCCGGAGTGCCGGAGAGCCTTGTCCCGATAGAATCGGTGACAAACGGCGTCCATGTTCCCACCTGGCTGAACCGGCGGGTGGAGACGCTCTTTGACACGTACATGGATCCCGTCTGCCCGACCTGGCGGGAGGAACACGACAATCCTCTTGTCTGGCGGTTCATCGACGAGATCCCGGACGAGGAGCTCTGGAACGTGCACCTGTGGCTGAAGATGAAACTCTTCTCCCGGATCCGCGAACGGAAGCGGCGGAAATGGTCGGGGTACCGGAACGAGCCGTGGAACCTCGTGGCGGAGGGGTTGATGCTCGACGCCACCACCCTGACGATCGGGTTTGCCCGCAGGTTTACCGGCTACAAACGGGCGGATCTGATCTTTGAGGATCTCGACCGGCTTGAGGAGATCGTGACGAACCGGTGGCGGCCGGTCCAGTTCGTCTTTGCCGGAAAAGCCCATCCGGCAGACGACCGGGGCAAAGATGTCCTCAAGCGGATCTACCAGTTTGCGGAGTCGCCGGAGTTTGCCGGGCGGATCGCGTTCGTCGAGAATTACGGTCAACAACTTGCACGCTACATGGTGCAGGGCGTCGACGTCTGGCTCAACACCCCGGTGCCGCTGATGGAGGCAAGCGGAACGAGCGGGATGAAGGCCGCGCTCAACGGGGTGCCGAACCTCTCCGTCCTCGACGGTTGGTGGGTGGAGGGCTACAACGGCAGGAACGGCTGGGCCTTCGAAGGCAGCCAGCCCTACGGGGAGAACAATCGTGCCGACGCGGAGACCGTCTACAATATCATCGAAAAAGAGATAGCCCCGCTCTACTACATGCGCCCGATGGACGAGATCCCCCACGGGTGGGTGAAGGTGATGAAGGAGTCGATCAAGAGCTGTGCGTGGCAGTACTCCGCCCGCCGGATGGTGAAGGAATATATTACGCGCTACTACCCGTCCGTCTGCATGTATGCGGGAGAACCGATGACCGGTGCGCTTGAGAGCTGCAGGCTGTGACGACTGTTCCGTTAACATGCGCCGTGCAGAATCCCTGAGGTGAGGACGATGCAATCCGTACGGCAGCGGTATGCCCCGGTGGCGGCGCTTCTCGCCTTCCTCCTTCTCCTGGCGTTCGCCGTCTTTCTGACCGGAACCGCGGAGAGCCCGGAGACGCCGCCTCTTGATACCGGCCGGATACTCGTCCTCTTCGGTCTCGGCGTTCTTGCCGGAGTGCTCGGAGGGCTCATCGGGATCGGCGGATCGACGATCATGCTGCCGGTCATGTACTTCTCCCTCGGTTTTCCCGAGACGATCGCCATCGGGACGGGCCTTTTCGTCGTCATCTTCACCTCGTTCTCCGGGGGGTACGGGCACATCGTCCGAAAGAACGCGGATACCCGGGTGGCCGTCCGGCTCGCCCTCGGCGGCGTTGCGGGCGTGTTGCTCGGTTCGTGGCTCTTTACCCTCCTCGCGAATGAAACGGATCTCCTCGGGCTGATCCTCGGGGTCGTCTTCCTCGTCCCGGCGGTCAACATGATCCGCGAGGGCCTCTTTTCCCGGGAAAGCGCCGCCCCCGCCGGGGCGGGGATCGGCGGGTCGACGCTGGCGTTTACCGGGTTCGGGGTCGGTGTCGGTGTGCTCACCGGCCTGACCGGTCTCGGGGGCGGGTTTGCCCTGGTGCCGGGGCTCATCTACCTCTTCGGCGCCCCGGTCTACGTGACGATGGGAACGAGCCTTGCGGCGATACTCCCGATGGCGATCATCGGCGGCGGCATCAAATTGGCTCAGGGCTACGTGGCACTCGGGGCTGCCGTCATCCTCGCCATGGGGTCCGTCATCGGGGCGCAGACCGGGGCTGCCGTCATCCGGTACATCCCGCCCGGCGTCCTGAAACTGCTCTTCGGTCTGTACTTCGCCTACGCCTCGATCAGGTTCATCGCGGAGTACCTCGGGATCGCCCTGCCCTAGCCGTCCGGATGAGAATGATCACCCTTTTTCCGGTTCCTCCCCAACAGTACCGGTATCAGGTGATACAGGCTGTCTCTTCGCTCTATCCGCGATCTTCTGCCGTCCTTCGTGAACGAACGGCTCTTCTTCCTCGGACCCGGCCTCGTGCTGGCCGTCGAAGTGAGCGGGGAGACCGGTCTCACCGAGCTCCTTGCGGCAGGAGCCGTCTACGGTTACGGGCTCCTCGGGTTCATTGTCCTGACGCTTATCTTCAAGTACGCCTTTACGAGCGGTATCGCCCGGTATACGATATCTGAGGGCAGAACTATCTTCGACGGGCTTCGCGAGATCCCCGGGCCGAAGAACTGGGAAGTCATCTTCATCATGTTCATTTACCTCATGGAGACGATCGCGTTCGGCGGAGTCGCCCTCGTTGCGGCGACGATGCTGACGCACCTGGTTCCGGCGCTCCCCTCCCGGGAACTTATCGCAATCGCCGGCATCGGCGTGATCGTCTTTCTGCTCTGGCGGGAGTCGTACGAGCGGTTCGAACATATTCTCACCGTAATGGGACTGATGTTCATCGTCGGTGTCCTCTACAGTCTCTTTGCGGTGCCGCTCCCGGCAACCGCGGATATCCTGCATGGTTTCTCCGCCGTCGCCGAGGCGGAGTCGCTCATCACCTTCATGGCGCTGATGGGCGCGGTCGGGTCGGGCTTAAATCTCCTGCTTTACTCCGTCTGGCTGCACGAGAAGATCGGCGACCGGCACGGGGAGGCCTATTTCAGGGCGCATATGCGGAGCGTCAACGAGAATCTGGTCATGGTCTTTGTCATCGTCGGGATCTTTGCGTTCGGGTTCATCATGCTCGGATACGCCGCCCTGCACGGGCACGGTTCGGATCACATGAGCCTTGAGGCGGTGGTCGGCGACGTCGCCCACGTCGTCGACGCCCTTCCCGGCGGTGCGGCGGTCTTTCTGATCACGGGTTTCTTCACCCTCTTCGGCGCAACCATGAGCGGCATGGACGGCCGTGCCCGTGCGATCGCCTCCATCCTCCGGTCGACCACCGGCACCGGCCGGTCGGAGAAGACCCTGTACCGGGCAATCCTGCTCCTCTTCGCCGCTATCATGCTCTCGGCAGTACTCTTCGGGCATCCTGCGGATGTTATCCACCACGTCGCCGCCGCCGCCTCGATCATGTTCGCGGTGCTCGGGTTCATGGTCATTTATCTCGATTCCCGGCTCCCGGCTCATGCCCGCGGGTCGCGTCTCTGGCTCGCCGTCATGGTGCTCGGGAGCACCCTCTTCCTCGCGGTGGCGCTCCTGCAGGAAGAGATGTTCCTGACTTTTGGTCTGCCCCTGATCGAACGGTTCGCCGTCCTCGGGCTCGTGGTCTACTTCCTCCTGCGGACGAACCTGATCCAGCGGGCGATCGCCGGTTACCTGACACCGCTCGACACGGTGGCGGTCGTAACTATCTTCTCTCTCTTCTCGATCTACGGAACGGCATACGGTATTCCATTCAACGATGCCATCATCAACTTCCGCGATCTCGGGCCAATGATAGCAGGGCTTCTCGGCGGCCCCGTCGCCGGTCTCCTCACCGGCCTCATCGGCGGGGCATACCGCTACTCCCTCGGGGGCTGGACGGCGTTTCCCTGCTTCGCCGCCACCGTCGCGGCAGGCCTCATCGCCGGCTGCTTCTCCCGCCGCTGGGGCGCGTTTACTTATCTCCGGTTCATCTTCCTCGGCATCCTCGTTGAATCGGTGCACCTCCTCATCATCTTCCCGCTCCTCGCCTATCCCGCCCCTCTCGCTGACATCATCGATCTGGTCAGGACTGTCTTCCTCCCGATGGTCGTCACGAACACCCTCGGGCTCTTCTTCTTCCTCTTCATGATCCGAAACCAGGACGCTGCAGGCCCTGTCCGGACGCTCGATCCTGCCGGGTTTGTCGTACGGGCGTATCAGCGTATCAGGCATGGCGGTCTTGCCCCCGACGAGATGGGAGGGCTCTTCGTCCTTGTCGTCCTTGCCGCGCTGCTCCCCGCAGCGTTCGTTCTTGATACATCCCTCCTGGCCTCCGTACTCCCGCTTATCGAGCGGATTGCTGTCCTCGGGTTCGTCGCATTCCTGATTGCCCAGACCGGCTTCTTCCGCCGCCTTGCCCTCGGCAGGCAGTCGACGACGGACCTTCTCTGGCTCGTTATCTCCGCTGGTTTCCTCTCTGTTTACGGGAGCATGCGGGGGTTTGAGGTCGCCGGGCTCGCCGTTACCTTCCGCGACCTTGGCCCCATGATCGCCGGGCTCATCGGCGGGCCTGCTGCCGGGCTGCTCGCCGGCCTCTTCGGAGGGGCTTTCTCTTCTTCCGGGGGCTGGCCGGCGTTCTCCTCCGTGGTAAGTCCGGTGGTCGCCGGTCTCCTGGCCGGATACTTCAATCGACGCTGGATGGGACAGTTCGGCTTCCTCCGGCTGATCTTCCTCGGAGCCCTCGTTGCGTGCATCCAGGTCCTCCTCCTCATCCCGGTCTCCGGCCTCCCCGAAGCGCCGGTGACGGTGCTCCTCCCGCTGATCGCGGCAAACGCTGTCGGGCTCTCAGTCTTCCTCTCCATGCTCCGGGAGCGGGGGATCGAGACGGTGCTCAAGGAGCGCCCCTACCGGGAGCCGCAGCTTGGAGTGCCGCCCGGCGTGCTGCACGAAGAGCGGCAGGAGAACTAAAAAAGGGTTATTTGGGGGAGACGCTCGCGACAACCAGTTTCTTCCCGAAGACCTTTGCGAAGGCGTCTGCATCAGACCGGGCCGCCCAGACCTCGAGCGAGCAGTCGCCCGGACACCCGACCTCGAGGCAGACCTCGTCATCCCCGCAGTGGGTGAAGCGTGCGTGCCGTACGAGATCGGCATGCGTTCTGTCGAGGTGTTCGGCGTAACGGAGCAGCGTCGAGAGGATACGGACGGCACGGCGGTTCCGGGAGGTGAGGGGTTCGAGATCCGCCTCTTTCTTACCCGGTACTTTTTTGCGGTGGTAGCGGGCGATCAGGGCGAGAACAGCTGTCTCACCCTGATCGAACCCGAGAAGATCCGCATTCCCGATGATATACCGGGAATGGATCTGGTGACCCCTGAAGGAGATGAACGAGCCGACGTCGTGGAGATATGCGGCGTACTCAAGCATCTCCCGCTCCCAAGGCCCGCAGGCGTGAAGCCCTTCCCGGGCGGCGCTGTCGTAGAGCTCGAGCGCGAGGCGGACGACCGTGAGCGCGTGCTCTTCGTCGATCCCGCAGGACCGGCCGAGCTGGATGACGCTCCGCCTCCTGACTGACAGCGGTTCGGCGTGGGGGAACCCTTCTGTGCGGGAGAGGTAATCGACGAGCATTCCGTCGCGGAGGGTGCGATCGCTGATGCGGATCTCCGGAATACCGAGTTCCTCCATCAGCACGTCGAGGATTGCCGCACCGCCGATGAGGATGTCGGCCCGGTCGGCGACCATACCGGGAACTCGCCGACGTTCTTCGAGCGGGAGGGAGCAGAGGTAGGCAGCAATCCGCTGGAGATCGGCATGCGCGAGGACGTACTCTGTCTCCGGAACCCCGGGATGGCAGAGATGCCGTGCGGTGCTGGCGAGCGTCTGGATAGTCCCGGAGCACCCGTAAGAGACATCGACCTTCTGATTTTTGAGGCGGTGCAGTGGGTGGATCCCTTCGGCTCTGACGTGCCTCCGGATCTCGTGGTAGTTCTCCGGGGTAACGACGCCTTCCCTGTCCGGCCTGACGAGGAGGTTGGTGAGACGGAGCGCTCCCACCTGCAGACTTTCGAGGAGCCGGTAACCGTGCTGGTCGCCGACGCCCACCTCGGTGCTCCCGCCCCCGATGTCGATGAAGAGCATCGACCGGTCGCCGAGGTCGACGGCACTCGCGACGCCGAGATAGATTAACCGTGCCTCCTCGCGCCCCGAGATCACGCCGAACGCAAGACCCGCCTCCTCCTCGAGACGCCTGAGAAGCTCATCGCGGTTCTGCGCCTCGCGGGTCGCCGAGGTGGCGAATGCAACGATCTCGCCGGCGCCGAAACTGCGGGCGAGCTCGGTGAACTTCCTGCAGACGTTCACCGTCCTGTCGATCGCCTCGGGAAGGAGGTTTCCGTGCTCGAACTCACCTTCACCGAGGCGCACAAGTTCTTTCTGCTTCGTGAGGATCGTATACGAACCGTTCGGGTTGAGCCGGACGATGAGGGCGCGAATAGAGTTCGTGCCAAGATCCATGAATGCCACTACTCTCTCTGTAGATCGGTCTGCCATTCGATCATCATTCTCCTGCAGAAGATCTCCCCCGCACAAGGCTGCCGTCCCGCATCTACCACGGAGGGCGGTGGGAGTCGGTCATGGTTCATGATAAGGCGGAACGAGTATTTATGCTGCCCCGTCCGCCTGCTCCTTTATTCTCCGTCGGTATGCCAGATCCCCCGATGCGCAAGCATCCACCGCTGGGTGTCGAGCGGTTCTTCGCCGGGATCCGGCCTGATGCGCTCGTAACTGCCGTCGGGGAGGAGCCGCCGCGCCCGGGCGGTATCCCGGAGGTGGACGGCGAGGATATCCCGGATGGCGGCCTCTCTCATCCGGGGGTCTCGTATCGGGAAGAGGATCTCCACCCGGCGGTCGAGGTTCCGCGGCATTAAGTCGGCGCTCCCGGAGAGAACGGTCTCGTCGCCGCCGCTGTGGAAGTAGTAGATCCGCGAGTGCTCGAGGAACCGCCCGACGATGGAGGTGACGGTAATATTCTCGGAAACGCCGGGGATGCCGGGGCGCAGACAGCAGATCCCCCGCACCTGCAGGTCGACCGTCACCCCGGCAGAGGACGCCTGGTAGAGTGCCCGGATACATTCCTTATCGACGAGAGCGTTCATCTTCAGGGCGATATACCCGTCGCCATTGGTCTCCTGCCGCCGGATCTCCCGGTCGATGAGGGCGATGAACTCGCGCCGCATCGTCCCCATTGTGCCGTGGGCGACGAGGAATCTTCTGTAATCGGTCTTCCGGGAGTATCCTGTCAGAGCGTTAAAGAGATCGGCGGCGTCGGCCCCGATAGCGGGATCGCAGGTGAAGAGCCCGAGGTCGGTGTAGACCCGCGCGGTGCCGGCGTTGTAGTTGCCGGTACCCATATGGGTGTAGGTGACAAGGTCGTCCCCTTCCCGCCGAACGATCATGGCGAGCTTTGCATGCACCTTCAGGCCGACGAGGCCGTAGATGACATGTACGCCCGCCTGCTCGAGCGCCCGTGCCCAGAGGATGTTGTTCTCCTCGTCGAACCGCGCCTTCAGCTCGACGAGCACCGTCACCTGTTTCCCTGCGAGCCGGGCGTTCGTCAGCGCCTCGACGATGGGGGAGTTTAGCCCCGCCCGGTAGAGCGTCATCTTGATGGCAAGGACGTCCGGGTCGCTTGCGGCCTGCTGGAGGAAGGCAATCACCGGGGTGAAGCTGTCGTAGGGGTGGTAGAGGAGGATATCGTGCCGCCGTATCGCTGTAAAGATACTCTCTGTCTCGCTGAGACTCGGTGGGTAGGCCGGTAGGAAGGGCTGATCTTTCAGATCCGGCCGGTCGATCGCGGTCAGCTCCATCAGGTCCGCCATACCGATGAGCCCGCCCGGTGTGTAGATCTGGCTCTGCGAGAGCTTGAACTTGGTGGTGAGGATCTCCCGAACCCAGGCCGGGACGGATCGGTCGAGTTCGAGCCGGATGGGGATGCCGCTCCTGCGGTGCTCCACTCCTTCCTCGATGGCGGTGAGGAGATCGGCCGCTTCGTCTTCCTCAATCTCGATGTCGGCGTCCCGGGTCACCCGGAACGGGTAGGAGGCCACCACCTCCATTCCGGGGAAGAGGAGGTCGAGGTTGGAGGCGACGAGGTCTTCAAGGAAGACGAAGTGGTGGTGCAGCGCCGCTTCCGGCGTCTTTTCTCCCTTTCCTTCCGGCTCCGGAATCCGGACGAGCCTTGGGAGGATATCGAGCGGCACCTTGACCCGCGAGAAGACCACGCCCTGCCGGAGGTCGTTAATGATCACCGCGAGGTTTAAGGAAAGATTCGAGATGAACGGGAACGGGTGGCTGACATCGAAAGCCATCGGCGTGAGGACGGGAAAGACCCGCCGTTCGAAGAACGTCCTGAGCGCCTGCTGCTGCTCGCCCGGGAGGCTCCGGTAGGAGTGGATCCGGATCCCGGCCTCGTTCAGTCTCGGGAGAATCTCCTCCTGCCAGCATCGGCCTGCCGCTTCGACAAGCGGGGTCAACTCCCGCCCGATGGCTGCGAGCTGCTCGGACGGCGTCATCACGTCCGGCGGCGCCTCGAGGACGCCGCGGGCACGCTGCCGCCGGAGCCCGGAGACGCGGATCATCATGAACTCGTCGAGATTGCTTGAGAATATCGAGAGGAACTTCACCCGCTCGAGGAGGGGGTGGCGTGTATCCTCCGCCTCTTCGAGGACGCGGCGGTTGAACTGGATCCAGGAGAGCTCGCGGTTGATGTAGAGCTCCGGGGCGTCCAGCGGCATTTCAGGCTGCGTTTCCGGGGCAGGAGTATGGATGGTATCGGCATCGGGCGGCATCGGTCTCTCCCCTGCTGATGGTCTGGGTAGCAGGCGAATAATTATATAGTCTTATGTATTTTGTCCCTGCTCCTATATTGAATTGCAGGTATAGTAACGCTGCCTCCACTCCGTCATGCTCTTTTCCGTGGTGCCGGATCGCTTGCCGGCAGGCGGTGGTGAAGGGGCACCGCTGCCAGCACCAGCGTTGTAATCCCACCTGTGCCGGCGATGACCGGATCGGCGGTGACCAGCGTGGAGAATGCCGTACCGTCCCGCCCTCGCCCGTTCAGCATGCCGCACCAGCTTTCTCCCTGCCGGAGCCGGATAAAGAGATCGGATGCTTCGTCGGGTTCATCCCATAACTCGGTTGCATGCCGGTTCAGGATCTCTCCCTCTCCCTGATACCCCCAGAGTGCCAGGAGTGTCCGGTTGACGAACGAGATGTATCCGGCGGAATCGGTGATGACGATCGCCGTGCCTGCCTGGTCGCCGCCTGCCTGTTTCATTTTCACCATCTCGGTGAGGAGGATGGTGTAGATCCGGCGTGCCTCGGAGATATCTTCCCAGGTGAGCAGATAGATCCCGTCGGTGAGCGCTGTCGCCCGGAAGAGGACGGGTTTTACCTCGCCGTTTCTGCACCTGACCCTGAACTTTCTTGATTCGACCATACCAGTCTCTGCCTGGTGAACGAATTCACGCCAGGCGGTACGCGCCTCTCTGCGGTACGAGGCGGTCGGGAATGCCTGACGGAAGAGTTCCTCTCCGGTGGGGAGGTCGTCCTGGCCGTACCCGAAGATCTCTGTGAACTTCTGGTTGTGGCAGATGATCCGCCCCTCCCGGTCGACGACGGTGATCGGGAACGGAGCGTGGGTGACCGCCATCCGAAACCTTCTTTCGCTCTGTCGGAGGGCTTCCTCTGCAGCACGCAGGCCGGTGACGTCGCGGAGCGATTCGATGGTACCGATCCGGTTCCCGTTCCGGTCGAGGATGGGTGACGCCTTCCCCCAGAGGTGCGCACCTCTTTTCCCGTAGGCGCGGGGGAAATATCCCGTGCCGAAGACGGTATCGCCGTTCCGCCTGAACCTCATGGAGATGGTTGGGCTATCCGGTGTACCGGGACGCCCGTTGATCATGCTCCGCGACTCCCTGTAGAACGGGACGGCGTAGGAATGGATGCCCTTTCCGAGCACCTCGGACTTCGGGAGATCCGTCAACACCTCCATCTCCCGGTTCCAGGCGATGATGCAATCATTCGTATCGACGACGAGTGTGGCGTCCGGGAGGAAGTCGATGATGCCGGAGAGGAGCTGGTTCGCTCCTTCGATCTCTGCTTCAGCCGTTTTCTGCGTGGAGATGTCCCGGGTGATCGTCGAAACGCCGATTAGTTCGCCGTCCGGATCGAGGATCGGTGAGAGCGTGACGGCGACATCGATCGGCGTTCCGTTCTTCGCAATCCTGACCGTCTCGAAGTGCTCGACCCGCTCTCCCCGGTGGACGCGACTTCGGAGGTAAGTGAGTTCTTCGCGCCGTTCGGGAGGAAAGAGGAGCGAGATTGGCCTGCCGATCGCCTCCTCCGCCGCATAGCCGTAGAGCCGTGATGCCCCGGCATTCCAGCTGGCGATGATCCCGTTCAGGTTCTCACCGATGATGGCGTCGTCGGAGGAGTCGACGATGCAGGCGAGGAGCGCTTCCACCGCACGGATCTTCGTCTGCCGGGTTGTATCCTCGAGGATCACAGTTGTTCCATGCTGCCCGTCTTCAAAGACCGTCGGGATGATCTTCGCCCGGTAGTAGCGCTGTTCATCACCGTCCGGAATGGGGATGCCGTCCACCGTCGCCTCACGTTCCGCTCCTTCCGCGAGAAAACTGCAGATGGTCGAGATCACCGGCACCTGTGCCCTTATCTCTGCCAGAGATCGATCGACGATCTCGTCTCTCCCGACACCGGCCAGGTGCAGGAACTGTTCGTTCACCTGGACGATCCGACGGTCAGCATCAAGGATGAGGACGCCGTCACGGGTAACATCCACGAACGCCGAGATCGGAACCCGTTGGGAGAGAGTGTAGACCTTCGCGTTGCCTATCTCTTCCATCGCCACCTGCCCGGAGATGAGCAGGACGTCGAGATACTTTGCAACGGAGTTCCTATTCATCCCGGTAGTCCGGGAGATCTCCGATATCGTCATTCCTTTTGGCCTGAACCGGAGAGCGTTCCTGATCCGGGAGGCCTTCTCCTGATCCGGGCTCATACCTGCGCAGCATCAGTCCGGCAGGGTTGATAATGGTTTGCACCGGGGGCGGGTACGGCAGGAGGATGCCGGGAAAAGAAAGGGGGAGGCGGTTTACGTCCCCTCGTAGGCCTCCATAACGAGCCCCTCGAATGCTTCTCCGTGCGTAGCCAGTTCCTCTTCGACGGCTGCGATGCCGGCGGGGTCGCCGATCTTCAGCAGGGCGGCGGCGGTCAGCGCCCTGCAGCACTCGGATGTACTCTCCCTGAGTATGGCCGCGAGCGGTTCCACCGCCCGAGCATCCCCGATCTCGGCGAGCGCCCAGACGGCAGGGTTCCGGACAGCATCGTCTCCGGTGGCTGTGACAGTGATAAGGCCGTCGACGGCAGGTGTTCCGACCCGGGCGAGTGCCATGGCAACATTCCAGCGGTCGACCGTCCCGCTGTCGGTCAGGAGCGCCAGGAGCGAGTTCTCGACCCCTTCTCCGACGGCGGCGAGAGCCGCGGCCGCCTGGATGCTTGAGTAGGTATCGCCGTTTATGAGCTGATCCAGAAGGTTTACAACCTCCTGCTGCTCGCGAAGATCTTTCACGTCAGACATTTCTATCCCCTCCTTGGACGGGAGAGGAATAGTCCGAAGAACCATCAATATTTACGAGTCAAAGCCGCGAAACAGCATTGCCTTGCATAGCTTTATAATGCTGATCAGGAAGGCTACCGCCGCCGCAGTTCTGCGATCTCCCCGACCAGTACCCGGTATGCCCGGCGTTCTTCGGTGACATCCTCGTAGGTGATGTGCTCTGTCCCGTCGCAGAGTTCCACGGGCCGAAAGAGAACCGCCTTCTCTTCGCCGCCTTTGCACCTGACCCGGAACGTTCGGGGACGGGGTGTGCCCTTGCCGGCCTGCTCCCGGTCGGACTTCCATGCGGCGATCGCCTCCCGGCGGGAGGTCTCGTCGGGGAATGCCTTTCGGAACCACTCCCGTCCGGTGGGGATGTCCGCGAGCGTATACCCAAAGAGGTCGGCGAACTGGCGGTTGATGAAGGAGTAGCGGCCGTCGCTCTCGATGATGGCGGCAGCGATGGGGGAGGAGTCGATGACGTCCCGGAACCGGCGCTCGCTGCGGCGGAGCCGTTCTTCCGTCTGCCGCCGGGCGATGGCGATGGAGGTCTGCCGGAGGAACGATTCGATCGCCTGCTGGTTCTCGAGTTTCTCATGCGGTGCCATGAATATCCCGACATCCCCGAAGAGCTGCTCTCCCCAGACTAAGAAGGTAACATACACCTTCCCAAGATTCCATGTCTGACGGATCTCCTCGCAGATCTCTTCGGGGATCTGGCGGAAGCATAAATCATAGAATGATAATCCCTCCGGGCCGGGATCCGGATAGAATACGATCTCATGGGTGCCGCTATGGAGTAGACTTATGGGGTTTCCCCCCTGGGGATGAGATAGTACCTCGGTAAAGGGCATTATTAGGCCAATCGGATCCCGCCTCAGGATTCGGATCAGTCCGTCGTGGAAGCTCTCACCTTCCGTCGCCCGCAGAGAAAACTGCTGGTTGATCTCGTCGTACGAAAGGACATATACACATGCCTCTGGAGCAAGTTCGATGATCCGCTTACCGATGTACTGGTAGATATCCGCCTCAGCGGGCATATCGACGAGCTCCATCGCGGTCATGGCGAGGAATTCCATATTCCGGACGTACTGTTTCCGTTCGGTGATATCCTCGAGGACGAGCGTAGCGCCCTTCTCACCGTCGTCGAAGGTCGTCGGGATCGCCTGCATCTGGAAGAAGAGGTCTTTCCCGCCGCTCCGGTAGCCGAGATCGGTGACGACCTGCTCGCGCTCGAGCCCCTCGACGACGGCGATCGCTTCCGGTTTGGAGACGATCGGAAGCGCCGCCTCCTCGAGGGTCAGGCCGACGAGGTCATCCTTTGAACGCTGGAGAAGCCTGAGACACTGGTCGTTGACCTGGACGATCCGATGGCTGGCATCCAGGATGAGGATCAGGTTCCTCGTGAAGCAGAGGAACGCGGACATCGGGACGCGCTGGGCGAGCGAGTAGAGCTTCGCATTGCCAATGCTCCGCACATCGACCCTGCCCGCGATCTGCAGGATCTCGAGGTGCTTCGAGGCCGAACTCCTGGTCGCCCCGATCTGCTTCGCTACGTCCGTAATGGTCATGCCCTTCGGCCGGAACCGGAGAGCACGAAGGATCCGCGTCTGGGTATCGTGCTCTTCCTGCTGCATAGCACGGGCACCGGTGCCGCGACGGTATTTATATATTGGCACCGGTCCGGAGGGAGGACGAAGGATCCCTTCATCATCGATTCGGTTCCACCTCATCCTCCGGAGATCACCAGTATGAATGTCAATGATATCGTCACCATATCGCAGGGAGCGCTGCCGATCATGAACCCGACAACGCCTGAGAAACTGCTTGCCGCAGGCAAAGCCGCCGGGTGGAACAACGCGAGCCGTATCATCGACGTGGGCTCGGGGAACGGCACGACTCTCGCGCTCTGGGGTGAAGCCTATGGGATCTCCGGCGTCGGGCTCGAACTCCGGGAGAGCGCCTGCGGGCAGGCACGCGGCCTGCTTGCAGAGGCCGGGCTCGCCGACCGGATAGAGGTTCTCTGCACTGATGCCGCCGCCTACATCTCGGAGACGCCCTTCGACGGAGCCTCCTGTATCGGAGCATCACATATCTGGAACGGGTTTGAGCCTGCTCTTCACGCGATGCTCGACCTCGTGCACGACGACGGGGCGATCATCATGGGCGACCGCTACTGGCGGCACGACCGGGTGCCGGCGGAGTTTGCACGGGAATGGAGCAGTGTCCCGACCGAGTACGAGATCCTCGGCACGGCCAGAGACGCCGGGCTCGACCTTGCCGCCGTCCTGCGGGCGAGCGAGGACGACTGGGACCGCTACGAGTCGGGTATCTGGCAGTCGCTTCTCGCCTGGCTCTCCGCCAACCCCGACCACCCGGAGCGGGAGGAGATCGCGGGCTACTTCCGCCGCCTCCAGGAAGAGTACTTCGGCTACGGGCGCGAGTACATGGGCTGGGCGATCTACGTCTTCGTGCCCGGTATCTGGTAGACCCCCGACTGTTAACCACAACTATTTATCCCTCCCGTCTCTGCAACGGCGGGTATGGACATATATGTCGGTACGAGCGGGTGGGCGTACGACTGGAATGAGGGTGCGAGCCTCGCGTGGTACGTCGAAGCGTCGGGGCTCAGCGCCGTCGAGCTGAACATGAGTTTCTACCGGTTTCCATCGGAATCTGCCGTAGCAGCGTGGGAAGAGGCCGGTTCGCGTCTTCGCTGGAGCGTGAAAGTCAACCGGTCGGTGACGCACCGGCACCTCTTCAACGACAATGCCTTCGAGGTCTGGAAGCGGTTCCGCGACCGTCTGGAACCCATGGACGACCTCGTAGATTTCTACCTCTTTCAGGCGCCGCCCCGGATGCACGACGCCGAGAGACTGCTCTCATTTGCCCGGAAGACCGACCTTCTGGAGCGGTTCGCCCTCGAGATCAGGAATCCCGCTCTCCTCGGGGACGACGCAGTCTGCTGCCGGCTCTCGGAGGAGGTCACCCTCGTCTCGGTCGACTCCCCGGACTTCCAGAGAAGGATCTTCCCCCGAGAGATCGTCTACCTCCGGATGCACGGGAGAACCGACTGGTACCGGCACGACTATTCCGAAGAGGAACTCCGGGAGATCCGGGACGCGATCTGCCGGGTCGACCCCGGCCGTGCGTATATCTTCTTCAACAACGACCACGCCATGCTCAGGAACGCCCGGGCGATGTCCGGCCTGATCACGCCCCGGGTATCTGCCGCCTGACCGTCTCTGCGACGTCGCGGAGGGGGATCCCGAGTTCCCGGGCGATGGCGGCGAGGTCGTCGTGCTCCGGTTTCCTCGCGATAATCCGGCCGTTCAGCCTCGACGTCTTCACTCTGACCGGGAACGTCCTGCCGTCGACGGCGACCGGGATTGACTCTTTTGACCGGTGCGCCACGACCTTCGGAATTTCCTGGATACGAACACCGAGCGTGCCGGTCTCGGCCATGAGCAGGGTGAGCATCCGGTCGGCGTCCCGTTCGTGCACCATGACTGAGAAGACGGAGACCGGCCGGTTCTTCTTCCCGATGGCCTGGGTGACGAAGACGTCGATGGCCCCTTCGTCCATAAGCCGCTCGACGACATAGCCGACCGTCTCGCCGGAGATATCGTCGAGGTTCGTCTCGAGCATCACCACCCGGCGCCGTGCCGCCGGTGCGACCTCGCCCTCGACGACCCGGAGGACGTTCGGTCTGCCGTCGATCAGTCGGGTACCGGTGCCGTAGCCGACCCGGATCGGGGTCATGGGGGGGTAGGGATCGACGACCTTCTCCGCGAGCGCCGCGAGGATCGCCGCTCCCGTCGGCGTCGTCAGTTCCATCTCCACCGGGAGGGAGGTATACGGGATCCGGTGCCGGGAGAGCACCTCCAGCGTCGCCGGAGCAGGGCACGCGATATCCCCGTGAGCCGTCCGGATAGACCCGCCGCCGAGAGCGGGCGGGGTTGCGTAGATGATCCCGTCGAGGAACTCGAGGTCTTCGAGGAGGAGCAGCGGGCCGAGAATATCAAAGATTGTGTCGACGGAGGCGATCTCGTGATGGTGGAACCCGGTGCGGTGGAGCTTTGCCTCTGCAGCGACGAGATCGTCGAGTACCGAGAGCGCCCGGGTTTTTGCGCGTTCCGGGAGCCCGATGGTCTCGGCCACTCCGAGAAGTGACTGCCGGAGATCGCCGTCGTTTCCGGAGCGTTCCTCTTCGATCCGGATATCGAGGCGCACCGCCGTAATTCCGCCGGCGTCGACCTCCCGCGGGGTGAACGAGAACTGCCGGCAGTGGTCGAGGTCGGCAATTGCTCCGGCCAGCGGGTCAAGGAGATCGGCAGAGCCCGAGAGATCGATGAGGGAGGCGAGGAGCATATCTCCCGCTATCCCTGCGATCTTCGGGTCGATAACGAGTGCCTTCATGGTATCCGTGGCGTGACTTAAGCCTCAGGCATCGGTTCGTTCAGGCGCGTGTAGATCTTCTGTGCAAGACCGGCGACTTCCGTGGCCGTCTCCCGTCCGCCGGGGATGGCGTTCGTCAGGTAGGCTCCCTGCGCAGCTCTTTTCCCTGCCTCTGCAGCGTCCATGCCGAGCAGGGCTGCCATGGCGGCCGGAACGGTGAGGTTGATGATGGTGTGGCCGATATACTGGAGCTCCTGCAGGAGGACGGCTCCGGCGAAGATTGCCGTCCCCATGTTCGGGTCGTCCCGCCCCTTCCCTTCGAGGACATACTCGGGGACGACTTTTGCCGTCAGGTTCTCGATATGGTATTTCTTCCCGTCGATGGTGACGTCGTACGACGCCTTCGCGTCGAATCCCCAGAACTTCGCAGTAAAGCGATCCGTCCTTCTGGCCTGGGGTGCGATCTCGGTGAACTTGAACTCGATCGACTTTCCGGTAAAGCCGGAGAGGATCGCAGAACCCCGTTTCTCGACATAAGCAAGCCGTTCGGCGTCAAGGGCGTGGGCGACATCCTCGACGGATCTGCCCTCTTTCATCATCTCGTAGGTCTTCACCGCCCGGCGATAGATCGCCCGGTCGCGGACCGGTTCGGTTGCGAGGATGCATGCCGCGGTGATCGAGCCCCGGGAGACCTGTTCGGCCTTCCTCGCGATGGTGTTGAGCGCGGTCAGGGCGATCTCCGGGTCGATGAACGACTCCTTCTTGTAGTTTTTAATCGCCTCCGCCGTCTGATGGATATCGCCGTTGTACTTCACCATGAGCCGCAGCGCCGGGAGGGTGTCGCCTGCGAGGTGGCCGAGCGGCACGTTCACGGGGCCGCCCGAGAACCCTGCGCCGATCATGGCGGACTCTGCAAAGCCTGCGAAGATCTCGTTCATGGCCATAGACCCGATGACGGAGGGGCCGCCGATATCTTTCAGGATCAATCCGAAGTCGCCGACGATCCGGGCGGTGTCGTACTCCTCGCCCGTCCCCCGCATGTGGAGTTTATCAGGGAGCCCTGCTGCCTCTACGGCACCTTTTCCGGCGAGATATGCGGAATCGACCTTTCCGAATGAGCCGAATTCCTCACCGAGGAGTGCGTCGGGGTGGACGAGCTCCATGGTAACGGCCGAGGCGATGAGGGCCGGCCAGAGGGGATAGGGTGTGATCCCGGCACCAACCATGCTCTTCATCATCGCTTCGGTGCCGACCTTCGCCGCGTTCCGGGCGAGTTCGGGGATGTTATAGTCCTCACCAAGGGCTGCGTGGCCGTAAACGCCGCCGCCGGCCACAAATGGCGGGAGCACCGACCCGTCCACCCGGGTCAGCTTCCCCTCCATCAGTTGCTCGTAGATCGCAAGATACGCCGGGAAAGCGGGCACCCGGTGGGTGAACTTGTTCGTGGTCAGGGCGATCGCACTCGTCCGTCCTGCCCCGGCGTGCATCCGGGCGATGGCACCGAGTTTCCGGTTTCCGAGCGGCACCCCGGAACGGGCGCAGCTCCCGCTGAAGTAAGCGAGCGCTGCGACGATGAGAGCTGCGTTTTCAGGGGCAGCGCCCGCCAGTTTCGCTTCCCGCACTGCCTTCTCGATCACCATATCGAGCGGTAGGTGCGGTGCTGCGGCGTCGAGCACCGCCATCCGGTCGAGGAGGTGCATCTCCGGCGCCCCGGCACTACAGAAGATATCCTCTGCAAGGGAGTTCGCCGCGCAGAATACGGGAATGACGAGCGCGCCATGCCCCCTGGTTGCCGCCTCCAGTTTATCATTCGTCATATAATCGGGTTTGAAGGTTGTGGCGCTCACCGTGGCGAGCAGCATCGTCTCTCTCTCTTCGATCATTCCGGGTACCTCCTGTCGTGATATTTGAACCCTTGTTCCCCTCATATAAAAAGATGCGGCTCCGGCGGACTTCTGAGGGGAGATAAGGAAGGTGCGGCGGCTCTTTGTAGCAGCAGATCCGGGAAACGTCCTGCATCTAATATCCGGGACGGATCGATCATTCGTTTCCCGTGCCGTACGATCGTTTCCCTATTCGGCATTGGTCGCCTGGAACTACGGCATAATATCCATCCGTTCGGCAAAAATCGCCATAAACAACGGTTATTAAAAACGGATTGGCATAAATACTTGATGAGCCACTTATCTGATAGGGGGTTACGCTCCCCCTGTGTACGAGGGAATGAGAACGCGTGTGTGAGATTCATCCGCCCAGGGGGCATTGTCATTCTCACGCTCCTCATGGGGTTTATCACGCAGGGTGTTCTGGCGGTGGATCCCACCACCATGACACCCGCTTCTGACGCTCCGGCCGTCACGATCGGCCCTTGCCAGATCGAGGAAGGTGACAGCGTCACGGTCTCCGTCTACAACCTTACCGACGGGAGCCGTTTCTCTATCCGGATCGCCTCGGCGATAGACCTCGACGGTCAGCAGGACTTCTTCTTAAAAGCCACGAATCTTCGAATCCCGTTCTCGCTCGACTCTTCCCGCATCCATATCAGGGCAGAGCCGGTGACGCAGGCAGGTATCAAAGCTACCTTCGGATGGTTCCCGATCAGCATGGCCGTGCTCGCGGACGGCGGTATCGCCGAACTGACGCAGGGTATCGGTAATATCGCATCCGGCACCACGGTAAGCTCGGTGAAGGTTTTCGGAACAGCAGAGGCCGATGCCGCAACTGCCGACCTCCTTCTCGAGATCGGCGGGATTACGAGCAGCGTCGATGTCGCCTCGCTCACGTTCGGGCTCGAGGGCGTGACGAACGGGAGTGTTCTCGTCGAAGTTTCCGTCGACGATCTCGACCTCGCCAGACAGGAGATCACGATCGGTGCCGGTTCCTCGCAGGACTCCCCGCTTCCGGCAGCCGCTTTCATCGCGTCTCCCGTGAGCGGGGCAGCGCCGCTTGCCGTCGCCTTCACCGACACCTCGACCGGGAGCCCGACCTCGTGGACGTGGGATCTTGGGGACGGTGCGGTCTCGACGGAGCAGCATCCGGCACACATCTACACCGTGCCCGGCACCTACTCGGTAACGCTGACGACCGGGAATGCCGCTGGAACTGATACGGTCACCCGGACCGATCTCATCACTGTCACCTCCCCGCTCGCTGTCTCTTTCCCAACCGCCTCGCCGGGACTCATCGCCGTCGATACCGACGGGGCTCCGGCCTGGGGCGAGTCTTCGAGGCTCGGGGTGACCGTCACCGGTGGTAGCGGTATCGAGACGGTCACGGTCAATCTCTCCGCGATCGGCGGGCCGGTCTCAATGCCGATGATGCAGGCGGAGGACGGGCACTGGACGGTACAGATCGCGGCAACGGCCGCATCGCCGCACGAAAACGGCACCTACCGGTCGGTCGGGCTCGGCGTGACCGTCATGGAGAAGAGTGGGGCTGTGAACTCGTCGGTCGCCGTTCCCCTGACGGTCGTCAGGAACGGTGATCTCTCGGGCGATGGTCGGGTGACCCTCTACGATGCGACCTGTCTCGCCCGCTCCCTGCTCGGGGTGTCCGGGTATGCCTTCGGGGCGTCTCCTGCCGCCGAGGTCACCGGCGACGGCGTTTTGACGCTTGCGGATGCAATGTACCTCGCAAAACATACCCTCGGGATCCCCGGCTTTGAAACCCTGCACTGACGGGGTTCACCCCCGTCTCCTGCACGGTCAGTCGCCCATATAGAGTGCCTGGATCGCCACGACCTCGCTGCTGTTGCGTGCCGCTGCGTACTCCTCGAGCGGGTCGTGGTTCACCTCGAGGAATCGGAGCCCCCACCGGAACGGTTCGAGGATCCGTACCGCCTGCTCCTGTTCACCGAGGATAACGAGCACTGCCGCCATCGCCTCTACTGAGGTGAGCCGGAACGGCCGGCCGAAGTTGACGGGATTGGCGGCGACGAGGAACGGGAGTGCCCGCCGGTTCCGCCATCTGCTCACGGCTCCGGTATCGAGGACCTCCCACGAGCAGTCGAGCGCCGTGACGGAGGGGAGCGCCCGGTCAGCCGGTGAGACCGCCTGCTCCGCTGTCGGGTCGAGGAGCAGCGTCGTGCGGGGGATATCCGGCAGGCGGGTCACGATTTTGACAAGGCCGCGGCTCGCCAGCTTTTTCATGGTGCACTTCCGGGGATCGCAGGTGTTGTCGCGGTAGGCGTAGAGCGGTATCATCGGTCTTGTTATGATCTGAAAGCCCATCTCCTATCAATGTACGTGCTTGTCAGCCCCTGTATTCTAAACCCGGCCTGCCGTGCCCGGGGCATCACGACCGAAGAGGATAAGCAGTGGTTTTCACGCGCTCTTGAGCGGTGCAGGAAGTTCGGTATCGAGGTCGTCGCCCTTCCCTGCCCGGAGTCGATCTACCTCGGTACCGATCGCTCCCCGGGGTCGTACCTCGATCGCCTCGCGACACCGGCGTTCGAGGCGCTCCTGGACGACCTTGCAGAACAGGTCAGGAAAATCGTCCACGAGCGGGGAGAACCGCTCTGCATCGTCGGTGTGGACTCGTCGCCGGCCTGCGGGGTGACCGCCACCTACTACTCATCGGAAAAACAGCCTGGACGCGGTGCGTTTCTGGCACGGTTTTCCGATATCCGTGCATTTGACGTGAAGACCTTCGCCCGCCACCGGATCTACCTCGCAGGCCCGCTCTTCACCGAAGCCGAGCTGGCCTACAACCTGGTGCTCTACGATCTCCTCACCCGGCACCTCTTCGACGTCTACCTCCCGCAGGAGGTTGGCGATAACAGCTCCTGCCGGGACAGGGAAGAGCACCGCGCCATCTTCGACCGGCATGTCCGGGCGCTCCGAGAGGCCGACATCGTCGTCGCGGTCTGTGACGGTGCTGATGCGGATTCCGGAACAGCCTGGGAGATGGGATACGCCTATGCGCTCGGAAAACCGGTAATCGTCCTTCGAACCGACTTCCGGATGGCAGGGCGGCACGAATGCGTGAACCTGATGCTGGAGGAGTCGGCGGTAGTGGTGCTGAAAAAAGAGGATCTTCCGGTGGCTCTGGACTCGCCCCTCGCCTAGGCGAGGTCGAAGGCCGCCACCTCGTCGTTGCCGAGGTTCATGGCGATGTATATGTCCCCGGCAGTCACCGATGCCGGAATCTCATAGATCAGGAATCCGTCGATGGTCTGCGTCTTGTAGATCTTCTGGAACGTGTAATCCTCTATCCCGCGGGCGTCCAGCACCGTGGTGACGGACTCGGCACGGTCAGCGCGATGGGAGTAGGAGACACCGTCGGCAACGGCGTAGATGCTGCCTGGATACGGTGTGTAGAGCTCCTTTGCGGTACCTGCATGCTTCACTTTCAGGTAGACGAAGAGGAACTGGTTTCCGGCGGCGGGCGATACGACCGTCTCACGCATCCCCCAGTCGGGGTGGTGAATCCGGTATGAGTCCTGCAGCATATAGCGATCGACGGTGACCTCGCGTCCGGTCTCGTTCGTGCCGTAGTGGTAGAACTCGTCCACGGCGAGAGCGTCCGGGTAGGGCTCCGGCTCCGGTGTCGGCGTGGGCGCCGCGGTGGTCGGTTCGGGTGTGGGCGTCGCCGTCGGCGTTTCGGCCGGCTGCTGCACGGTTCCCGTGCATCCTGCAAACGCCGTGGCGGCGATCAGGATGCAGGCGATGAGTACGATACCTCTGATCTGCATATGAGGCAATGTCGTATTCCGTATGAAAAAAGATATCTAATTATGGTTGCGATTCAAGGCAACCTCCAGTATCGCCGTTTTTCTGATTCTATCTGGTTTCCTGTTCTGGTCCAGCCACAGATAAGCATTTCGCGGATCAGGCCGAATACCTCTCTGGCATGACCGATCCGACACTGCCGTTCGACCCTGCGGAAGCTCTCGCGAGACTCACCGTTCCTTTGCTGGTTCTTGACGGAGCCGGCCGGCCGGTCTATACAAACCCCGCCCTGAATCTGCTCTTTCCGGAGGATAGGGACGAGGCGGTCAGGGCACTCTCCGAAGGCGATCTCCGGGAGGGGTATCGTACCGCTGCCTGGAGAGGTAGAGCGGGAGACCTGCGCAGCTTCGCGGTCGAGAGTCGTCTTCTCCCCGTGACCAGGGACGGGCAGGGGGAGCACATCCTTCTTACCGTTACGGAAACAGGCCCCGCTGCCGTGGTGGAGGAGGAACTCCACTCCTGCAACCGGCGGATCGGTGTTATCAACCGGATCATGCGTGCGAGCGCCTCGCCGGTGGCGTCGGGGGAGGTCCTGCAGACGGTGCTGCAGCAGACCGTCGAGCTGATGGACTTCGATGCGGGCGCTGTATACCTTGTGGATCCGCGGTTCAAGCGTGCGGATCTGAAGGCATTCTTCGGTCTTTACGACCTCTACTTCCCCGATGTGCTCACGGTCGATATCTGCACCCCCCACTACCGCGAGGTCTTCCTCGAAGGGCGGCCCTGCTACGCCGAGAAGTACCTCAACGTCTCCCACGAGTCCGGCGAACTCGGGGTCTTCTCGCTCGCGGGCATTCCGGTCACCGTCGGCGGGCGGGTGATCGGGTCGATCCATATTGCAAGCAGCAGTTTCCACCGGTTCACCGACCTTGAAAAGAGCACGCTCGAAGCGATCGGCGAGGAGGTTGGCGGTGTGATCTCTCGTGCCATGCTCCAGGAACGGCTGGAAGCGGCATCCCGGGAGGCGAACCTCTACCTCGACCTCATGACCCACGATATCAATAACGCCAATGCCGTTGCCCTCGGGTATACGGAGGTGCTCGAGGAGCTCGCCGGCGATGCGGAGCGGGAGTATGTCCGGCGCGTTCGTGTGGGGATTGAACAGAGCTCGGCTATCATCGCCGGAGTCAGCCGGCTCCGCTCCCTCCGTGACCCGGAGGCCAGGCTCCGGCCGGTGAACCTCGATGCCGCGATACGAACCGCGATCGGTCACTATCCCGGTGCGCATGTCCGGTATACGGGCACGGCAGTGACTGTCTGGGCGGACGATCTCCTTCCGGAGGTCTTTGGAAACCTCATCGGAAACGCCCTCAAGTTCGGCGGGACAGACGTCGCTATCACCATCGGTGTTGAGGAGCGGGACGGCGAGGTCACCGTCGTTGTCGGGGATACCGGCCCCGGTATCCCCGATGCCCTGAAAGACGCGGTCTTCAATCGCTTCCAGCGGGGCGAGAGCAGGGAGCCGGGCAGCGGCCTGGGCCTCTACATCAGCAGAATGCTCGTGGAGCGCTACGACGGGGATATACGGGCGGAGAACAGGGTTCCGGGCGACACGGGGGCAGGTACCGCAATTCTGGTGCGGCTGAAACCTGCGCCTGTATGATACGGGTCACCTGCCCGGCGTGGACTCCCGTTTTACGAGCAGAAGTACGTTCTTTTCTTCCGAATATGCGTACGTGACGCTGTCCATGACGCTTTTGATGAAGTGAACGCCGAGTCCGCCGATCTTCCGCTCCTCAAGTCCGGCGGTCAGGTCGGGTTCGCGGGCGTTGAGCGGGTTGAACGGCCGCCCGTCATCGGCGAGCATTACCCTGACCTCATCCGCATCTACTTCGCAGGTGATCGTGATTGCTCCCCTCTCTCCTCCGGGGTAACCGTACAGAATCGTGTTGCTGCAGGCCTCGTCGACCGCGAGCTGCACGGCAAAGAGCGTCTCGGCGGAGCACCCCGCCTCCTCCAGGGTCTCTTCGAGGAACCCGGCGATCACCGAGAGGTTCTCGAGGTCTGCCGGGACGGTGAGCCGTGCGGAGAGCGTCATGGGCCGCTCACCTTCAGCACCATCAGCGTCAGGTCGTCGAACTGCGGTTCGCGTCCGCAGAAGGCGAAAACCGCCTGTTGTATCCGTTCGACGATCTCGCTTGAAGGGAGGTGCCGGCACTCCTGCACGGTGGCGATCAGCCGTTCTTCCCCGAACTGCTTATCGTCCGGGTCTATAGCCTCGGTTACGCCGTCGGTGTAGAGGAGCAGCAGATCCCCGGCTCGAAGATCGACCGTCTGCTCCTCGTACTCGGCGTCCTCCATAACCCCGAGGATGATCCCGGTCGCTTTCAATTCCCGGGGTTCACCGTCCCGGAAGAGCAGGGGGGGGTTGTGTCCGGCGTTGACGTAGGTCATCGTCAGCCGTGCCGCGTCGACGACCCCGTAGAAGAGCGTGACGAACATCCCTGACTTTGAATCCTCCGCGATGAGGATATTCGCATCCTGAATGGCGTCCTTTGCCCCGCTGTGCCGGGCGTGGGCACGCACGACCGTCCGCGAGAGCGCCATGAAGAGGGCGGCGGGGACACCCTTCCCTGAGACGTCCGCCATAACAATCCCGAGCCGCCCGTCGGGGAGCGGGATGGCATCGTAGAAGTCTCCGCCGACCTCTTTTGCCGGAAGGCTCATTGCGGCAAGGTCGTACGCGGGTACGCGGGGGAGTTTCTCGGGCAGAAAACTCATCTGGATATCGTGGGCGATCTGCAGCTCGGCGCGCTTCCGCTCGAGCTCGGAGAAGTACGCATCCCGTTCCGCCTTCGTCTGCCGTTCGGTGATCAGGTTGCCGATGATGAAGGCGAAGATGAAGACTCCGGCGGCGTTGGCGAGGATCATCGGGAAGGCTACCTGCCCGACGATACTCCAAGCCTGTTCGAATGGCCGGCAGATGACGAGGACAAGCCCCATGTGGAGTGCTTCCATCCCCACGGCAAAGAGGACGGCACCCTGTGCTCCGATAAAATTGCGATTATTCAGGAGATATATCGTGCCGCCGAAGATTCCGGCGAGAATTGTGGCAATTACGCAGGGGACGACCGTAAATCCACCAAGTGTTGCGCGATACGCAGCCCCGATAAGGCCGGCGCCGAGACCGACGATTGGCCCGGCGGCGAGCCCGCCGACCATCGGACCGAGGTCGCGGACGTTGATGACGGCGCCCATGATCGCAACACCGCTCTCAGTCCCGTATATCGAGATGGCGCCGAAAACAAGGATAAGAATCGCTTGATTCTTCCAGGTGAAGGTCTTGTCGAGGATCTCGGTGAATGCCCCGCTCCTGGTGATCAGGTAGGCGACCACCACGATGACGCAGATCATCTGGAGGAGGATGAAGGAGAGCTCGGTGAGTGCCGATGCCATGCTGGATCTTCCGGTGGTGGCGACGGCCGGTTCAGAATTCCGCGCTAAAGCTGTTCAGTGCCGATGCTTCGTCGTCGTGGATGGTGAAGATCCGGTGAAAACCTGCCATGGTGAAGACATCTCTGACCGCAGGTTTCGGCTCCGCGAGGTGGAGGTTCCCGCCGGTCTTCTTCAGCCGCTTTAATGAGGCAAGCAGCACACGCAGACCGGAACTGCTGATATAGTCGAGACCCGAGAGGTTGACCAGGATCGCTCTGCTGCCCGCGTCGATCAGCCCGTTCATCCGCTGTTCGGCATCCTGGCTCGATGCGGCGTCAAGCCTCCCTTTCAGGGAGACGATCGCCACTTCCCCCTCGTGCCGTTCGGTGATCTCCAGATTCCCGCTCATTCATCTTTTAGTGTGCTCTGTGGCTAGATAGGTCTTTACTTTCGTTACTGCAGGACATTCCGGTGCAGAAGCCATTTTTACCGGTCAGTGGTCGAAGTGCAGCCTGATCCGGCACTCTCCGTCCCGGACGTCCGTGGTGACCACATCCGCGTACTTCCGTATCAGGAACGCAGAGAGCCTGGCAAGGGCGTTTTCGTCTTCGAGAAGATCGGTATCGGTGGGAGCTCCTCCCGGTGAAAGGTCAAGCGGTTTTCCCGGGTACCTGACATCGATATCGAGTGAATCCTCCTCGAATGTGATCTCGGCCCGGACTGTCTCCCGGGTCAGACCCAGGAAGACGATTGCTTCCATGAGTTCGTTTACCGCCGATTCAGCGCGCTGGATCACCTCTTTGCGAGCGCCCCAGGTGCCTCCCATTGCCTCGAAGAACGAAAAGACAGTATCGGAGAAGTCGGTTCCGGGTTCGAGGCGCAGTGTCTTTCGCCGGGCGATCCCGATCCGGAAGATGAGATTGAGAATGAGCGCTGTGGCGGTTCCGAGGGCGAGCGACGAACTGAAGACGGGTTGCACCGATGTGGGAAGAGCAATGAAGAACTCCGGGAAGATGTCGACCGAGAGGCCGAAGATGAACGCGAACCCGATAACAAAGGTCTTTCGCGTATCCATCATCCGGGACATGATGATCTGCAGCCCGTTGACGATCATAAATGCGGCGACAAAGACAAGTCCCGCTCCCATGACGGGGCTCGGCATGATGACGAAGACCGATGCCAGTTTCGGGAAGAACGTCAGTGCGATGAGGAGAGCGCCTGCGGCAAAGGCGATTGCCCTGCTTGTGGCACCGGTGCCGACTGAGAGGCCGACGTTGCTCGAGGAGGTTGACTGCCCCATCCCACCGACAAGCCCGGAAAAGAGCGCTGAAGAGCCGTCCGCGAGGATACCGCTGCCGATGTTCCGCATGTCCGGCCGTCTCCAGTCGGCGTCGTTGATCTTCTGGCAGGTCGTCAGATCGCCTATAGACTTTAAGGACGAGCAGAGGACGGCGATGATGAAGGGGATGAGCAGGGCTGCATCGAACGACCACCCGAGGTGGCTGAGGTCGGGGAATGCGAGCAGGGGTGCGTCGAGGATCCTCGCGATCGCTGCCCCATCGAGGATGCCGGTCGCGGCAGCGAGGATATACCCGAAGGCGATACCGATAAGAACCGAGTAGAGACGGATTTTTCCCCTGCTCCAGACGCTTATCGCGACCATCGTTCCGAGGGTGACTCCCGCGACGAGCAGTTCGAGTGCCTCGGTTACGCTATCTCCCGGTGCTATCCCGAGGAAGTTCGGGACTGCTACCGGGATGACGGCGATCCCGACGAGGGCGACGACGACTCCGATGACCTCGGCGGGGAACAGGACGCGCAGGCGATGCATGAGCCGGGAGAAAAAGACCTCGAAGAGACCGGCGACTGCCGTCATGCCGTAGACGAGCGAGAGCCCCCCGGTCTGCGCCGCAAGGAGTGATGCGGAGAGATACGACGGCCCGCAGACCGCCGGGCAGAGATACCCCGAACCCATGCCTCCTTTTCGGAGCGCCTGGAGGATCGTCCCGACACCGCCCGCGAGGATGGACATGGTGACCATGAAAACGGCCTGCTCTGCCGTCCCGCCAAAGCTCCTGACGATGACGACTGGAAAGATGAACGCCGTGGCCATCACGAAGACGTGCTGGAGCCCGAGCAGCAGTGCGGTCGGAAGCGGGAGCGGGTCTTCAACTCCGTAAACGAGGTTCTGTGGTTTCTGTGACACGGGTGGTTCGGCTCCTATGCACCTGGTCTGCAGTCTCCCGGCGGATTACCGGCATTCGATGCCCTGTCACGCAGTGAACCGGTACGCCCCCCGCGGGACGTGGATCTCGAATCGGGCTCCCTCTCCGGGCACTCCTGTCTCCCGGATGGAAAGCCCGGTGATGGAGAGGATCTCCTGCGCGAGGAAAAGGCCGTATCCGGTGTTTCGTCCCCTGCCCCGCTCGAAGATCGTGCTCTTCTCCGCATCGGGAACCCCTACCCCGTCATCCTCGCAGAAGAGCGTTAGACCCTCTTCCGATTCCGAGCACGAGAACGTGATCCTGCTGATGGTGCCGGCATGCCTCGCCGCGTTATCGAGGAGATTTGAGAAGACCTTCTGGAGGAGCGGGTCGGCGTAGATCTCGAGACCGACATAATCAGCCGCGATCGAAACCTCGGCACCGGCGCTCCGGATCGCTGCCGTCTGCTCCACCACTCTGTTCAGGTTCTGCCATGTCGGAGTGTGGACACCGATGTCCTGGTAATCCTTGGTGAAGGTGATCTGGTGCCTGATGGTGCCCGCAGCAAGCTCCGCCTTCTCGATCATCTCGAAGAAGAACGGATCGGCGACGTAATCCTTCGAAAGCTCGAGGTATCCGGCAAGCGCGGTGAGCTGGTTGAGGACGTCGTGGCGGGTGACGCTCGAGAGGAGGTTTAATTTCCGGTTAGCCTGCTGGAGCGCTTCTTCCACGATCTTCCGGTGGGTGATGTCCCGCTTGTTCTCACGGCGGCCGAGCCAGCTCCCGTCCTCGCGGTAGACCGGCTGGCAGTAGTGGCTTATCCAGCGGGTCTCGCCGCACGGCGTAACGATCCGGAAGTCCAGATGGTGCACTCCGTCACTCGTCTTCCAGATCTCGTTGTAGTGGTGCGCCACCATCGCCCGGTCTCCGGGGAAGGTGATCTTCTCGGTCAGGTGGGGATCGGCGAGGAATGCTTCTGCGGTGTACCCGGTGATCCGCTCGCAAGACGGCGAGACGTAGAGGTAGTTTCCTTCAGGCCCGAGCCAGGATTCCCAGTCGTAAGTGAAGTCGGCCAGCGTCCGGAACTTCTCTTCGCTCTCCCGGAGAGCCTTCTCCATCTTCTTCCGGTCGGAGATATCCATGATGACGCCGACGATCCCGGCGACGCTCCCGTCCGCCCGGAAGAGGGCGGTCTTTGAGAAGAGGACGTCATATTTCTCGCCCCGGGTGTTCTGGAGTTCGAACTCGTAGCGCTGGACGTGGGGGTGCGCGACGATCAGGTCGTCCTTGTACTTGTAGTGGTCGGCGTAGAACTTCGGGAAGAAGTCCCAGATGGTCTTGCCGATGATCGCCTCTTTCTGAAGGCCGACGAGTTCCTCGAAGGCGCGGTTGCAGTCCTGGTAGACGCCGTCGGTGTTGCGGTAGAAGACCGGCGCCGGAATGGTGTCCATCAGCGCCTGGACGTAGTTGACCTTCTCCTTTAAGGAGACCTCCATCTTCTTCCGGTCGGAGATGTCGAGGATCGCACCGACGATACCGCCGACGCCCCCGTCCGCCCTGAAGAGAGCGGTCTTTGAGAAGAGAACGTCGTGAACGGCTCCCCGGGCATCGGTGATGGCGAACTCGTAGCGTTGGATATGCGGATGGCTGATGATGAGATTGTCCTTCTCTTTGTAGATGTCGGCATACTCCTTCGGGAAGAAGTAGTGGATTGTTTTGCCGAGGATCTCCTCCTTCGGAAGGCCGACGAGTTCCTCGAAGGCGCGGTTGCAGTCCTGGTAGACGCCGTCGGTGTCGCGGTAGAAGACCGGCGCCGGAATGGTGTCCATCAGCGCCTGGACGTAGTTGACCTTCTCCTTTAAGGAGACCTCCATCTTCTTCCGGTCGGAGATGTCCATGATGACGCCGACGATCCCGGCGACGCTCCCGTCCGCCCGGAAGAGAGCGGTCTTTGAGAAGAGGACGTCGTATTTCTCGCCCCGGGTGTTCTGGAGTTCGAACTCGTAGCGCTGGACGTGGGGGTGCGCGACGATCAGGTCGTCCTTGTACTTGTAGTGGTCGGCGTAGAACTTCGGGAAGAAGTCCCAGATGGTCTTGCCGATGATCGCCTCTTTCTGAAGGCCGACGAGTTCCTCGAAGGCGCGGTTGCAGTCCTGGTAGACGCCGTCGGTGTTGCGGTAGAAGACCGGCGCCGGAATGGTGTCCATCAGCGCCTGGACGTAGTTGACCTTCTCCTTTAAGGAGACCTCCATCTTCTTCCGGTCGGAGATGTCGAGGAGTGTCCCGATGATCCTCTGGGTCCCCTGGATAGCGGTCTCCGATCCGTAGACCTCGAGGGTGATCGCCTCGCCGTCTTTCCGGACTCCCCGGAACTCGAAGTGCGGATAATCCTGCTCGCCGGAGATCTTCCGTATCTTCTCCCGGACGATGGGAAGATCGTCCGGGAGGGTCAGTTCGTCGAACCCGATTCTCCCTACCATCTCGTCGACCCGGTAACCAAAGATACGGGCAAATCGGGGGTTGACGTAGGTGAAGACGCCGTTCCTGATGATATACACGCCGACGAGTGACTTTTCGGCGAGAACCTTGAACTTCGTCTCCGACTCCTTCAGAGCTTCTTCGGCGAACTTCCGATCGGTGACATCTCGTCCCACTGATTGGAACTCGATAATCTGCCCTTCTTCGTCGAAGAGCGCCCGGTCGCTCCACTGCTGCCACCGTGTCGTGCCGTCCGGCATAAGAACCCGGTGCTCGATGGTCCCGACCGGAGAATCGAGCGTCAGGGACGCGAAATGCCGCTTGATGAGTTCCTGCTCCTCGTCGGGGATCTTCGGGAAGAACCGTCTGCCAATCAGCCCGGTGCACTTCTCCCTGCCGTAGTAGCGACAGAAGGCGTCGTTTGCAAAGACGAGGGTTCCGTCGGGGTGGAACCTGCAGATGAGTTCGGTCTGGCTCTCGACGACGGCGCGGTAGCGCTCTTCGCTCGCCTTGAGCGCCTCGTCCACTCTCTTCCGTTCGACGGCCTGCTCGATCATGTGCTTCAGTTCGGCGAACTGGGACTTCGGATCGCCGCCCTTCTGGAGGTAGAACGACGCACCGTTGTTAAGCGCTTCGATGATGACGTGCTCCCGCCCTCTTCCGGTGAAGATGATGAACGGGGTGTCGTTGCCCTGTGCTTTGAGTTGCTTTAAGAACTCTATTCCGTTCATCAGGGGCATCTCATAATCGGACACGATGACGTCGAACCTGCGGGTCGTGAGCAAATCGAGCGCTTCTCTGGCGGATGTGCTTACGTCAACGGTAATCTCTTTATTTCTCTCGAGGAAAAGCCGGGTTATATCGAGGAGTGCGGGCTCGTCGTCAACATGCAGTACTGAAATCATGGAAAATCCCTGTGACGGCGGGGTCAGTAAGTAGGACTTGCGGTTTTCACAGTATAAAGATATCTAAAAAGTCCGATGGGTGGCGTTGTTGAACTTCGTTAACGTTATATCTGAGTTTCCGGAAATGTGCCGATCCGGTGCTCGCCCTCTTTGAGAATGCGGTTAGAAAAAGAATGGATTGCCGGCATAGTGCCGGACAGATATTCTCCGAGGGGGGTGATGAGGTGTGTGATAACCATGGGACGTTACGGGGAGGGCGGCTGTGCCGACCGCCCTCCCGTGCTTTGGATGCTGTTGTTTCGGTAGAGAGGTGTGGGTCCGCTAACCCCCCTGATTCGGGAGGTGGTGCGGGAGCCCTGACGTTTGGTGGTAATGGTGCCCGTTTGACCGGAGTTGTGCCGACTCCGGCCGAACATGCCAGATCAGACATGTGGTCATGCCACATGTCCGGAGAGATTCCCCGTATCTCTTCTGACTCTGGGGATCAAGTGTTGGTGGGATACTTATATAAATATTTCCTTTATTGCATTGCATTAACTGAAGCATTAGCGCATTCGTTATGGCTTGCGTTATGGTGTGCAACAAACAAAGCACTAATACCCATCCCGGCGAATGATAGTATGGCATGGATCCGTATTCTGACGAACTCTCTCCGATAATCGGTCTGCTGAAGGCGAATCCGCGAGGAATGTCGGTGACCGACATCGCCGCAGCCGTTGGCATCAATAGAAATACCGTATCCCGCTACCTCGATATCCTGCTCATCTCCGGTCAGGCGGAGATGAGAACCTACGGGAAGGCGAAAGTCTTCTTCCTCTCCCAGCGGGTACCCATCTCCGCCATGCTGAATTTCTCGTCCGATATCGTCGTGGTACTTGATCGTGAAACCCGGATCATGCAGGCGAACGATGCGGCCTGCTCGTTTGCCGGGGGAGACCGCGACGACCTCCTCGGGAAAGAGATGGCCCGCTCGCCGCTCGCCGCCTTCGATCACCCGCTGATCCGGACGAGGATCGCACAGGCGCTGGGCGGCACCGATTTCGTCGAGGAGCTCCGGTTCGTCCGGCAGACCGAGGTCTTCTTCTTCAGGATCAAGATCCTCCCGACCGTCTTCAACGACGGTTCGCCCGGGGTGACGATCATTCTCGAGGATATCTCCGAGAAGAAGCAGGCCGAGGAGGCGCTTCTGGAGAGCGAGAATATGTTCCGTGCCCTCGTCGAGAATATCAACGATCTTATCTGGAACCTGAATGAGGGCGGCACCTTCACCTACGTCAGTCCGAAGAGCAGCGATCTTCTTGGTTATGCCCCCGAGGAGATGGTCGGGAAGACCCCGTGCGATTTCATGGCGCCCGCCGATGCGGATCGGGCACGGGACTGGCTTCGGTCGCTGAGCGCCGGGACGCCGGCCTCGACCCTTTTTGAATGCACCATGCTCCATAAAGACGGCCATCTGGTATTCCTCGAGGCCAACGGAACGGCGGTCTTCGATATCATCGGCGAGTTCACCGGATACCGGTTCGTCTGCCGTGATATCACCGACCGGAGGCATGCCATCCGGCGGGTGAAGAAGTGGAAATCGTTCCTGTACTCCGTCGTGAACAATATCCCGAGCATGGTCTTCGTCAAAGAGGTCAAAGAACAGACGTTCGTCTTCTTCAACCACGCCGCCGTAGAACTCCTGGGAAGGACGAGCGAGGATATGGCGGGCAAGCGGGCGGCAGAACTCTTCCCCGAAGATATGGCGGCGTTCCTCGGGGATGACGCCCACAGCCTGTCGGAGAAGACGTTCCAGGTCGGGAATGGGAGTGGACGGATCCTCCGGGTCAAGAAGGTGCCGATCTCTGACTCCCGGGGCGAAGCGAAGTATATACTCGGGATCGCCGAGGACGTCACCGACCGGAAGATCGCCGAAGATCTCCTCGTCGCCCAGCGCGACCGTGCGCAGAGTTATCTCGACGTTGCGGGGGTGATGATCGCCGTGGTCGGCGCCGACGCCCGGATCGAGCTGATGAATCGGAAAGGCTGCCGGATCCTTGGGTATACCGAAGCGGAACTCGTCGGGAAGGACTGGTTTGGAGCTATCGTCCCCGAGCGGCTCCGCGAGCGACTCGGCGCCAACTTCCTCCGGCTGATGGCGGGGGATGCCGAACCGCCGGCGTCCGAAGTGAGCCCGGTGCTGACGAAGGGCGGCGACGAGCGGCAGATCCTGTGGCACAACACCCTGCTCCGCGACGCTGCCGGAAAGGTCGTGGCGATGGTCAGCTCTGGTGAAGAGGTTGGCGAATAGCCACAGGGAATGCGCCTTTAATCCCTGAATTGCCCTTTTTTCCCGACTCTGATATCACTGCGGCAGGGTGACCCCTTAAATACGGTCAAGAGCACATACTGGTACGGTGAAGATCTTTGGTTGACTTTCTGTCCCTGATCATTCTCATCGTCGTGGTGTTGATCGTCATCATCATCGCCGCGTCGTTTGTGGGCATCTATAATCGTTTCTTCTCGCTTAAGAACTCCGCAGAGGCGACTCTCGGGCAGGTCAAGGTCGCGATGAAGAAGCGGCTCGACATGATAGAGCAGCTCCTCGGGGCGGTGAAGAGCTACGCCGCTTTTGAGAAAGAGACACTCACGAAGGTTACGGCGATGCGGAGCGGCGTTGCGGCCGCAGGCCCGGGAGATCTTAACGAGGTGGAGCAGGAGTCCCGGTCTATCCTTGGCCGGCTCATCGCCGTCGCCGAGAACTATCCTGATCTCAAGACATCGCAGACGGTGCAGAACCTGATGGGTTCCGTCCGGAACATCGAAGATGAGATCGGACGGCAGCGGTATACCTACAATAACATCGCCCAGCAGTACAACACCATGACTGATACCATCCCCTCAAACATCATTGCAAATGTTTTTGGTTTCCAGAAACTGCAGTACCTCGAGTTTGAGGAGGAGATCCGAAGACCCCCGAAGATAGAGTTCTAACCAGCCATGGCACTCAGTGAGAAGCAGCAGGTCGCAGCGCTCGTTGCGATAACCCTGGCGATCGGGGTGCTGGCGTTCACCGGAGCGAGCGCTCTGCCCGGGTTCCTCGAAGGCGACCTTGTTGTCCGGGAGTACGAGGCGGCCTTCTCCGCAAACGGCACCCTTGTCGAGGAGTACACCTATGACGTACGGCAGTCGGGTGAGTACCGGATGCTCTTTCGGTTCTGGGATGCGCCCCTTACGTTTGAGCCGCTAAACCGGCCGTATATCTCGTTTCTCGGGCTCACTGCGCCCGAGGGGACGACCGGCTACGTAAAAGATCATACCGGCCAGGTACGGATCGTCGGGAGCGCCGATCCTGGTGAGGTAGCGGTTATCAGAGATCTTGCTTTCGAAAACGAGGTCGGCGCCTACAACCCCGGCTACTTCCCGGCAGGCTCATATCCCTTGGAGTACCGTTTCGTCGTCCACCCGCCGATCGAGTACGACGACGACTGGGCACACCTGAACCTGCGGCTCGTGGACGAGCATGTCCCCTACGAGAACGTGCGGATTACTATCCCGGCTACGTTCGTCGAAGAGGTCTTCCTCCATCCGCCGACGCTTGAAGCGGAGCGTATCGGCAGCTCGATCGTCATCACCGGGAGCGTACCGGCGGACGAACCGCTGAACGTCGAGATCCTTGCGGATAAGGTGTTCCTCGAGGGACTTGACGGGTTCCCCGTCTTCGTCGAGAACGTGCGGCAGCAGACGGAGGACGCAAACCGCTGGGCAGGGCTCCTGTATGCATCAGCAGCCGCCCTGAACGCAGCGGCATTTGCGCTGGTGCTGATAACGCCCTTCCTGCTCCTCGCCGTCTACTACCGTTACGGGCGGGAGCAGCCCTTCGTCGTCCCTGAATACGTAAGTTTCGTCCCCGACCCCGCACTCAAGCCCTGGCAGGTAAACCTCCTCTTCAAGGGGGATGCGGTCGAGTTTGATGAGAACGGGCTCTATGCGACCCTGCTCGACCTGCATCGCCGGGAACTCGTCCGGGTGGAGGAGAAACAGGGCGGCGGCGTTACCATCCGGCTCCTGAAAACGAGCTCGGATGACCGGTATGAGCAGCGGGTGCTCACCTTCCTTGCCAATATCGCCGACGACCACATCGTCGATACCGACGAGCTTCAGAACCTCGCGGAAGTCGCCCGGCGGAGCCCGGGTTCGCAGCACCGGATCATGGCCTACCAGCAGACACTCTCGGCCCTCCGAAGGGATGTCGATGCGACCATCTCCCGGCGCTACATCGTTGACGGCCGGGATACCGTCCTTCCGTTGATATTCCTTGGCGCCATCCCCTGCGGTCTTGCACTGCTGAATCTCATCTTAGCACCGGGGGCGGCGTACCTGCTGATCCCGGCGGCCGTCCTCTTCTTCATCGTGGGCGTGCAGGTCGGCATCGCGGCGCTCTTTCCCGCGACGCTCTTCGGGCACTGGAAGGACGACCGGTACCGGGAGAAACTCCAGTGGGACGCCTTTGCCTACTTCCTCTCCGATCTTGCGCTGATGCGGAAGTACTCGCCGGACGACCTATCCCAGTGGGGCGAGTGGCTGGTCTACGGCACCGCTCTCGGTGTCGGCGATAAGGTGGAAGCGGCGATGCGCGACCTGAACGTTTCCCTCCCCGATGCCGGGGTGCCGCTCTACTCACGGATGCCGTTCATCTTCGTCCCGATCGTTGCCTTCTCGCCGCCGAGCAGCGGCGGCGGGGGTGGCGGTTTCGGTGGCGGCGGTTTCGGCGGTGGCGGCGGTTTCGGTGGCGGCGGCGTCGGCGGCCGCTAATACTCTCTTTTTTAAAAAAGGTCAGTGGTTCCGGTAGTAGAGTTCCCAGGCGTCCACTTCGGTGCCGTTTTCAAGGATGCAGACACCGTACTCGCTGCCGTCGGGTTTCTTCCGGATCTCGTAGGCATAGCCCTGTTCCAGGCAGTAGACCGCGGCGGGGTTTGCTAGGCCTACCATCCCTCCGGCCGGCTCCGCCGGGGCGATGGCGCTCGTCTCCTCGATCGAGAGGATCTCGACCGGGGTTCCCCACATCTGGATGGTCACGACGTCCTGTTGCACCGCCGCGGTGAAGGAGACCCGCTTTCCGTCGACGGCAAACTCCTCCGAAAGGTTAGCCGGAAGGTACTGCCTGCCGTCATCCGCGACAATACCATAAAATCCTCCTTCAAGGTCGACGTAGGTGACCGTGCCGTTTCCGGTGACGATCTCACCTCCGTCTGTCTGTTCGATGGCGGCGATCTCGATCGGCGTTCCCCACTGCTGGATAGTGACGGTATCCTCACGGACGCTGCCTGTGAAGGTGACGTTCATGCCGTCGACCCTGTACTCTTCGGAGAGGTTCAGGGGGAGGTACCGAGTTCCGTCTTCGGCGACGATGCCGTAGAATCCGCCTTCGAGATCGACGTAGGTTATCGTTCCGTTCTTCGCGACGATCTCCTGCTCCTGGTTTGCTGCATCCTGGCCGAGGCAGCCGCACGCCAGTACGGCACCGGCGACCAGCAGTCCTGCGATCAGGGAGAGGGTAGTTCGATCTGTCATACGCATCGACAGAAGAGACATTATCGTTCTGCAGGTAAGTATATTCCTTTAACTTCGAAGATTTCCGAACTCATCGGCGGCAGTGGTGCGGCGGCGCGGCGCTCCTTCCGAAAGGCACACGGTTTTATTGCAGCGGCGCACACGTGATGGTATACATCGCGGGGACGTCTTTCCGTCTCCCGCGTGAGGAGATCCGGTAGTTATGGATGTAGAGGTTCGCGAGCAGGATGGTGCTGCGATCGTTACGGTCGAAGGAAGGATCGACGCTGCATCGGCCGAAGGGCTTGACGAAGCGCTGACCGGTGTCATCGGTCGGGGAACGAAGAAGGTGTTGATCAACCTTGAAAAGGCGGTCTATATGAGCAGCAGCGGTCTACGGGTACTGCTGGCCAAGTTCAAGGGACTCAAACGCGAAGAGGGTGAGATGGCTCTTTGTGCGCCGAACGCCGACGTTTACAAGGTTTTCACGCTTGCCGGAGTTCATGAGGTCTTTCCGATCTACATGAGTATGGACGAGGTCTTCGTCGAGACTTCGCCCGGCAGGGGAAGGACGATCCGTTTCGACGAGGCCGACTGAGCGCATCATGACGGGAGATACCCGGAACCTGATCGCAGTTCTGCGAGACGGGACGAGCGCCGACCGGATGGCCGCGGCATCGACCCTTGCGCGTATGGGAAGTCCGGTGATCGAAGACCTGGCTTCGGCACTCGTCGACAGCAACCCCCGCCTTCGGATGTGGGCGGCATATACGCTCGGACTGATCGGCGATCCGGCCACCGTCGGCCTGCTCGCCGCCGCCGCGGCCGATGACGATCCCGGAGTTCGGAAGTGGGCGCTCGCGGCGCTCGAGGCGATAGAAGACTGTGCAGCAGGCAGTTCCTGTGAAAGCGGCTGCTGCCGGTAAATCTTTTTTTTAAAAAGAGTGGTTTCTGTTACCGTCGCCTGACGGCGGCGAACGCGAGAGCAGCCCCGAGTGCACCGATCACGGTGGCGAGCGAGACCGGGGTTGCTGTCGGTGTCGGTTCCGTCGTCGCCGGTGCGGCGGTCGTCGCCGTGGTTGCGGGCGTCGTCGGGGCGGTGGTGGCCGGTGTCGTCACGGTCGGGACGGGTGTCGGTGTCCCGGTCGCCGGCACCGTCGTCGGGGCAGGTGTCGGTGTTCCTGTATTGACGCCGACACGGTTCCCGACGGTGAAGGTCACCGGCTCGGAGTCCTCTGCCGAATCGGCGAAGGACTGCGGCTCGCTCCAGCGTGCCTGCACCGAGTAGGTTCCCTGTTCGAGCTGGGAGAGGGAAAACGCCCCCGGTTGTCCCGGATCGTCGGTGTAGACCTGCGAGGCGGTCAGGTTGATGCCGCTCATGTCCCGACCGCCGATGATGGTGCTCTCTGCGCCGCCCGGCGAGGTTATCACGAGATCGACCGTCGCCGGATAGGTGGTGCCGGCGTGGTAGAACGCCCCGACGTCGGGCGAGATGATCTTGAACGCGAGCGGCGTATTCTCGGAGATGGTAAGGCCGCTCACCGACTCCGTGTGGTACGGGTTTGCCAGCACGACGTCGAGGAAGACCATCGGTTCCCTGATCAGGATCTGCCGGGTGACCCCGTCTGTCGGGTTGAAGGCGTAGTAAACGCCGTACTCGTCACCGACCTCGATGGGGAGGAGGGTGAAGTCCGTATCGTCGGGAACATCGATGTCGTTGACGAGCGACCGGGCGGGGTTGTCATCCTGGTACTTCCGGAGCGCCGTGATCGGGTTGTCGGTCGTCTGGTTCCGGAGCGCCGTAAGATCGAGGTCTTCTTCGTAGACGAAGATCGTGTCGTAAGGCTGGATATCGTTGATGGTCGGACTCCTGGCCCCTGCCGGGGTAATACAGAGGGAGAGCGCGAGCGTGCAGAGAAGAAGCACGGTCAGCACCGCTCCCCCCCGCGGCAGGGCGGCCGGGATCCTGTGTATGATATCTGCAGACATAATGGACGTATTCCCCTCTTAACCGGTATATATGCATCGAATCCCGGCCGTTTCTGCTTGTGAAGCTACAGAGCCGACGCCGCCGTGCCGCCGATACGGGAGGCGCCTCTTCCATCTCCGTGCGATCCGGTTTTCGGAAAATTCCCGATTCTCTTTCATTCTTTTCGGGATGCCGGGCTCTGCTGCATTTCCGTACGCTTAAATAATTCTCCCGCCCAGTTTTTCCGGATGAACAAAGTCGCTCTCCTTGCTGCGTCACTGTTGGTCTTTTTTGCACTCCTCTTTGCGCCGATCGATCCGTCGGTGATGCCGGTGGAGGCGCGTTACGTGACCGCAGTGACCGTCCTGATGGTGCTGCTCTGGGTCACCGCCGTCATTCCGCTCGAGGCGACCGCCCTCCTGCCGCTGGCACTCTTTCCACTGCTCGGCGTCCTCACGCCGACGGAGGCGGCGACGTCGTACGGCGATAAGGTCATCTTCCTCTTCCTCGGCGGCTTTATCATCGCCATGTCCATGCAGCGCTGGGGTTTGCACCGGCGCATGGCCCTGCACATCATCAAGCTTGTCGGAACGAGCCCGAAACGGCTGATCCTTGGATTTATGCTCGCCACGGCGTTCCTCTCGATGTGGATCTCGAATACCGCCACCGCCATGATGATGATCCCGATCGCCGTCGCCATTATCCTGACCATTATCCCCGAGACGAACAAGGAACTCGAGAACCTCACCGAAGAGCAGGGGTCTCTTGCCAAGTGCCTCATCATCTCGATCCCCTATGCGGCGAGTATCGGGGGCATCGCCACGCTCATCGGGACACCGCCGAACGGCATCTTCCTCGCCCAGGTCGAGACGCTCTTTCCCGATGCCCCGACGGTCGACTTCTTCACCTGGATGAAGTTCGGCGTTCCCTTCGCCGCCGTATTCCTCATCCTGGCCTGGCTCTGGCTCACCTACGTCCCGTACCGGGGCATGACCAAAACCCTTCCGGAGGCGAAGGGGATCATCGCGACCGAACTTGAGAAGATGGGGGCGATGTCGACGGGCGAGGTCTGGACGCTCATCATCTTCGTCCTGACCGCGCTTGCATGGATCTTCGAAACGACGAAACATATCGGGGATATCACCATCCCGGGGCTCGACATGCTCTTCCCCGGTATCCACGACTCGACGATAGCGATCGCAGGAGCATTCCTCCTCTTCGTCCTCCCCGTCAATGCGAAGAAGGGGATCTTCACGATGGACTGGAAGTGGGCGGTGAAGATCCCGTGGGGCATTCTCATACTCTTCGGCGGCGGCATCGCGCTCTCGAATGCATTCGTCAGGAGCGGGCTTGCTGCCGAGATCGTGGGATGGCTCACCCTCTTCCATGGCCTCCCGCTGATCGCCGTGATCCTGATCGTGGCGCTCGGCGTCTCGTTCGCGACGGAGATCGCATCGAATACCGCAATGGCTGCCGTTCTGATGCCGATCATGGCGGTGACCGCCGTCAGTATGGGGGTGAATCCCTACTTGCTGATGATCACCGCTGCGGTCTGTTCGTCGCTCGCGTTCATGCTCCCGGTGGCAACCCCGCCGAACGCCATCGCCTACGGGAGCGGCTACCTCGGGTCGCGCGACCTCCTCCGCTCGGGCTGGGTGCTCGATATCATCGGAGTCGCGATCTGGACGTTCTTCCTCTTCACCGTGCTCATGTGGGCGCTCGGCATCTCGACCGACCTGCCCGCCTGGGCGCTCACCCCCTGATCTCTTTTTATCTGAGCCCTGCTCCGCCACTCCGAGAGGAAACGGCATGCATCTGGACGATGCGGATCCGGCGGTAGAGCGGCGGTGTGTGCGGAACGTTGCCTGGCGGCTGCTCGCCTGTAGTCTGCTCGTATCTGGTGCGGGTGCCTGATCGGTGCTGAAGGCACCCGTCACCTTATTCTCCGATCGTGCCGGAGATACGGGATGAGCACGATGCCCGAGCACCGCTATTACAACCCCGCGGTCGAGATGCTGGATCGCGCCGATCTTGACGCCCTCATCGACGAACGGGTGCGCTATACCGTCGGATACGCGGTCGAACACTCTCCCTTCTACCGCCGGTGGTTCCGTGAACACCGGATCCGTCCGGCCGATGTCAGGACGCATGAAGACCTCCTCGAGCTGCCGGTCATCTCCGGCGAGACGATCCGGCAGAACCAGCCTCCTGCAACGCCGGAGTTCCGGTTCCGAAGCGTCGCCTGCAGTGATGTCTACACCATCAACGAGACGAGCGGGACGAGCGGGATACCCAAATCCTTCTTCCTCACCTGGGAGGACTGGGAACGCTACGCTGAAAAGTACGGGCGGTTCTTCGTGGCGCAGGGGTTTACCGCCGGTGACCGGGTGGTGATCTGCAGCACCTACGGTATGAACGTCGGGGCGAACACCATGACCCTTGCAGCCCGAAACCTCGGTATCACCGTCGTCCCGGAGGGGAAGTGCACCTTCCCGGTCAGGGTGATCAGGAACTACCGGCCGACGGCCATCGTCGGGAGCATCTTCAAACTTCTCCGGCTCGCCCGGCGGCTGGAGGTGGACGGTCTCGATCCCCGGGAGTCGGGGATCGATCGCCTGGTGATCGGGGGGGAGGGGTTCGCGGCGGAGTCGCGGGCATACCTCGCCGAGGTCTGGGCCTCTCCCGTCTACAACACCTACGGGAGCACCGAAGGGACGATCTGCGGGGAGTGCGCCGCGCAGGATGGTCTCCACGTTCCCGAGGATCTGGTGCACTTCGATCTGTACGATCCCCGGATGGAACGGTTCGTCCCCGACGGAGAGTGGGGACGGCTCGTCTTCTCGACGCTCATTCCCGTCGGGGAGAGGGCGGGAACGCTCCTCATCAACTACGACACCGAGGATACTTCCGTCGTCCTCTCACGGGAACGGTGCTCCTGCGGCAGAACGGCGATGCGGATCTTCTACCCGCGGCGTGAGGCAGAGACGTTCCGGATCGCCGGAACGCCCTTTAACCGGGTGGATGTGGAGGGCGCCGTCTTTCAGCGGGAGAACATGGATGAACTGACCGGGGAGTACGAGGCCTTCATCTATGGGGGCGAGGACGCCGGTGAGACCGTTCTCCGGGTGAGCCTCGAGTGCACCGACCCGGAGACCTGCGACCGGAGAGGGATTGAAGAGCGGTTTCTGGCCGCTTTCCTCTCCCGGGCGCCCGGGCTCGCCGAGGCCTATGCCGACGGGGTGCTGACAATCCCCTTCCACTTCACACCGCCCGGCGGGCTCGAGCTGCACCGGGTGGTCGGAAGGCCGAAACGGGTCGTCGACCGCCGGTAACGGGGAGAGCGTCTCCTACCGGCGCAGCAGAAGTGCCGCCGCAAGAGAGGCCACCAGGACGGGGAGCACCGGTACGACCGGGGCGGCCTGTGTGGGCGTCGGGGATGGTGTGGTTGTCGTGGGGGCCGTTGTCGGTGCAGTGGTCGCCACGGTCGTCGGCGATGGCGTGGCCGCCGCCACCGTCAGTGTCGTCGTGGCGGTGGCGTCGCCTTCGATCCACTCGACCGTCACGAGATAGTTGCCCGGCTCAAGTTCTCCGGTGTTTACGGTAAACGACCAGGTGTTGCGGGGGTCGCCCGGCTCCACCGTCACCGTGCCGGAGACGCCGGTCGGTTCGGTCGTCTGGTTCCGTTCCAGCGGGAGGAACGCCGTCGGTGTTACCGTGACGAGCAGCTGATTTCCCGGTGCGAGATTCGTCGTCCCGTTGATGACGACCGTCTCTCCTGCGGTGACGGTTCCGAGATCTTCGACGGAGAGCGTCTGCGCCGTGGCGATGCCGCATGCCCCGGAACAGAGGATGAGGAGAGCGACTAGTGATGCGATGCCGTATGTTTTCATATTTTCACTCCATGCAACGCCGCCGCGTTTCGCCTGCCCGGATATAAATCCGACTGTCTGCCCGCCACCGACCGGCCGGCTGCCCCGGATCTCTTTTCCGCTCCCGGGCACCGCAGTATTGATATCCGTTCCCTCGCTCGTTTTGTACCTCTCTTACGCGTTTCGTCATACTTTTTAAGAAGCCACGCCGAACAGTCTAGTTACGATCTGTTCTTCGGCAGGGCATGGAGAGGAGAAGAAGTGCTTGAAAACCAGCGGTGGCAGCCGATCCCGGGGAGCCTCGGCGCCGAGATCTATCCCCTGACACGGAAACCCGATGTCTGCTGTTCGAATGCCTATATCATCCGGACTGCTTCCGAGATCCTGCTGGTAGACACCGGTGCCGACCCTGTGCAGATGGCGGAGATCGTCGCGACGGTGCGGGTGGAGGTGGCGGCACGGCCGCGTCCGGTAATCCTCCTGCTGACGCACTGCCACCTTGACCACTGCCTGGCTCTCATCCGGGATACGGAGCTCTGCTCGATCGCTCCCCTGCTGGTTGCCGCTCACGAAGAGGGTGCTCTGGCGCTCGAACGCGGCGATACGGTCAGAACTCTTGCGGAGATGTTTCACTGGGAGATCCTCCCGCGTGCCGTTGAGATCCACCTGCTCGCCGCCAGCGACCGGACGGTCGGGGGCAGACGGACGATCGCTCCCGGGATCTCGCTTTCGACGGAGACGGTTCCGATCGGCGGCGGGATCTCCCTCGACCGGCAGACCCTCACGCTCGAAAGCGGCGAACTGCTCGAGGTCTATCACACCCCCGGGCACACGCCCGACAGCATCTGTATCGGTATCGGTGAGTTCCTCTTTACGAGCGACCTCCTCTTCTCGACCGGGCCCGGGATAGCGGGTTGTGCCGGGTGGGACCCTGCCGGGCTCGCCGCCTCGATAGAGCGCCTCTGCTGGCTCCTTGAGAACAGGGCGGTCACCCTCTGCTGTTCAGGCCACGGCAGGGCGGTCGCACCGGCAACAGTTATCCGGCTCTGCGAGAACCTGCGGCGGGAAGCGGCCGGTATGGCGGATATCGGAGCCTTCACTCCGGGTCGCCTCCGTGCCTCCCGGGAGCACGCGATCGACCTCCTCGGCGAAGCGGGCAGACTCTTCTCCGTCATCGCGGGCAGGCTCTACCTGCTCGCCTACACCCTCGAAGAGCTCGGGGAGGAGGAAGAGGCGCAGAAGTACCAGAATCTCATCGAGGCCGACCGGATCGACGAGTTCCTGACCGACTTCAACGAGTTCGTCACGGAGTTTGCCGAAGGCAGCAAGATAGAACTTCAGCTCGTGCTCAAGGCGGTGCAGATCACCCAGCGGATAGGAGGTCTCTTCGCCCAGGACCGGCTCGACCATATCGTCGACGCTTCACTCCTCCGGAGGACCGAGCGCCTCCTTTCTGATTTTATGAATACGGTCTTCGGGTACGGGACGGACGAGAGCCCCGGCCGGGTCGCTCTCAATCCACTGCTCGAGGAGCTGGTTGTGCACCTCTGCCGTCCGCCGGTTCCGGATGAGGCTTTCATCGAAGCCGCCGACGACGAAGCGGCATACCGGGAGGCGCTGGTATCAAGGCTCGCTTATCTCCCGCTCTTCGAGGATGTCCGGCTCGAACTCGCCCTGTATGAGCCCCTTCCCCCCGTCCTGGTGGAGCCGGAGCGGTTCTTTGACACCGTCGCCGCTCTGCTCGAGCACCTTGCCTCGGGAGGCGTCAGGGATATCCGGGTTGCGACCTGGCCTGACGATACCGGTGTCCGGCTCGGTATCGCCTACGCCGGATGCCGGCTCCCCGCCCCGGAGACGGAGGGTGCGATCCGCCTCTTCAGGCGGGGATTTACGCTCTGTGGCGCGAGCCTTGCGTGCCGGGAGGGTGAGGATATGTCGGAGTTCGTCCTGACCTTCCGGCCGGCCGACAGTTCCCATGCCACACCGCGGTGCTAATGACGGCCGGGAGTGAAGGCCGGTCCGCCCTGCCGGGGAGAAAGCTTAATGCACTTCCGGATACGGTGGTCTGCCATGGACGTCGTTCACGTGTCCGGAGAAGACCACGGGAAGGTCATGCTCTACGCGCTCAGCACCTGCGGATGGTGCGCAAAGACCAAGCAGCTCCTCACCGACCTCGGCGTAGAATTCTCCTACCTGTATGTCGATAAGGTCAACCCGGATGAGATTGATTCTGCACTTTCGGAGGTGGAGCGGTGGAATCCGCGTGGTTCGTTCCCGACCCTCGTCATCAACGACGAGACAGTGATCGTGGGGTTCCGCGAGGACGAGATCCGGGGGGCTCTTCATGCCGGATGACGTGACCGACGCGGAGGTCGAGCACTTCCATGGGGAACTCGACACCGAAGCGGAGGCGGGCGGCTACCATCTGAATCCTGATCGGGCGTTCACCCGCGAGCTCGTGCGGGGTCTGCTCGTCAATCGGAACCGCTACGGTTACATCGCCTGTCCGTGCCGGCTCGCCGCAGGCAGGCGGGAAGACGACCTCGATATCATCTGCCCCTGCGACTACCGCGACCCCGACCTCCACGACTACGGTACCTGCTACTGCGCCCTCTATGTCTCGGCCGATATCAGAGCCGGCGAGCAGAAACCCGAACCGGTCCCCGAACGGCGGCCGCCCCGTACCGAGCGGAAGAAGATACGCGAAGAGCGGGAGGCATCTTCAGCGGTCGCACCTGCTCTCGCCTACCCGGTCTGGCGGTGCCGGGTCTGCGGCTACCTCTGCGCCCGGAACGCCCCTCCGGAGATCTGCCCGATCTGCCGCGTGCCCCGGGAACGGTTCGAACGGTTCATGTGACCGGTGCCTGACAGCCCGGTCGAAAGACCGCTCCTGTAGCCGATATGCCCGAAGATGAGGTCGGTTCAGAAGCGGAATGCACCGCCTGTGATCCACCGGCTCAGATCGTTGCACTGAAAATGGTGCATCCGAGCAGGATGATGGTGATGGAGAGAACCTCTCTCCGTGTATCCGCCGGTACCGGTGCGATGGGGTGGTCTTCGCGGGATGCTGTCCTCCTGTTTGTGGTCGCGTCCGTTTCCGCGCCTTGCCACCGCTCTTCGGGAGCGGGTTATTTTTGGTCTCTGCAGCAGATCTGGTATATGCTTATTCGCGATATCCGAGACGCGCCACACGCGAGGGTCATGGACAACTCTCTCCTCTGCGAACTGTTGCACCCTGACCGGGAAACGGCAGAGCTTGCCATGGGATACAGTATCGCCCACGCCGTGGTGCCTGCCGGGGAGGCGACCCTCCCGCACCGCCTGTCTGCCGCCTCAGAGGTCTACTGCATTCTTGAGGGAGAGGGTGTCATGCACATCGATACAAAGAGCGCTCCTGTCCGGCCGGGACAGGCGGTCTATATCCCACCCGGCGCGGTGCAGTGGATCGAGAGCACGAGCTCGTCCGATCTGGTTTTCCTCTGCATCGTCGATCCCCGGTGGCGGGAGGAAGACGAGGAACTGGTTTCGATCCCCTGCGACCGGCTTACTCAGGCCGCCCCTGGCGCTGGAGAAACTCCCTGAACGCGTCTGGGATCTCGGTATCCTCTGTGACGATTGCCCTGTTGAGTTCGCGCAGGTTGGCGAGGATCTGCCCGGCGGTTTTAACCTGGACGGAGAGGTGCACCGGCAGGTCTTCGGGGATATCCTCTCTCCCGTCGAGATCGGCGAGGATCCCGGCGAGGTTCTCCCTGAGGATCTCGGCCGGGACGATCACCCGGTTCGTCGCTTCGGTGATGTATCCGACGAGCGCGCAGTGTTTCTCTTCGACCCTGCTCTGGAGAAGTCCCCTTCTCACCGCACCGCCCATCTTCTTGCCGACCGCTTCAAGCGTCTCTTTCTCGGAGTCCGAGAAGCGATGCCGGTTGCTGCTCGCGATGCAGATGACGCCGAGCACCTCTTCGGAGAAGGTTATCGGTATTTTGGCAAGCGAGAAGATGCCGCTCTCACCCGCCTCGTGGTCGACGTCCAGGTACTGTTCGCAGTACCGTGCCGTTCCGCCCGCGATGACGTCGTGGATCAGCGGTACGGCGGGATCGAGCACCCTGACCTGCGGGAAGTAGAGGTTCTTGATCCCGGCGACAGCGTGGAGATCCGCCATCCCGGTCCCGGGGTTGATCAGGTAGACGGCTCCTGCGTCGAAGTCGAGCATCGTTAAGATCTCCTCAAGGCTCGAGACCAGGATCTCGTCAAGCGTCATCGACGACGTGGCGGTCGCGATGATCCGGTTGATGATCCGGAGCTGCTGGTTCCGGCAGGATTCCATCGTTTTGTCCTTCTGCAGCATCAGGAGCCGTTTTCCCCCGTCCCCTTCGAGCAGGCTGCAGGTTGCCCGGATCATCCGGCCGTCCGCCGCTGGAAATGTATGTTCGGGATTCCCTGCCCCTTCCGCTCTCGTGAGGAGGTCGCGGAGAGCCTCCTCTGCAGGGAGATCGGCTGCGACGGTGAAGACGGATCGGCCCTCGACCGGACCTGCGGCGATTCCCGACCGGAACGCCCTGTTCGCATAGCATATCGTCCCGTCCGCGTCGAGGAGAAGCAGGGGGCTCTGGATAGCCTCGAGGATCCGGTGCGGATCCGGTAATCTGTCCATCTCTGTCCTCACATCATGCAGTTGCATGCCCTCGTATAAATGCGTTCCCAAATCCAAAAAAACGTAGATAGCGGGTGTATCCGGTGTATCTGCGCTGGAATATGCAGCCCCGCACCGGATTTTTTGTCACCGGATAACTCTGTCCACGAACGTGGTGAGCTGGGAGAGCATCATAGGGTCGAGCCCCTCCTCGACGGCGAGAAAGATACCGGAAACGTCCAGCAGGCGGAGCTTGTTCGTGACGAAGTGGATAAACTTGGAGATGTTCACCGAAGGGAGGTAAATGAGCATCGTGCTTATCGAGTCGAAGAGGATACAGGTCTTCTCGTCCCGGCGGGCGTGGAGCACCTCAGTTACCGCGATGCCCATATCGGTGAGGTTTGCAGGGTTGCTGATAAAGGTGGTCTGCTCGACACCTTCCGGCACCGACCCGAGTGCGTACTTCGTGATGGCGTCGATGCAGTAGATCTTCGTAAGATCGATCCCGTTCTGCATGTACGTCCGGCGGAGGATGGCCGACGGCTGGTTGGTGGTGATGACGATGACCATGTACCCCTGCCCGGTGACCTCCCGGATGATATCCGCATTCTTCTGTTTCAGCCGCTCTGCCGCCGCAAGAATAAGAAATATCCGCTCGTCGCTCTCCCCGCTCCCGAAGGTCATATCCATTCGCCGTTCACCCGATTCATCAGTTTCGGTGCTGCTTCCTATCATGTTTCCGTTTCTATCTGCGGGGCGGAAATTCCCGGAAGAGCGTTTGCGCATGCATTTATACTCGAGCCGACGATGACCCTGTATGCCGCGTGAAAAGATAATCGATAGCGATCTCGCCGGGGGCAGCGGCGTTGAGGGGCGCAGGTTCGGGCAGAAGAGACCCGCCCCTCCGCCGGAAGAGGTGAACGAGCCGCAGCGGATCGAGCAGGAGACGAAGAGAGCGTCGTCTGCAAGGCCGCGGTTCCGGGCGGGCAGCGGAGCCGATATCTTCTACTCCGATCAGAAGTGACTCACCGGAGGATACGGATGTCGCCTGGCGAGTTCACGACGACCTCTTTCTCGCCGCGGTACGTCTGCACGGTTCCGTAGATAAAGACCGGATCGCCCTCGTGGAGGTCGAGCCCGGTCGCAGAGCCCGCTGGAACGAAGACCGGCACGCCCGCTACAGAAAGGAGGAGGTGGCCGCCCGTCCGGGTAACGCTCACGGCATCGACCGAACCTTCGAGCATGACCAGCGTGCCGTCCTCCACCGTTTCCGAGTAAGGTGCTGCGACCAGGGGCTTTGCAACGGTGTCGAGGAGCAGGTGCGCCGCCAGCACGATCGTGACCACCAGGACAAGCAGAATCAACGCCGTCCGCTCCTGTCGCTCAAGCATACGATAGCGTATGGCAGCACGGAGATATAGTATCGGCAGTTTGATAAGTTAACGCTGTTAACTACTACCTATGGATGAAGTGAACCTTCCGCCCTCATCACAGAAGATTCTCGTCCTGCTTGAGGATGGAGGTGCCCTGACCCACAAGGAACTGGTCAGGCTGAGCAACCTGGCTCCCCGGACTGTCCGCTATGCACTGAAGAAACTGAAGGATAACGGGATGATCATCGAGAAGTTCAACTTCCGGGATGCGCGCCAGATCCTCTACGAGTATAAACAGTCGCGGATGGTGCAGACGGCATGAGTGAGCAGTCCTGTGATATTATGCGCTGCGACAGCCTCGCCCGGAGGCTGCTGCCGCGGATGCGGGCCGAGATGGTCTACCGCCTCGTCAACGAGCGGGGTATCAGCCAGAGTGAAGTCTCAAAACGCCTCGGGATCAGCAGGGCGGCAATATCGCAATATATGAGCAGGAAGCGCAGATACACCGATGCCGGCCTCTCCGGAGATCTCGACGAGATCATCGAGAAGTGGGTGACCGCCGTAGCTTCCGGAACCGGGACGATCACCATCTGTGATGTCTGCCGGTCTGCCGTTCACCCCCGGTGACGGTGCCGGTAGAGAGCCAGGATTGCGACGATGATAATGGCGGCACCACCGGCTTTTGCATAATCGATATCTTCCCCGCCCCCTTTTTTCTCCGGTGACGATCCGTACCAGTCGTCCCGCATGACCTCCAGGAAGTACGCGGCAACGGCCGTATCCTCGATGATCACCCCTGCCTCCCGGTTGAAGTTCGGAGAGTTTTGGTTCCAGTTGATGCTGGAAACGAGCACACGGCGGCCGTCGACGACGACACCTTTGGTGTGGATCTTCTCAAGGTTGCTCCCGTGGAGATCGGCGAGGCGCGCCTCGAGCGGCAGCCCTTCAGCGGCCGCTATCCGGTTGATTATCGCGACCATCTCGTCGTTGTCGGCGTCGCCCTCCGTATTGAACCAGGCCGCATCGAGGATCACCCGCACCTCGACTCCCCGCCGCGAGGCGTTGATCGCCGCCGCGAGGAAGGGATTGAGTTCGTAACGCGTCTCGTTCGTGATGTACGCCTGCTCGATGGCGATTGTCCGTTCGGCACCCTCCAGCATCGCGGTGATCAAAAAGCTCGTATCCGGGGAGAGTACCGGCGTCACCCGCGCCCCGTCCGTCCGGAACGGAGCGAACTCGGGGGTATACGGAACCGCTCCCCCGGGCTCTCCCTCTCCGTGTCTGCCCTCAAGCGGGATGATATCGCCGCCGCTGCTGTCGCAGAGAAAGACCGTCCGGAAGTATCCGGCGAGCGCGGCATTGTCGAGACAGACGCCCCATCCACGGTTGCCTTTCGTTCCTGCCGCCGGAAACCCGCTCCATCCGTAGTTTTCGCTCCCGATGACGACGCTCCTCCCATCGATGACCATGTACTTCGCGTGATTGTACCGATACTTCGCGTGCGCGGCATCGGTGGTGGTCATCTGGAGGACAGGGACACCGCCCTTGTTGAGGATCCCGGCGACGATGCGGCCTTCTGCTGGTATTCCGCCGACAGGTCCTCCTTCGATGAGGACAATGACGTTCACCCCGCGCGCCCGGGCATTGACGAGGCTCTCGGCGAGCCCCGCATCGGTGAACTCGTAGACGTTGACCAGGATCTCCGACTCGGCGGCGGCGACGGCATCCGTAAAGACGCTGCGGGCAGAGTCCGGCGCGACGAACGCCGTGACCTGGACGTTCTCGAAGGTCGCGGGACTGAACCGTGACTGGCCGATGAGAAGCGGCCGCGGATCCCAGACTCCGTTCTCGAAGTAGTGTATCTGCCCTTCGCGGGGATGGACGTCAGCTGGCCAGGCAACGGTCTGGAGGAGCGTGCTTTCGTGGTAGACAAAGAGCTCGTCAGCGCTGTTCGCCATCCGGAGGTCGTCACTCCTCAGGACGTCCGGAACGGCCGGTGAGTAGTCGAAGAGCTCGTAGTCGGGGAGAGTACTGTGGCTTTTAGCGTATGCAGCAGCGCTCCGGGCGACGGTCAGCCTGCCGTCGATCCGTGCCCCGGGCGGGAACCGGAACCCCCCCTCCCCGTCGGAGATCACAATGCCGTCGAGCGTGCCGCTCCCTTCGAGCACCAGGTACTCATCCGGGTCGCCCGACTGGTAGGGGTCGGGGCAGAACTCGACTATCCGGACGCCTCCTGCGGTGGCGACGATACAGCAGAGGAGCAGGACGAGGGCAACCCGCTTCATGCGGAGAGGTTATGAGGCTGCCCGTTTTATAAGCTGGCGATATGTCCTCGCTGACCACCCCTATCGTTGTCAAGCTCGGCGGGAGCCTTTTCGACCGGACCGACGCCGTCATCGATACGATCCGCTCGTCGGGGCGGCCCGTGCTGATCGTGCCGGGCGGCGGCCGATTCGCGGATCGTGTCCGCAGGCTTAACCTCTCGGATACGGCGGCTCACTGGATGGCGATCGCCGCAATGGAGCAGTACGGCTGGTATATCGTGTCGCATAGCGTGCCCGCGACGGCCGAACTCGCGGTTCCTCTGGAGACGACGGTGCTGCTCCCGTACTGTGCCCTCCGGAAGTCCGATCCGTTGCCGCATTCCTGGGACATCACCTCCGATACGATAGCGGCATGGGTTGCCGCAAATCTCGGTACCGAGCTCGTCCTCCTCAAGTCGGTGGACGGTATCTACTACCACCGGACGCTCCTTCCCCGGGTCGATCAGCCCTGCCCCTGCGAGGAGGTCGATCCCGCCCTGATCCCGTTCGTCCTCGAACATAATGTCCGGACGACGGTGATAAACGGGAGATTCGACGAACGAGTAACGCAGGTTCTTGAAGGAGTGACACCTCATGGAACCGTTATTGACACGAGATTTTAATTGGTTCGGGGAAGATATGATAGGATACCGCTTGAGGAAGTAATAATGATAGCAACAGATCGATGCACATCCTGTAACGGAACCCTCGCAGAGACCGGTGCCACGCAGTTCAAGTGCCCGGAGTGTTCGGCTGCAATCAGCAGGTGCTACCGCTGCAGAGAACAGAGCGTCTCATACGAATGCCAGAAGTGCGGGTTCCAGGGGCCATAACGATGGGAGACGTCGCCATCATCTTAAAGATCATGCCCGAGTCGCCCGAGGTTGACCGCGAAGCGCTCAAGGCGGCGATCACCGCTGCCGTGCCGGTAAAGGATCTCGTAGAGGAACCTATCGGTTTCGGCCTTGTCGCGTTAAAGACGGTTGTCGTCGTTCCCGATAAGGAAGGGGCGCCCGACGAAGTCGAAAAATCGCTCCGGGAACTTGACGGTGTCGGCAGTGCCGAGATCGTCGAACTCACCCTGATGTGAGCCGACCCGGATCTTCACATTTTTTTAGAGGGAGCATTCCGCCGCTTACCGGCACTGCTCCAGCTTTTCCGTGACGTCTGCCGTGATTGTGCGGATCTTCTCGACAGACGCGGCGAAACCGGTTACTTCGCGGTCCGCAAGTTTTATCGGAACGGGAAATACGCCTTTTCTGTTGATCCTCGCGGGCACACCGATGCAGACGTCGCCGATACCGTTGACCTCGCTCCTGATGTAACTCGATACCGTCAGGATGCGGTTTTCGTCACCGAGGATCGTCCGAACCAGGGTTGCGATCGCTTCGCCGGGTCCGTAGACCGTAGCACCTTTGTTCTTGATGATAAACTGGCCGCTCGAGCGTACCGTATCCATCATCTCGCGGTGAGGAAGTCCCGAGAACGTCGGCAGATTACAGATCTGGATGCCGCCTATCGTCGTCGCCGACCAGAGCGGTACCATGCTCTCGCCGTGCTCACCGATGATACGCGTGTGGACTTCGCTGACATGCACTTTGAAATACTCGGCGATGAGTGCTTTAAGGCGCATCGAGTCGAGGTGCGTGCCGAGCCCGAAGACCTGCCGGGGTTCGAGCCCCGAATATTTGAGGGCGACCGCCGTCATGACGTCGACGGGGTTCGTGACCATGAACAGGAGAGCGTCCGGCGCCCGTTCGCCGACGATCTCGGCGGTTTCGGCCACCATCTTGGCATTCTCGAAAGCCAGATCGTTTCTGTCCTGCCCGACCTGGCGCGGCATGCCGGACGTGCAGATGATAACATCCGACCCTTCTACATCGGCGACCCGCGTGCTGTGAGCGAGCCGCATCTGCGTGCCCCGCGCAGCAAACGAGTCGGCCATATCGCGGCAGCATCCTTCCAGAAACTCTTCACGTCCGGGTCTGCCCATCAGCAGCATATCGGTAACGTGGGGTATCTCAGAAATGGTATGTGCTGCAAACGAGCCGACATTGCCTGTCGCTCCGATAATCGTAACCTTTGCCATAGAAATCGCCGTTGGGGACACGTCCTCGGTCGACAGCTCGTACCTGCGTTCACCGGGGCCTCCTTCCTCCGCCCCGCAACCCTGTGGGCGCCGAACGTCCACGGTAAGTCTGCTCCCTTCCGGGCCTGGACCGGTTCCCGCGGCAACAGGTCGCCACTCCCTCCGGAGTATTGATGCCTGTCCGCCGACCTCACAGGACGAGGTTTCTCCGTCAGGACGCACCGGCTCCGGCAGGCCGCCACAGCCTTCCTCAGACTTCGCCTCCCGCATAACGGCGGTTTCGGGTTACAGGTGACGCCGAGCCACCCGGGCTAGTCCCCGTATATGATGGTGTCTATGGGATAAAAACATCTCCGCCTACGGCAGCGATCCAGAACTGGGTGATCTCCTTTAGCTTCTCGCGGTCATCCTTCTCAAAGAGGTCGATTGCGGTGAGATCGACGGTATCCGGCAGCAGGGGGGGGAGCAGGCGGAGATCGCCGTGATACACCCGGATATCCCGCGCTCCCTCTGCGACGGCAACCAGCACCGGTTCGGTCGCGACCGGCCGCTCTGCGAGATCCGCGATCGAATGCAGGATCTGCACGCCCTCTACCCCGAGCGCTTCACGGTTCACGCCGATATTGCACGCCGTCCAGAAAGCGGCGGCATACCATGCGTCGTTGCAGATCACGGCGGGGACGCCGAGGACGCCTCCCGCAAGACCGAGCGTCCCCGCCCCGGAGCAGGCGTCGACGAAGGTGCGGGGAGACCGCTTGCGGATCGCCTGATAGGTCGCGAGGATCTTGGGGTTCTGCCCGTGCGGGAACTCGATGTGGATGACGGACTGCTGTTTGTAGACGGCGATAGGGCCTGCCGGGGTGTCGAAGATATCGGCGCGGACGTCGCAGCCTGCAAGGAGGGTGTGCCGCCGTCCGTTGCCGTCCGTCCCGGTATCGATGACGCCGGGGACGCCGTCGCCGTTCCGTACCACGCCGCGGATCTCCGGAACCTCGGCGACGAGCCTCCGTGCGCTTTCTTCTGTGACGCTGCGGGAGAGGAGCACCAGCGACCGGGGCGGGAGGTACGGCGGGCGGTGCAGGGCGATGCCCGGATGGACGAGAGGTGTCCCGGCGGCGGCGAGCGGGTCGTCCCGGGAGAGATCCCCGGTGTCTGCCATGATCGTCCAGATCTGGGCGAAGACATCATCGATGAACCTTTTTTCGCAGGAGGGGCAGGGCTCGGCAGGAGCGAGGTCGGGGGGCGGGGCGCGCTTGTCATAGGTGAGTCCCATGCAGTCGGGGCAGGGGGCGAAGGCATGCGGCAGGCGTGCAAAGAGTGCGGGGGCGTCCTCGATGCAGTCTCCCCCGCAGACCGGGCAGTTCATGCCACTCTGTTGGCCGCCGATCCATAAATATGCGTGCGGCAGCGCCTCCGCTAGGGGAAGAAGAGCGCTATCAGTATGAGCGCTCCGATGTAGGTCGCAGGATAGAGCCAGACCATGACCCGGTCGATCTTTTCCGCGATCTCTTTCTGCCGCTCCGTGGCCAGCCACTTCAGGTAGAGATTGTAGGCAACCGTGATGCCGGTGACCACGAATGTCGTTACCAGGATCGAGTCGAGGAACGTCAGGTACCCGAGGCGCGGCAGGTCGCCGGCGATGGTGAAGTTGAAGGCGATGAAGAGGAGGAGGTTCGCGCTCGCCACATCGGCACGCTTCCCGTAATCCTTGAGGAGGAAGGTGACGTAGGTCAGGAGGATGATTATCAGGATCGGGAGGAGGATCCGCAGGACGTAGAAGGTCAGGTGGCGGGCTGCCTCAAAGTAAAAAGAGTAGCGGGAGTTCTGTGTGTTGATCTGGATGCTGGTCACGTTGGCGTTGTAGTCGGTGATGTACCACTCCTCTTCACCGAGCTGCCCGCCGACGGTGGTCTTCTCCTCCCAGGGCACGTAGACGTAGAACTCTTCGGGGTAGAGGGAGTCGATTCTCACGTAGAAGTCCTGGGTGTCGAACGGGTATTGCCTGAAGTTGAAGTCCGGCGCCTGCAGGAGCGTCCAGAACCGCTCGTAGTAGGTGACCGTGCCGTCGGGACGAACCACGATGATCTGGTTCTGCGTCCAGCGCCGTTCCTGCTGGTTGAAGAGGGTGAACTCAGGCCACCGTTGCCCTTCGGCACTCACGAACTCTTCGACGCTTCGGTAGACTTTGAACTGGCAGTTGCACTCGTCCGGGCTGAACGCCAGCGCCGGATCGGTCCACCGCATCCAGATGTTGCCCACCACACCGAAGTTCTCGGCCTGCTGGTCAACCGTCGTGATCTGGTCGAGCTCGAACCCGACCATCACCCGGATAGGCTCCTGGAGGAGCCGGGGGGCCGTCGGTGCCGCCTCGCCCGTCAGCACGGCAGGCACGTTGAGCCCTGCCAGCAGCCGGTAATCACCCGTCGTGTTGGTTTCGTTCCGGGTGCGGCTGAAGACCTCGAGTTCGTTGCCCTCGCTGTCATCGTCGAAGGTGTACTCGAGGGTGGCAGTAATGCCGTCTCCGGCCGGAACGCCTGCGCTCAGGGGTTTGCCGCCAAAGTCCCGCAAAACGAGAACGGGGATAAGGTCCCCGGACGTCGCCTCGATGAAGGCGTAGAAGGTATCGCCCTCTGTGACGGGGTTTAAGGTGTAGAATGTCGACGTCCTGTTCGCCGTCAGCGTCCCGTCGACCTCCTGCACGGCCATGCCCACCTCGGATGCATCTCTGTCCAGTACGGCGATGGCGGCACCGGTCGGCTCCGCTTGCCCGGTCAGGACTTGCGGCGCGTCGATGCCGACCAGCAGCCGGTAGGTGCCGAATGTATTCTCCTTCGCCGGGGAGCTGAACAGGATCAGCAGGTAATCACCATCGGCCGGGATCGTATACTGAACTGCTGCATCGTAGCCCGCTCCGGAGTCGTCGTCCCATGCAAGGAAGTATCGGTCAGCAATCTCCGGGATCACCTGGAGCGGATCACGCCCTTCGGCGATAGACCGATTGACCTCTGTGGCAAACTCCCGGCGTGCCTCTCCCCGGGTCAGGCTCGTATTCGCGAGAGCCAGGAATGGGTCAAGGTCTCCCCCTGTCCCGTTGGCATAGACGGAGAGGGTCTCTCCCGCCTGCAGGCCGGGGAGATCATAAATAATAACCTGATTCGGTTCTATTCGCCCGGTCAGCTCCTGCACGCTGGCGTTCTGTGCCTGCTGGGCAGCGGCCGTGCCTGTGAGTACGCACAGGAGAAGCGCCAGGAGGAGAATTCTCCACCAGGCATAGGCGCGCCGGGGCCGGAGTAACGGTATCGGCGTGTCGGTCGGGGTGTGCATCAGATCTGCTCCGTCAGCAGTTCAATCACCTCATGGGCGATACGTAAGGGGGTGATCGTAAGAGGTATACATCAGTATCAGTGGATTCCATTACTATTGCCAATATATTATATTTGTGGCCGGATGGATAATCTCCTCACCCGCTGTGTGGCGATCCGGCCTTATGATTCTGTATCTGTATCGGACGGCTCCATCAGTATCGCCAGCCACCGTGTCTCTTCCGAACTCGACAGCACAGCCTTTATGAGCAGCGCCAGGGGAGCACCCAGAAACAGTCCCGGGACACCGAGCACCAGCGTCCAGGCGAGGACCGAGAGGACGATCGCCAGTGGGGAGATTCGGAGCGCCCGCTCGGCAGGGTACGGCAGGAGCACGCGGCGGGCAAGAAGATCGACGACGAAGATGCCGACCGCGACGGCGAGCGCCCCAGGGAGGCCGTGCTGGAGCCAGGCAAGCCCGATAGGGGGTGCGGCTGCTATGGGCAGCCCGAAGTAGGGGATGTAGCCGAGCACGACGATGAGGACCGCCCAGAGCACCGGGGCGTCGATCCCGAGGAGCAGCAGGAGAGTCGCGATAACGATACCGGTTGCAATGCCGCTTTTGGTGCGAAGAACTGCGTATTCGACCAGATTGTTCGCGGCTCGGCCGAGTTCCGCCTCAACATCCGCCCCCAGACTTTTCTGGAGTTTTCCCCGGATGGAGGCCACCTCGAGGAGCATGAAGACGGCCACGATCAGGATGACCAGAAAATCGACGACCAGAATGGAGAGTCCGGCGAGGATCTCCCCGAGCGAGGGGATGAGCAGAGGCCCTGAAGCTGCATCGGGCAGCTGGAGAGAGGCCATGATCCCGATGTCCGCAAGCCGTGCCTGCAGTGTTTCCAGCTGTGCCTGTAGGAGGTCCTGGTAGGCGGGCAGGGCGCTGTCGAGTTCGATCAGCGACAGGCTCAGGAGTGCGACGAGCAGCAGGGCAACGCATGCGATCGCGCCGACCATCGCCAGCACCGCTGCCAACCCGGGCAACCCGCGCTCTTCCAGGCGGTGCACGGTCGGTGTGACGACGATCGCCAGGATGAACCCGGCGAGCACCGGGCTCACAATCGCGGCGCCGAGGTACATGCCGGTGACGACGACGGCACTGATGATGACAACCCGGGTGAGTGATGCAAGGCGGGACGGGGCGGGCATGGTCACCTCTCTCTCGCAGGAGAAACGACCGTCTTTCGGGGGTGTCTGCCCATTCCAGAATCTCCGGATCTACAATCCCAGGAGCTGCTTCTTCTTGGCCTGGAACTCCTCCTCGGTGATGATCCCTTTATCCCGAAGCCCGGCAAGCTTCTCCAGTTCGCCGATGTAAGACGGTTCGGCAGGCACAGCCCCGGGCGGAGGGGCTGCCGGGGGCGCTCTGGAAGGCTGCGGAGCCTGTTCTTTTACCATACCGGCTTCGATTGTGGTCATGTCCTGATCGGTTATCTCCTGCTCCTCGATGCCGAGGTCGTCCATCGCCGTGTTCAGCTCCTGCTCGGAGAGGTTTTCGGCCTTTTTTCCCGTATGCTGCTCGATGCGGTCGACATCCCTCTGTGAGAGTTTGATGACGGCGGCGGTTCCGCCGACAGCGAGCGCGACCATCCCGCCTACGAGGACGGTCCGCCGTATGGTACGGCGCATGACGCGGCGTGATGTACGGCGGGCGGTTCTCCGTGCGGTCCTCCGGGCTCCCATACGAAACATTTCCTTCCTCCATAGGTTGTGATGTGGACTGTGCGGTGACGTCGCCGTTCTCCCGCCTCAACCGGTTCAGTCATAGGAACCGGTTTTTATAATACTTTCCAGATAATGGCCGTACCTCGTGACCGGCAGTATTGTTCGCTTACCTTGCCCTGTCTGCCGGGATCATGACCGCGTCGCCACGGTCGGTGCCGTTGAGGGCGGGGGTCTTGAACACCGCCCCGACCGGTGGAGGATACCCGATGATTCCTCTCTCTGATGGGAAAATAGGTGAATCGACTCAAAAAAAGGTTTCTCACGAGCATCTGGCTATGCCGTTAATTATATATTGTTTGCCGAATAGTCGGTGCCTTCCTCCTTAACTTCAGGGGGCTTATAGATGTTGAAAAAATCGATCCTGCTGATGCTGCTGATCATGGCCGTGGCGGTCCTGGCGGCGGGGTGCGTTTCACCGGTGGGTAATGAGACCCCGACGGCAACGCCGACTGAAACGACACCCATGACCACTGAAGTGACACCGACTGAAACGATGACGATGGAGACGACACCAACCGAAATGATGACGATGGCGGCAACTGGAGCGCCGGGGTACCAGACCTGAACAATTTTTTACCTTTTACTCTTTTAGCGGTGCCATTGCATCTGTATCTCAAAACTGATCGAATAGAGCCGCTTCTTCACCATTATCCGTGTGAACAGTATTTGTTCTCTCTGCCACCCTGGTGAGATTGTCCCTGGGAGTTCCACACCGGCCGTTTTACCCTTGCCCGCGTACGGCATAATCCGATAGGTATGCGCTCGTAAACCTACCCATACCACTTCCGGCCATCCACCGCATGATGTCGTTCCCGGCCTATCAGCCTTTTTAATTGAAGGGTCTTCTGGCACTTCCGGCACCGCCGCCTGCCCTGAAGGGTTGGTACAGCCCCTGGTTCTCCGACGGTTTTCGGGCATCCAAAAGAATTAATCCATGACGCCTCCTTAGGCGGCGTCACAATTGCAGTGTGTGGAGAGTGCACTATGTCTGATACATGGAAGGGCACGGTCAATCTCGATATCCGGGATTCGGTGTCTGATTGGGATTCCTACCTGTAGCCGCAGACACCTGAGAGTGCCCCAACATCCTGATGATCGTCTGGGATGACGTGGGCTACGGGGCTATGGACGTATCGACGGGCCGGATGCGCAGGGCGTGCTGTTTGCTCAGGGAGGGATTGGCGGCGGCCACAGCCTGTACATTGCCGATGGGCGACTGCACTACGTCTACAATTGGCTTGGCGACGCGATCCAGAAGATTTCCTCGAACGACACCGTGCCCGCCGGTCGGCACGCCTTCATCGCGGAGTTCGCCAGGGACGGAGAGGATACGGAGACGAAGAGCGCTCTAGGCACCCTCACATTGTACATAGACATGAAGAAGGTAGGAGAGGGACGGATCAAGACTCAGCCGGGATTCTTCTCCCTCACCGGCGACGGTCTCTGTGTCGGCCGGGACAGCGGATCCCCGGTATCGCCTGATTATTCCGCACCCTTCGCCTTTACGGGTGGAACCATCGATCGGGTGGTGATCGATGTAGGCGGTGAGCATTATGTCGACCATGAGAAGGAAGTGGCGGCCTGGATGTGCGACGTTAATCTCCGCGCCGGTGCGGTTCATCACCACCATGACTCCGATGGTTGCAAGGCGGTCGCGAGCTTTCGGGTAAACCCTTCCATCTGGCGATAGGGCATCTGCAGGAAGATGTGAATGCAGGCCATCCACTCGATGAACGGCTCAGGATACTGACACGGCCGGCCGCGCTTGCCGGCGTTCATCCGGCCAAGGAGCTCGTCCCACTGCTCAAGGAAGTCAAGTGAGAGGTAGAACTCACCCCACCGAACCAGGTGTTCATTAGATATCCCAGTCGCGAGTATCGGGGTACGGCCGTCCCCAGTGTTTTTTCTTTGGTATGGAAGACCGGCAGGGGCGACCGTCATCTTCTCTCTTCTGGTCGTATCAACCGGATTTATTCAACACGGCACGAGCATAAAAACATTTTTATAAATTTGGGGTGGGTTGAGGTTGCTCTGGACGACGGATCCAGGCCGTAAAAAATGGGATCTGTTGCTCAAAGGTGCGATACCACCATGTGCATCAGGCCAACCCCGCAAAGGTGAATGAACATGGGTAAAACAGAAACAGGTTCTTCGGAAGTTTATGACATTCTGGCGCTCGTCTTTGACGGCCAGAAGACGGCAGGAAACATCCTGAACGAAGCCAAAAACGCCGGCCTGCTGGAAGGCTTTGATATCATTGCCCAGGCCGTGGTCGAGCAGGACGAACAGGGCAAAGTGCATTTTCACGAACCGGGCAGGGGTGGCCTCGGGGCGGCAGCTGGCGCGGTTGCCGGCGGGCTCCTGAGCCTCATCGGCGGTCCCGCCGGGTTTCTGGCTTGGGTAGTCGGCGGTGCTGTGGTCGGCGGCGTCGCCGGCAAATACCTCGGTCGCCCCATCAAGAAAGGCGATCTGGAAGATATCGGTAATGCCCTGACACCCGACAGCTCGGCTGTTCTGCTGTTGCTCGAAGACACCTACACCGAGGATGTCGTCAACAGCATGAGCGGCTACAATCCCAATGTGGTGACGCTCACGCTGGGCGACGAGATGTCGGGTGAGATCGCGTCCTATACAGCCAAGGTTGCCGCACCACCCGCTACATGAAAAGAGGCTGCTTTGAGAGATACGATCTGAGGAGGTGCGGGTGACCGGCACCGGACTCCCTTTTTTCACCCGTTCCTCTGCGTCCATCAGCGTATCCCCGGTCGAAGATACAAAAAATGCAGTCCCCTGACTGCTACACCGGCCTGAGCAGGGCGAACGTCACACCCGGCCCGAGGGCCGAGAACGCGGCCACGTAGGGAGAAGACCCCCTCGATACCTTTCCCATGCGGTGAAAACGGGCTGAAGGGCCGATGGGGAGCATCCTGGCTTTGCAGAGCACACCGACGCCCAGGTGATACGCCTGATCGATACGCTCGAAGACATGGGCATCTATGATGACCCCTTCTTCATCCCCCGATTGTGCAGGGAAAAAGATGGTGCTCTCTTTTTTTGCCTCCTTCATCCCTGCGATGCCTTTGTGGGCTTCTTCTCCCGAGTAACCGCAGATGCCGCTCCGCCCGCTTATCCATCTCCTCGCTCGCGAACATCAGCAGCACGAAACCGACCAGCTCAACGATGAGGATCATGATCATCACATCCGGATAGGTGACATTGGGACAGCGGTGGCGGGCGGGATGAGCATCAGCAGGATGAGTGATCGGGTGAGGCAATGGAAAAATGAGAGCGGGTCAGTCTCGGCATCGCTTCAGCGTGCCGGTGCCGCCATTGGTTTTTTCTCCTCCTCTGCACCTTCAGCTGCTTCTCGCAGTGCATCTCCTATCATGACAAGGGCTTCCGGCGTGACCATGCCCTGGGCGATGAGGTATCCGTTGGCATCGCGGAGTGCCTGCTTGAGGTCTTTCGCCCAGAGGTGCTCGATGAGGAAGACGGCGGCGGCGCTGTCGTTCGGGATGGCGTCGGTGATCCTCTGAACGTCCTCCTCGGTCATCCCAAAGGTCTGCTGGGCGGCCGCCATGGCGCCGGTTTCGGCGCCTTTCCGTGCTCCTTCCGCTCCGCCGGCCCCGAGGCCGATGAGTGCGCCGACGGCGGCGCCGAAGCGCTCCCGCTCCTCATCGTCGAGCTGGGTAGCCTCCATGGCACTGGCGTTGCCGTCTGCGTCTTTGTACACGAACCGGAGGTCGATCAGCCTGATAATGCCCTCCTCCATGACCGACCCGAGCGCACGGCGAATCTGACCGTGGAAGTCCGGGTTCGGAAATCCGATGACCAGGAGCTGCATCGGTCCATACATAACTTCAGCCATTTCTCTATTCCCCCTTTACTGAATCTGTTCTCAGTTGGCCCGTTCCAGCCGTATACTGCGCTTATACTGCTGTTATAAGATGCGGCATCAAGAGCCCCGAAGGCGTCGATCAGCGATCTTCGTTGACTTCTTCGGGTGTATGCATGCAGGAGGCGGGCTCGGCCTACTGTAGTTAAGATAATATAAAGATTTTATTATATGCATTAGGTTATATTAAATGGATAAACGGCTCTCTTTCATCCGGGTCTGCCAATCCTCCGGATGTTCGGATGTATATCTCTCCTTCGGCATCTTTCTCGGAGTGCTCATGGTTGACGGCCATGACCGGGAATCCAGATGGCAGGAGTCCCGTCTCCGGGACTGGCCACCCGATCTCCAGTTGATTCCGTCCGTCCTCTCCTAATCGTGCGAAATCTGGTCGATCGCCGCCGTAACGGCGAGTATGAGCGCATCGTCATGTCCCGGCTCCACTTCCACACCGTAGGTATCCCGGATCTCGTGGGGAGAGGGTGGCTCTCTTCTATCAGGTTTTCAAAGAACGCCGTATAATCCTTTTATAGAGCAGGGGCTGGAGGAAGAAGAAGAACGCCACCCCGATGTACGCGGCGACCGCCAGTGGGGGGAAGAGGAGGGCGAGCAGCACCCCGATAGCGTTGAAGATGATGCCCGATCGCCGCTTTCGTTCCATATCATCAACATCTTCTTCCGCAAGGTCGTCCACGAGCAGTTCGCGGCGCCGGGCAAGGTAACGCATGATCCCGCTCAGCATGATCGAGGCGATGAGCAAATTCAGCCCGTAGAGGAGCACCGACAGCCGGGAACCCGAGCCGGTGAGGTGGGTGGCCATCAGGCTCGTGGAGAACGGGATCAGGGAGATGAAGAAGAGTGTAATCAGCGTCAGCCGGAAGGTGACCTGGTCTTCCTGCTCGGTGAGCCGGGTGATGGCTGCATGCGTTATCCAGAACCCGCCGATGAACACGAAACTGATAATATAAGCGAGGAAATCGGGCCATTGTTCCAGAAGCGCCCATAGCAGGCCGTCGGCAACCTCCGGCACCGGGAGTTCGAGGACGAGCAGGGTGATGACGATGGCGAAGACGCCGTCGGCGAACGCGTTCAGCCTGTCCGTGGGGAGAATGTGGGGCGGGTGGCCGGGGTCGGATCTCTTCGTGCTCTCATCAGGGGCAGCCATCAACATCACCTGATCGCGAGTATGGATGGAAGGAGATATGAAAAGAGTATGGTTTCTTCATCCCTTGGTAGCGTAAAAATGGTGCCTTGCGTTCTCTCTGCCTCCATCAGCACCAATGGTGTATACCCGGTCGAAGATACAAGAAATGTGTTGCACCGGTCTGAGCGGGACGAACGCCGCATCCCGCTCAAAGGGGCGACAACGTGGTCACGCACGGGAAAGACCCGCCGATGCGTTTCTCCTGCGGTGAAAACGGGTTGACGGGTCAACGGCTCCCTCCTGGCACGGCATTGAACCGCGCAACCCAAGTGGGAAATTATTATAAATATCAGGTTATATCAGTCAGTGCCCGTGTCCGTCTGTCCTTCATCACCCAGTCCTGCTCCTCTATCGCCTCCAGTATCAGGCCTCTGACGTATTCGATGTCTGCCCCATATGCTATCACCGCATCGGTCTCGACCCTGAAGACCTTGTCCGGCACCGAGTAGTTCGTTACGAGATTCGAACCGATGAGCGAGTTGGGGACGGCGACCATCCGCTTGTCTCTCGTGAGAATGCGGGTGGACCGCCAGCCGACCTCCACCACATCTCCCCGCGTCTCCAGCTCCTGGATCTCGATGCGGTCGCCGACCCAGACGGGGCGGTCGATGCTGATCACGATCCCGCTGAAGATGTCGTTGATGATGTTCTCTGCGGCGAGTCCCACCACCAGGGCGCCCAGGCCGAAGGAAGCGATGGCGGCGGTCAGAGCCGAGCTGCTGATATCGAAGTAATCGAGGAGGATGATGTGCGCCAGTGAAAAAACGACGATGATGACGATGTATTTCACGTTCGGGACGATTTTTCATGCGTTGTGCCCTCGATCCGGGGTGCGGCCATCGCCAAGTACCAGTCCGCAGCGGCGCTGATCAGGCGGAAGGCGAAGTAGAGCCCTACAACCCAGTAGATGATGAAGAAGAGGTCATCAAGATCGGGAGCCTCCGGCACGATGAACCGGACGACCTGTTGGAGTCCGAAGACGATGAGAAAGATGTAGACAAACTGCTCAACGAGGGAGAGTATTCTTCTGTCGGGTGCCAATCCGGCCTTCAGGATTGTCGGCCAGAGCCCGCGCCGCATAATGACCCTTGTGGTAACGAGGGCGGCACCGGTGAGAAGCAGAATTATGAGTATTTCACCGATGTTTACGCCGATTTCCGTGAGAGACTCCAGATCCGCCACAGATCATCGAACTCCCCGTCCGCCAGGCCTATCGTCTCCCTGTACGCGAATCCGGGAACGTATGCCTGATGCAGGATAGATGGTTATTATATTTTTGCAAAAATAATTTTTCAGGCCTGATGAGGTGGCGATCTCCCACGACATTGCATCGTTAACGGGTTCTGAGCCCGCAGCACTTCTTATATTTCAGCCCGCTTCCGCATGGGCAGGGATCGTTCCGACCCACCCTGGCCTGGTTAGCAGGCCCTTTCTCCCTTGCGGCGAGCATCGGCATCACCTCATCCGCAAACCGCCCCTGTCGGAGCAGGTCGGCCATCATCCGCATCGGGCGGTCGGCGTGGGCGAAGAAAGCCTTGTAGCCTTTGCAGAGGTAGTTGAGTCCCGCCTCGCCGTCCGGCGTCTCGATGAACCGGTTCTTCGGGCATTCCCCGTTGCAGATGGCGAGGAACGCACACTCCCGGCAGTACCGGGGGAGCGTATCACGTTTGACTGCCCCGAACCTCCGCTGCTTCTCCGAGCCCACGAGTTCGGCGAGCGGTGTCGTGAGGATGTTGCCGAGGAGGTGGTCCGGTTCGACGAAGTGATCGCAGGAATAGAGGTCTCCGTTGTGCTCGAGCGCCACGCCAAGGCCGCAGGTCGGGGAAAAGACGCAGACCGTCCCCGCCATCCCGAGCCAGCCCGCGAGCGCCCCGTCGAAGTTCAAAACAAACATCCGGCCCACGTCTCTCCTGACCCACTCGTCGAAGATCTCGATCAGGAACCGTCCCCACTGATCCGGCCGGACGGATCGGTCGGTGACCGTGTTCCCTTCCTGAAATCCGGTCTCGTTATTTCGCTCCACGATGGGAATAAACTGGATATATTGCGCAGAGAGTTCGTCGCGGAAGAATCGGTATACCTCCTGTGGATAGTCGGCGTTCGTGCTGTTGACTGCGCAGAGGATGTTGTATTCGACCTGGTGTTTCTGGAGCAGGCGGGCGGCTTTGAGAACCCGGTCAAACGTGCCGCGACCCCGCCTGTCTCTCCGGTAGGTATCATGCAGTTCCGCGGGGCCGTCCATGGAGAGGCCAACGAGAAATTGATTCTCATGGAAGAAATGGCACCATTCGTCATCGAGGAGGATGCCGTTTGTCTGGAACGTGTTCTCGATACGGGTTTTGGGTTTCGCATACTTCTTCTGCACCTCCACGGCTCGCTGGAAGAAGTCCAGCCCCATCAGGGTCGGCTCTCCCCCCTGCCAGGCAATCGTCACCTGGGGCACGCGATGTCCCTCGATGGTCTGGCGGATATACTCCTCCATCACCCCGTCGGTCATCCGAAACGTGCTATCCGGGTACAGCTCCTCCTTCTTCAGGAAAAAGCAGTAGGCACAGGCAAGATTGCACCGTGCACCGGTCGGTTTGGCCATGACGTGGAAGGCGGGGGGCACCTCACCATCAGATCCGCTCATCGATCACCTCTGTTCCCGTAAGGACGATTGAAGCTCCCGGGAATTGCAGCTCCTTTCCCCTCCCTTCGTTTGATCCATGATCGCCTGCTTTACTGCTCTCTCGATGCATAAAGGTGAGGGTTCTTTCTCTGCATCTCGATGAACCCGGGTATTTCTCAAGTTTTAACACAGGCCGCCGCCCGTTGCTTCCTGCCCCTTTTCGAGAACCCGGTCTCCTCTCAGCCCGTAGTGCCCGCCTGCACCTTCGGGCGGATGGTCTGGACGATTTCAACGACGTTCGCACTGTTGGGGATGTTCTGCACGACTTGACTGAGCTCTTCATACGCCGCAGTGAGTTCGTTGACCCGGATGTCGGCGAGCCGGCCTGCAGAACTCCTGACATTCTCCCTGGCAGACTGCACCTCACCCTGTGCGTCCCGAATATCTCCCACCGAAGAGGTTGCATTGACGCTCTGCAGATTCTGAAGCGCTACGCCGAGTGCTTCAAGGTCCCGGCAGAGCTCTGCCTCCGCCCGTTCCTGGGCAGGTTGGACGCACCCGGCAACGGCGCAGCCCAGAATGAGTATCCCGGCGACGAAAAACATCCCTGATTTCATAACCCTCTCCCGAACAGAATGGCAATTGCTGCTCGCGGCGGGAATAACGGCAGAAGGTATATAAAAATAGTGGAGTGCCGAACCCCGATCCGAAGAGCTGTTCCTCCGCCGTCGGGTCGATGTCCTCTCTCCTCCTGTCAGGCCGGGGTTTCGCTCCTCTTCATCGCGGTCGACCGGGATTTGATCACGACGTCCCGCAGCGGTGTCGCCCGGATGTGCATGCTTATTCTCCATACCATTACCCCTGAAGGGATTCAGTACCCGCATAGATACGCATAGGTCAGGCGGTAGTGTGCTGCGGCAGACCGAGTGGAGCCCGGGCGACGATGTCAGCAGTCCTAACCGAGCTGTACTCAACCGATCTCCCGGTCGGCGGGATGAACTGTCTCCTCCGGGTTACCGGTGAGTGGCCAGGTCAGAACCTTGATCTCCAGAGCCGGAACCTTCCGATAGATCCTGCGTCTGTGCATCAGGTGCCGGTAGTCGTACACGAAATACTCGTAGGTGTTCCAGATGGTCACCCAGTTTAAAATGGTGATCAGGCCGCCGAGGAGGATGACAACGAGCGACTCGAGATAGCTCGCAAAGATGCTGAAGAACAGCACCGCGATGGTGGCATTGAAGACCGCAATTGCGAGGCTAATCCTCCCTTCACGTAGTGAAAGTCGGGTTTCGTGGTCGAGGTCACTTAACCGGAACAGATACTGCCGGCGGATGGTGTCGGGCAGGAGCATCTGCATCTCCGGCGAAACCTGATCCTGTGGGAGGCTGATGTTGAGCCCTGCGAGATTCTGCAGCCTGCACTCTCTGAGATACCCGAAAATATACTCCTCGGCGAACTCCGTGAGTTCCCGTTCCGGCAGAGGAGAAGAGTCCGCTGGATCGAGAAGTTGATCGAGTGCTTTAAACCGGAATTCAACGTGCATCACACCGGCGCGTTCAAACCTGGCTACCCTGACGTCACGCATACGCTCCATCACTTCCTGCTGGTGCGGTTGCCGGTACGGGATGGATGTCCCCGCCGCCCCGCTCTGCCGCTCTCAAAAATGATTACGGAGAGGGAGGCGGCACTTCTGCCTTTGCTGGCAGCCCGGTGCTGAATGCGTCGCGAAGACGCTCCTCCTCCTCGCTTGAGAGCGACGTCTGGATTACGGTGCCGTGATATCCCTTGATGGCGTCGATTACCTTGTCCGGCGTCATCTTCTTGATCAGCAGAAAGACGGCAGAGTTCCCGGGCTGGACATTCTCGGCCACTTCCTTGATGAATTTGTCATCGATGCCGTAGTCGGAGAAACGCCCGCCGAGGGCGCCTGCAATTGCGCCTATCGCCAGGCCGAAGATCGGCATGAAGAAGATAAGCCCGATCAACAGACCCCAGAAAGCGCCGGAGAGCGCACCCAGGCTGACCAGATCGGTGCTCTGCTTGATCTCGGTCTTTCCGTCCTTATGGTGGACGACGACGACCAGATCCTCCAGCTCGATAATGTGCTCCTTGGTCAGATCCACCAGTTTATCACGGACCGTATAGGCTGTGGATTCATCGTCATACGCAATAACAACAAGATCGCTCATGGTACCTCCTGCGGGCGTCCCGCCCTCCCGGTTCATCCCCTGCAGGGCCGGTGCACGGCGGATACGCGCAAGCATACCGGCACAATCCGTGCACTGGAATATATAACTACCTCCTCCTCTCCCCTCGTTCCCGGAGACTCATTCCTGCCTGGGTACCCATTTATATACTGCTGTGACGAGAGGGCTTACTTGAGTCCGGTGCCAAAGGCTCTCCCTTTCGCGTGCGGGAAAACAATGGCTTGAGAGAGGTTCTTAACATGAATTGGTCGTTCATCCTCGGCATCATCCTGCTCTTCGACATCTTCTTTGCCATCGTTGTCGTCTTCGTCGAGCGGAAGAATCCTACGTCGGCGCTGGCATGGCTGATGGTCCTCTTCTTCCTGCCCGCGATCGGGTTCGTGCTCTACCTGCTCTTCGGGCAGAACTATACGCGGCGTAAGATGTTTACCGTCAAAGAGGCGGGTGACCGGAGACTCAAGGAGATATTTGAGGAGCAGCACCGCGATCTGGTCGACAGTCACTTCCGGTTTGCAAACCCGGACGCAGAACCCTACCGCGATACTATCTTCGCACTTCTTCAGAATAACCGGGCGTTCCTGACAGAGAACAATCGGGTCGAGGTCTATACCGACGGGAAAGAGAAGTTCGATGCGCTCTTTGAGGCGATCAGGGACGCCCGCCACCATATCCATCTAGAGTACTTCATCGTGAACAATGACGAACTCGGGCGTGCTGTTGTCCACGCGCTCGCAGAAAAGGCACGCGAGGGTGTTGAGGTCCGCCTGCTCTTCGATGCCATGGGAACCCGGGCGGGGAAAGGATCGAAGAAAGCCTTCCATGAACTGACCGATGCCGGCGGACAGATCGGGGTATTCTTCCCCTCGATCTACCGATTGAACTACCGGAACCACCGAAAAATCGCCGTCATCGACGGAGCTGTCGGTTTCATCGGCGGTTTCAATATCGGGGACGAGTACCTGGGCAAAGGGCCGATGGGCTACTGGCGGGATACCGCGGTGAAGATCACCGGGCAGGCCGCAAGCCTGTTGCAACTCCGTTTTTTCCTAGACTGGCAGTTCACGACGAAAGAGTCGATGGAGGTGGTCGAACAGTACTTCCCCGGGGTTGAAGGGTCCGGCACCACGCCGGTCCAGATCGTCTCGGGAGGCCCCGATACCCGGTGGAACCCCGTAAAGGAGGGGTACATCAAGCTGATCAACTCCGCCCGGGAGTCCTGTTATGTTCAGACGCCCTACTTCATCCCCGACGAGAGCATCTCCGACGCTTTGCGGCTCGCAGCGCTCTCCGGCGTCGACGTCCGTCTTATGATCCCCTGCAAACCTGATCACCCCTTCGTCTACTGGGCGTCCCTCTCCTTCGCCGCCGACCTGCTCGATGCGGGAGTGCAGGTCTACACTTACGACAACGGCTTCATCCATGCAAAGACCGTCGTGGTCGACGGGAAAGCCGGTTCCGTCGGCAGTGCGAACTGGGATGTCCGCAGTTTCCGGCTGAACTTCGAGGCGAACGCCTTCTTCTACGACTCGGCCGTCGGGAGCGAGATGAAACGGCGATTTATTGAGGATCTCGCCGTCTGCACCGAGCTAACGCCGGAGCGCTACGCAGAACGGCCGACCCTGATTAAGATCAAGGAATCGATCTCCCGGCTCTTCTCTCCGCTTGGCTGAGCCGTACCCGGCGCATCCCGGCTACCCGTTTCTCCCGGTACGCCGGGACTGGATGAACCGCTCGATGCGGGGGCGGTTCTGCTCCCATCGGGCATGCAGAATCGGCACCGTATAGGGAAGGTGGTGCGGCAGGGCCGCCGTCCCCGTCACCGCTTTGCCGAGGATCGTCCGCTCCTCCCCGATGACGATCGTCTCGCGCCGGAGAATCGCCTCCAGGAGTTCTTCCGCCGTCTCGGCAGAGGCGCAGGTGACGACTCCCCCGAGCTCGTGGAGGAGGTGGGCGTCAGTTCCTCCCGTCCTGCCGAGCCGGTGCTTCCGTGCGAGTTCCGCCGCTCTCCGGTTGTGGGACCGTGCCATCCCGCCGCAGATAACTTCGAGGGCGTCGAGGCGGGAGAAGAGATCTTCGCCGATACATTCCCCGGCGATGCACCGCTCCACCCCCCGGTTCAGGAAGACGTATCCGCACGGGTGCGCCTCAGCGGCGACGCACGGATAGCCCTCTCGGGCGTCGAGTATCTCCTCCGTGGTCAGCCGTATCCCGATATACGGGGCTGACCGTGTATTTCTCTCGATGTACCCGGTGTAGAACTCCCGAAGGTCGCCGTATGAGGCAAAGTAGAGGAGGATATGCGGGCCGTCGTCTGCACTGATCTCGATCCCGGGGACGACCGGAACACCGGAATCCAGCCGCAGGGCTTCAAGGACACCGCTTATCCGATTGTGATCGGTGATGGCGAGCCCGATCCCCTGTCGGGCGGCGAGTTTGAGGGCATCCTTCACTCTCGTCGGAGAGTCCGAATGGTTTGTGTGGACATGCAGATCCACGGGCAGCAGGCCCTGGCGGCGGAGCTCCCCCGGTTCGGGGCGGGAGAAGCGGATCCACCCGCCATCATCGGCTCGGCAGTTCATCGGATTGCAGAGGTGTGCACCTGCCGGGGCAAAAAAGGTTCTCCCGCACCCGGTCTCGCCGGTTTATCACCGGCTCTGTACCGGGATCGCCTCGCGTGGGGCAGCCTGGGGCTCGTCTCTTCCGAGCCAGCCCCATGCATCCACCTGCCGGCTTTCCCGGAAGTACCGGACGTCGATATTGGTGAAGCCGACGAAGAGTCCCGGAAGGTGGGTCATCCACTCCCGCCACTGCTCTCCGCCGACGATGGCGATCCGGTCGACGGAGGCGATCCCCGGCCAGGTCTTCAGTTCCTCCCAGTAGCCTCCCGGTCTCCAGCTGTGGAACCTCTCGATCTTCAGGAGAATTCTGGCGTGATCGCACGTTTCAAGAACTTTTTCGATCTCCGGGAGGAGTGTTGCCCGGTAATCGCTCTCGCTCAGTTTCCCGTCGAATCGGAATCCGACTACGCACCCTGAACTCTCTTTCATCCGGTCAAGCATGGATGCCCCTTCGCAGTCAGAACAGATAAGCGTTCTCCCTTTGTTCCGGGATGGATCAAGGTCCGGATATCGACGGCACCTTTGCCGTATGCTTCCCGCCCGCCGCAACCCAGTCCCACGCCTCTTCCCGCCGCCCGGGCGGAAAGAACCGGACGGTGGCGCCGGCCGATGCGAGGGCGGACTGAAGTGCCGTTTCCGTCCACGTACCATGCTCCTCTTCCGGGACGACAACGGCCAGGCGTTCGATAGACCCGGGCAGTTCATCCGGTATCGCCTTCTGCAGGGCTATCTCCGGGTCTTCGCCTTCGAAGTCCCGGATCTCGAGGAGCAGGCGGATCACCCCGTACTCTATGAACACCCGCTCGAGATCCGTGATGAGAATTCCGGTCAGATCGTGTCCGGTAAGCGTTCCGCCGATCCGAAACCCGATGATGTTTCCCACGCTCGCATGCAGCAGTTCGATCATGCATCCGAACTCCTGCCAGGAGTTCATAAAAGTATGGATGCCGGGATCCATGATGATCCGGTAGAGCCTGCAGAGCCCTTCAGAGCAGACGTCTCGCTCAGCCCCGGTGGGTGAAGCACCGGTGCCATGCGGCTCTGAGCGCCGTTACCTCGCCGCGGATCGCGCCGGCCGTTTCGGATGCCGGTGTGCCGTCCGGAACCGCTGCGAACGCTCTCTCGAGATCCTCGTGTGCCGCTGCGAGATCTTCGGTATCCGGACCCCCCGCTTTCCGGACTCTCCCGACGGCTGCGGAGACCTTCTCCCGTGCGTCCGGGACTGCCGTCCGCGAAGTGGATTCATCGAGATGCTCGAGTTCGATGAGTGTCTGGTCGAGTTCGCGGAGCGCCTCGCCGTACCGATCGTCGCCGGGGTTCCCGGGCGAGAATGCGGCCAGAACCGCAGATGTCCCGGCAAGGGTGAAGAGAAGGGCGATGACAATACATATTGCTGCCAGAAAACCTCGCGTCCGATCGTCCTCCTGCACGTCCGGTGGTTGCACGGCTCGCCTCCTCTCCTGCTGGCCGGGGTATTCCTGTATCCCCGTAGATATCTCTTGCGGTGCTTCTCTTCGGGCGTTACTTCCCTTCCTGCAGCCAGTCCCATGCCGCTTGCAGGTTATCGCTCCGGAAGTACTCGACTCTGGTATCGGTGGGGAGGAGGACGGCTCCGAAGAGCCGAACCCCGAGCACCCCGGTTCCTGCATCGCTGACGATGGCTATCCGCTTGATATGCTTTACTTCAGGGGAACTCTTTAGTTCCTCGTAGATTGCCCCGGATGTCATCCCCTTGAATCCGTCGAGGTGCAGCAGCAGATGGATATGGTGGTATGTCTCGATAGCCCGATGCAGTTCCGGGACGAGGATCGCCCTCGCCTCCTCGGCGGTGAGCGTGCCGCTGATCCGAAACCCGATGATCCTGCCTGAACTTCCGGCCATCCGTTGGAACATGCCCTCCCCTCTGGGTGAAGGAGAGAAAAGTCTTATGGCGTGCAGTCGGCGGGGTAACCGGTCCGGGGCAGCATACGGGTACGTGCTAGGTCAGTTCCTCCTGCCGGTCCCCCCCGCTCATCAGCGTTGCGAGCCAGCGGGTTTCATGCCAGTTCTCAAGGAGCATCTTCACGGCGAGCGTCAGGGGCACTGCGAGGAAAACGCCTGCCGCCCCGAGGATGAATCCCCAGAAGATGACCGAGGCCAGCACGACGAAGGGTGAGAGGTCAAGCCCCTCGCCGGCCATCTGCGGGAACAGGATGCTCTCCGCGATGAAGTTGACGATGGTGACTCCGACGAGGATGATCACGACGGCGAGGGGTCCAAGCTCCAGCCATGCCAGGATTGCAGCGGGAAGGGCAGCGAGGGCGAGGCCGATGTACGGAATGTAACTCAGGACGAAGGTGAGCAGGCCCCATAACAGGGCGAAGTCCACACCGAGCGCGTAGAGGAGCGCTCCGACACCGATCCCGGTGATCAGGTTGACCTTCGTCCTGACCACGACATAGTCGATGAGAATCCGGCTGGACTGCCGGAACCGTCCGACCAGTGGACTCTTCGGCCCGAGCCGCTGTTCTATGCCGGTCGAGAGCCGGGAGGCTTCGAGCAGGAGAAATCCGGTTCCTATCAGGATAAGAACGAGATCGAAGACGGCGGTGCTGAGGCTGCGGAAAAAGGCTGCCAGCTGACCGATGATCATCCCCCGGTCGAGCAGGTCGAAGAGCTGCAGTGACGCCGTATCGACCCCGGATGCCGCCAGCATCGACTGCAGATCAGAGAGCCGGACCTGCACCTGTTCCTGGTAGGCCGGCAGCGCCTCGACGAGCTGGTTGAATGCCACGCCGACGAACGCCGCCAGTGCGACAGAGGCCGCGATCAGCCCGGCGATGAGAACACCGGACGCTGCGGCGGTCGGCAGCCCCCGCCGTTCGAGCCATCGGAGCAGCGGAACGGTAACCATGGCGAGGAAGACGGCGAGGAGGAGGGGGCCGAGGATCGAAGATGCAGCCCGCATCCCCCCGAAGAGGATGACGATACCAGCCCCGATAGCGAGGAGCCTGACCGGAGGGGAGATGGTAGGAGGGGTCACTGGCGATCACACTGAACTACACCTTCCCTGCACGTAAGGTTTGCCGTTGCGAGGCAGGGACTGCTCTCCCCGGTGCATGCCGTGGCATAGGCGACCTGCCCGATCCGTTCGTCGGTGTTTGGGATACGCGGGCTGCCTGACCTCCCGGTTAACAGGCTGCATGCGAAGAGAAGCGGCGGAGAGCGGTTTCACTCTCCGGATAGTAGTGGGCCCGGAGGGATTCGAACCCACGACCGCCCGGTTATGAGCCGGGCGCTCTGACCGGACTAAGCTACGGGCCCAAAATGATGCCTGCCGTAGAGAACCTCGGGGAAATGCGGCAAAATCTCTGTATCTCCCGGCATTACCGGAACCCCGGTGCATATAGAGATCGCTCTCTTCTCTTAAAAAATTATGCGCGGCCGGGTAGTTGCCGAATCATCCATTATCGGGAAGTGCGGGGGTTCGGCGATTCCCGGATGCGTGAACTCCGCTCGCCTCCTGGATTTGAGCGCGAGGCATCCCGTACTCTGGAGTTGTCTACAGGGTGACAACCGTCTCACGACCTGATGATCCCGCGGCCGGGGGATCGATTCTGTAGATAGACCCATGGGAGCCGGAGAAGAGCACGATCCTTATATCTCTGGACGGTGAATAGTATAGTAGCGCGGCAGGTCGCTACATGCGACTCCTGCAAAGCTCTGGTAATAGCGGCCATAGCAGTGGGGAAACACCTGGACCCATTCCGAACCCAGCAGTGAAGCCCACTTACGTAACCCGTTGTACTGAGGTACGCGAGTCCTCGGGAACCTGGATACGCTGCTATTACCTTCCCTCTTCACTGAAGTGTCTGTTTTCGTTGTGTGGTGAGTATCTGACTTGTGATTGCTCTCTGCAGAGGTACGCCTTTTTACTTTCTGGAAAACGCATTTCTCATTCCCTATCCCGTCCTGCTGGTCGCTCCCGGAGCATCGGCAGTATCTGTAACTCGTGACGCCGACAGGTGGATGCTTCCTCATTCATCCGATCGTCATCTTTCCCTTCACGGAGTTCGGAATACCGATTTTTCGGCCGGCGCACCGGAGCAGTTCTGGTAATCCGCCGCACTCACCTCCGGCGATCTTCACGCTGTGGGCTGGATCTGAAGCGTTCTCGTTTTACTGTTGCTCTAAAATGTATGCCGGCATGGTGATCCGCGGCAGGGGCCGTCCGTGGAAAATTAAGACGGGCGACTACCATTAGGTGTATTATCAACACTCATTGCTAATATTTTTAAGGCATGTGCGCGTAATTCAGATCCTTAATCCGATATTCATGAGGAAATAACATGAAAAACTATATTGGTATTACTCTCATCGGGCTCCTTCTCATCGGCATGGTTGCCGTTGCAGGTTGTACCGGCGAAGCCGTGACGTCGCAGGAGGCCGGCAGCGCGTCCGGAACGGAGATCGCCGTCACCGACGGCTTCGGGAGAACAGTAACGATTCCGTCGCCTGCAAAGAGCGTTGTCTGCTCCGGTTCAGGCTGCCTGCGTTATCTCGTGTACCTGCAGGGGCAGGATCTCGCGGTCGGTGTCGACAGCATCGAGAAGGAAGATCGGGCGATGGATGCCAGAGCCTACGTCCATGCAAATCCGCAGTTTAAGGATCTCCCGCTGATCGGCGAGTTCCGGGGCAAGGACGACCCGGAGAAGATCATCGGCATCGGCCCGCAGATCGTCTTCAAGACCGGCTCGACCGGCACGGCATACGCGACGAGCGCTGATGACGCCGAAAAACTCCAGGCCAAGACCGGTATCCCGGTGGTTGCATTCCCCTATGGTTCTCTTCGCAATGACGCGGAGAAGGCTGAATTCTACAGTGGCCTCAGGGTCATGGGCGAGGCGATCGGGAAGCAGGACCGGGCAGAAGAGATTATCGCCTATATCGAGGCGACGATGACCGATCTCGAGAACCGGACATCCAACATCCCCGAGTCCGAACAGAAGACCGTCTACGTCGGCGGTGTGAGCTCGGCCGGAGCCCACGGCATCATCTCCACCGAACCGGCGTACCCGCCGTTTTCTTGGGTTAACGCAAAGAACGTCGCGGCGGGCATGGGTGTGGCGCATGCGGATGTTGCCAAGGAAGCGCTCGTCGACTGGGATCCGGACTACATCTTCGTCGATATCGGCACCATCCAGATGGAGAGCGACGGCGCGATCGGGGAACTGAAGAACGATCCCGCGCTGCAGGGGCTCTCTGCGGTGAAGGGTGATAACGTCTACGGCGTCCTGCCCTACAACTACTACAGCATCAACTACGGCTCGGTGCTCGCAGACGCCTACTTCGTCGGTAAGGTTCTCTATCCCGACCGTTTTGCCGATATCGATCCTGCGGAGAAGGCTGACGAGATCTACACTTTCTTCGTCGGGGAACCGGTCTTTGATGGAATAAACCGGCAGTACGGTGGTCTGGCATTTACACAGATTCCCCTATGAGGGAATGATGAACGATGATACCCGAAGCAGGAAACAGAGGAGGTGAATGGTATGCACTTCGCTGACGGGACGGTGCCGCAGGATTACCTCGCCTACGTCCGGAGAAAACATATCTGGCTCATCGGCGGTGTCCTCGTCCTCTGCGTCCTGTTCGTTCTGTCGATATCGGTCGGTGCGGTGGCAATTCCCGCTTACGATGTGTTTCTCACCCTGGTGAACGGCCTCATCGACAGGGTCAACGGGGCGCTTCACCTCGGGATCCCTCATCTCGGCGATATCGTCTCCCACAAGTGGGATGCGATTGTCTGGAATATCCGGCTTCCCCAGGCACTCGCGGCGGTCGTCGCCGGCGTTGGACTCTCGGTCGCCGGCGTCGCGATGCAGTCGATCCTCAGAAACCCGCTCGGCTCGCCGTTCACCCTCGGGATCTCGAATGCCGGTGCGTTCGGTGCCGCCTTCTCGGTGATCATTCTCGGCGCCGGTACCATGCAATCGAGCGTTGCGGACGCCGTCACGATCAACAACCCGTACGTGACGACGATCATGGCGTTTCTCTTCTGCCTCCTCGCGACGGCGATGATCCTCGGCATCTCGAGGGTCAAGGGTGCGTCGCCGGAGGTTATGGTGCTCGCGGGCGTCGCGCTCTCGTCGCTCTTCACCGCAGGGACGATGTTCCTCCAGTACTTCGCCGACGATTCGCAGCTCGCTGCCGTCGTCTTCTGGACGTTCGGCGACGTCGGGCGGGCGACCTGGCAGGAGCTCGGGCTGATGACCGTCGTCGTAATCGGTGCGACGCTCTTCTTCGCCGCCAACCGCTGGAACTACAACGCCATCGATGCCGGTGACGAGACCGCGAAAGGTCTCGGCGTCAATGTCGAAAGGATCCGGCTCGTCGGGATGGTCGTCGCCGCGCTCGTCTCCGCCGTGATTGTCGCGTTCCTCGGCGTCATCGGGTTTGTGGGGCTTGTCTGTCCACACATGGTTCGCCGGGTCATCGGGGACGACCAGCGGTTTCTGATCCCGGGTTCGTGCATCATGGGCGGAATCCTGCTCCTTGCGTCGGATACCGCCGCCCGGCTGATCGTGGCGCCGTATGTCCTCCCCGTGGCGGTTCTCACCGCGTTTATGGGCGCTCCGGTCTTCATCTACCTGCTCCTCCGGGGGTACCGGCGATGATCCTCTCCGTCGAGGAGCTCCGCTTCCTCTATCAGAATCGGGCTGTACTCCACGAGATCGCGTTCACTATCGAACCGGGACAGACCGTTGCCGTCCTCGGCCCGAACGGCGTCGGAAAGACGACGCTCCTCAAGTGCTTAAACCGGATCCTCCGCCCGAAGAGCGGGTCGGTTCTCCTCGACGGCGAGAACCTGCTCGGCCTCGATACGATGGAGATCGCCCGCCGGGTCGGTTACGTCCCCCAGCGTGTCGAGACCGGCAGACTGACCGCGTTCGATGCGGTGCTTCTCGGCAGGCGTCCGCATATCGGGTGGAACCTCGCCGAGCAGGACCTCGCTATCGTGGATGCCGCCTTCAAGCGGCTTTCGATGGAGCATCTCCGCCTCTCGTATATCGATGAGATGAGCGGCGGCGAACTCCAGAAGGTCGCCATCGCCCGGGCGCTCGTCCAGGAGCCGAAGGTTCTGCTCCTCGACGAACCGACGAGCAGCCTTGACATGAAGAATCAGGTGGAGATCCTCGCGACGATCGTCCAGATCGTCCGGCAGCACAATATCGCGGCGGTGATGACGATGCACGACTTGAACCAGGCTCTCCGGTTTGCCGACCGGTTCATCTTCATGAAGGATGGCAGAGTCCACCTCCACGGCGGCCAGGAGGATGTCACTGCGGAGGTTATCAACGAGGTCTACGGACTTCCGGTGATCATCGGAGAGCTTGGGGGTATGCGGTGCGTCGTGCCCGAGCGGTGTAGCGTTGATTGACTATCAGAATAGTACCAGTAGTAACGAGATGATTCAGTATGGAAGCAGATAATGCACACGAAAACAGATATGCGTCGTTTGAAGACCTCATCCGGTTCCACGGCCATGCCTGTCCCGGCCTTGCCACCGGCTACCGGGCATCCCTTGCCGCGATGAAGGCGCTCGGGGTCGAAAGGCCGTATGATGAGGAACTGGTAGCGATCGCGGAGACGGACGCTTGCGGCGTGGACGGCATTCAGATGGTCACCGGCTGCACCGCTGGCAAAGGCAACCTGATTATCAGGGATTACGGGAAGCACGTCTTCACCTTCATCAGTCGGGAGAGCGGCCGGGCTGTCCGCGTCCTGGTCTGCAATCCGGATATCCCGGAGAAGTCCGAGATGGACGACCTGCGGGGGAAGGTCTTCTCCGGCGGTGCGGCCGATGAGGAGCGGCGTCGGTTCTACGAACTGATGCAGGTGGTGACAGAGCGGCTCCTCACCCTGCCCGAGGAGAGCGTCGTCGCCGTCCGGGAGGTATCGGTCGAGCCACCGCAGACGGCGCGGATCTTCGCCTCAGTCGCCTGCGCCTGCTGCGGGGAGTCGGTCGCCGATGCGAAGATGCGCACCCTCGACGGCGAGCGGGTCTGCATCCCCTGCTACGAAGAGCGTGCGTCAGGGCGGTAGCACCTCCTGCCCCCTCAGGGTGCCGCTTGCGTGATCGGAAAGTATATGTCTCTTAGCCAGGTCTACTGGGAGCACCGGGGGTCTGGCTTTGTATGGACGATTACCATATCTCACCAACCTCCTCCTCCGGAGGGTCGAACAGATACTTGGGCTTACACGACTGGTTTCACAACCGGATACCATTCAGATTGAACCCACAACCCGGTGCAATCTCTCCTGCCCCTTCTGTGAGCACTCTGTCTGGAGCAGAGGAGGAATGGACTTACTGTTTTCAGATTTTGTGAAGATTGTAGAGCAGTTTCCCTATCTGAAGCGAATCCATCTCCAGGGCATCGGGGAACCGCTCCTCTGCAGGGATCTCTTGCAAATGGTGCACTACTGTACAGGCCGCGGCATCGCCGTCGGGACAACAACGAATGCCATGCTTATCGATGAATCCGTTGCTCGTCAGCTGGTTGCATCCGGGATAGATTCGGTGACGGTATCCTTCGATTCATCTTCTCCCTCCACCTTTGAGAGGATCCGGAGGGGCTCTTGCTTTGACACAATCCGTAGGAGCGTGCAGACTTTGGTGGAGCATCGGCGGGAGCCCGGGAAACCACGGCTCTCATTTTTGTTCACGGGGACGACTGAGAATATTCACGATCTCCCGGATGTTGTTACGACGGCGCACGAGTGGGGGATCGGTCACGTCTTTGCCCAGGAGGCCTTAATCTTTGGGGAAGACGCGCTGGATCAGCGCATGACCGGCCTGAAGTTGAGCGAGAATCCGGAGAGCACCAGAACCGTTCTGCGTGAGGCGGCACGACGGGCTACAGAGTATGGAATCCCGTTTGAGTGGTTCGGCCTGCGGAATGGGGGAGCTATCGGTACTGATATTCCCCCGTATCTGCACGGGGACGTGCGGCTCTGCAGAAACGCCTTCAGGTCCTGCTATATCACCGTCGATGGATATGTGGTGCCCTGTTCGTGCTATCCGGACCCTGAGAAGTTCAATTTCGGCAATATTCTGAAAGAGAACTTTTCAGAGATCTGGAACGGTGAAAAGTACGTGGCTTTCCGCAGAGCGAAGCTCTCCGGGCAGGCCATACCGCTCTGCTCCGAATGCACGGTCCCGAAACTCTGACCGGGGAGCAGAGCCTCCTCATAGCCTTCCGGGTGCGGCCAGGCTACGCCGGACACGGAAGGTCGTCAGGGACATATACACAAAATAAGCAAAGGAATCGAATCCGACTCCGGGACGCCGCCAACAGGACTCGAACCTGTGACATGCTGGTTAACAGCCAGCCACTCTACCAACTGAGTTATGGCGGCACAACAAAGTGCTCTATTAAGGTCTGCGGCAATCCTATTAAAGATTACGGGAATTATCTTCCTTGAGGGTCTGCAGGAGCCCGATGAGCTCGTCGACCTGACCGTCCAGAGCCCGGATCAGCTCTTCGGCGCGTGGAGTCGCCACCGCTCCTGCCGGCGACGCGCGGAGGTAGCCTTCCTGCTCAAGGATACGCAGTGAGTAGCGCACCCGGTGGTACGGGAGATCGAGGATGTCCGAGAGCTTCATAATCCCGATCGGCTGGTGCTCGGCGACCGCCCGTATCACCTGCAGGTGCCGGGTTACGAGTTCTATCTCGGACTTCAGTTTCTCAAGCATGCCTGCCGGACTCCCGCTGCTGTCGTTCTCCCTCATGTCTTCCCGTTATGCGTGCTCGTCGAGCCAGAGTTTCGTTGCCCCGTAGCGTTTCCGGAACGAGAGCGACGAAACCAGCGCGATGGCGAGCAGTACGACGGCAATGGCGATCGCCGTGGTGCTCGACGAGTACCGGAAGAGTATAAAGGCGCCCATCGCAACACAGAGGATGATAATATTCAGGATCACCGTCAGGACGATGAACTTCCCTTTGAAGACCTGTTTGGTTGCCTCATCCATCATTCATACTTGAACATGATGGTAAAAGTACTTGTGGTTTCACCGGAAGAGAGAATGGGATGACTATGCTGGATACGGCGATCAGAGACGCGGGGGCGTGCGCATACGTCGCGTACGGACCTTCGGCGGATGCGAACATGCGCTACCTGACCCGGTTTACGACGACCGACCCGGTGGTCTTCATCAAAAAGCCCGGTGAGCGGGGGATGCTGATCGTGCCGCAGATGGAGTACGAGCGGGCGGTGCGCGAATCCGGCGCCGCGGTCCTCACCCGGTCCGACGCGGGATTCTTCGAGTATCTCAAGGATGGGGCGAGCCGGACGGAGGCGACCGCCCGCATGATCGCCGGTCTCTCGGGCGGGGCGGTGCTGGTCCCCGAGCGGTTCCCGCTCGGTCTTGCCCGGGCGCTTGAGGTCTCGGTGCCGGTTATCCTCGATGCCGGGACGGTCGAGGCGATGCGTGCGGTCAAATCGCCGGAGGAGCTTGAGCGGATCCGGTCGGTGCAGCGTGCCACCGAGGCGGCGATGGATCGGGCGATCGCGCTCATCCGGGGAGCTCGGCCGGTCGACGGCGTCCTCCATCGCGGCGGCGAACCGCTCACCTCCGAGCGGGTCCGGGGCGAGATGCACAGCCTGCTCTTCGGGTTCGGGTGCAGCGCGAAGGAGACGATCGTCGCCTGCGGCGCCGACACCGCCCTCCCCCACCATACCGGGAGCGGGCCGCTCCTTGCCGGCGAGCCGATCGTCATCGATATCTTTCCACAGGACGAAAAGAGCGGGTACCACGCCGATATGACCCGGACGGTGGTATGGGGCGAGCCGTCGGTCGAGATCCGCGAGATGTACGAGGCGGTGCGTGACGCCCACGAGATGGCGTCGTCCCTGGTTCGCCCCGGCGCCGGTGGCGGTGACCTCTACCAGCGGGTCGTCGAGTTTTTCCGCGAACGCGGGTATGCGACCGACACCCAGGGTTTCGTCCACAGCCTCGGCCACGGTGTCGGGCTCGACGTCCACGAGCAGCCCTCTCTCGGGCCTGTGGGTGAAACGCTCGTCGCCGGCAACGTGGTGACGATCGAACCCGGCCTCTACTACAAAGGGGTTGGCGGCGTCCGCCTCGAGGATATGGGGGCGGTGAGCCCTGATGGCTTTGACCGGTTCACGCAGTACCCAATGGAGCTTATACTATGAAGAACGAGGAATATGACCTGTACAGAGAGGCGGGGGCGCTGGCAGCGAGAGCGCTCCGGTACGGTGCGGAGCGGGTGCGCGAAGGAGCCGGGCTCCTTGAGATGGTGGAGCGTGTCGAGGGGATGGTGATCGAGGAGGGGGGAGCGCTTGCATTCCCCCTGAACGTCTCCTTCAACGAGGACGCCGCCCACGACACCGCCGCGCCGGGGGACGAGCGGGTCTTCGCCAGAGGCGACCTCGTCAAGGTCGATCTCGGGGTGCACTTCGACGGTTACATAGCCGACACGGCCATGACCGTCGATCTCGGCGACCACGCATCACTCGTTGCCGCGTCCAGAAACGCTCTCGATGCGGCAATCGCGACGGTACGGCCAGGCATTACAGCCGGTGAGATCGGTGCTGCGATCCAGCGCGAGATCGAGGCGCTTGGCTATAAGCCGGTTGCAAACCTCACCGGCCACGGTCTCGGGCGCTACGACCTCCACGCAGGTTCGAACATCCCGAACATCGCCACCACCGGCGGCCCTGTCCTTGAAGAGGGAATGGTCGTCGCCATCGAGCCGTTCGCCACGACCGGGAGCGGCCGGGTCACCGAACGCGCGCGGGCGGAGATCTTCCGGCAGACATCGACGAAACCTGCCCGTCTCCCCTCGGCAAAACGCATCCTCGAGGTGGCGAGGTCGTCCCGCGGCCTCCCGTTCGCCCGTCGCTGGGTGCACGTGGATAAGGTCGATATCGGCCTTGCGAGCCTTGTGCGATCGCAGACGCTCCAGTCCTACCCGGTGCTGCACGACGTAGCCGGTTCGTTCGTCTCGCAGGCGGAGCATACCCTGATCGTCACCGAAGACGGATGCACCGTCACCACCCGGTAGCTACCCTTATCGATCCCGCGCGCCCATATATTCGTTCAGACCTATGTCAAGTCAAGAGGGAAGCAGCGACGTCCTTGGTATCATGGAGATTCTGCTCACGGCGGAGATCTTCAATAAAAACCAGGATCTCGACATAAACGATCTAAACCCGCGGAGCCGGAAATTTTTCGGTGCCGGCAGCGGAGGGAGCCCGGAGGTCAAGCGCCCCCTGCTCGTGAGCGAAGGGGCGATCCGGAAGGTCTTTGACAGCGACGATGCCGCTACCACGGCGATCCGGAAGAACCCGTTCGTCGGGTACGAAGAGTTCGGGCAGCGTCTCTCCATCACCTCGCTCGACCCCGCGGCTGCCTGGTTTGTCAAGAAGGGGGGGGCCTCTCTCATCGAGAAGAATCCGGTTCTTGCATACTTCTTTGAGGGAAAAGACTCGGTATCAGTCAGCTACAAGGACGTCCGGGGGAGAAACTTCCGGTTCGAGGATACAAAGGAGTACTTGGATGCCCGTGTCTCCCGGGTCGTCGGGGAGAGCGAGGAGATGCGTGAGGCGCGCGACCTCATCATCATCAACGCCCCCGACGAGATCGAGTTCTCCATCGACAGATTGGTCTGCACCCCCCGGCAGGAGGAGGCCATCCAGAAGATCGGCATCGCCCTTGAGAACCGGGACTTCCTCAAAGCCCGGGGGATCTACGAGTTCGGCAGGCTCCTCTTCGTCGGCCCGCCCGGCACCGGGAAGACGAGCCTCGCGCTCGCGATGTCCCGCGAGCTCCACATGCCCCTCCTCGAGGTCAGGCTTGCCATGGTCACCTCCCAGTACCTCGGCGAGACCTCGAAGAACATCGACCGGATCTTCGAACTCGCAAAGAAACTCTCGCCCTGCATCCTCTTCATCGACGAGTTCGACTTCGTTGCAAAGACCCGTGTATCCGACGACCATGGCGCCATGAAGCGGGCGGTCAATATGCTCCTCAAGAACATCGACCAGATCAGTTTCGTGAAGAACGGCGTTCTCCTGATCGGGGCGACGAACCACCCCCGGCTGCTTGACGAGGCGGCGTGGCGGCGGTTCGACGAGATCGTCGAGTTTCCGCTCCCCGACGAGGAGATGCGCCGGCAGATCCTCGAGAAGGTCGGTTCCTCCGTCGACTGTACCTGCGACTTTTCGGATCTCGCCGCACGGACGGAGGGTTTCTCGGGCTCCGACCTGCGGATGATGATGAAAGAAGCGATCATCTCCGCATTGATGGAGCACCGCCGCCGGATCGAGCCTGTCGATATCGAGCAGGGGCTGCTCCGGGTCGAGGAACGGAACGTGATCCGGGGCACCGGCTCGGCGTACGTATGATCCTCACGCTCCTCGGCACCGGTGATGCGATCGGGACACCGAAGATCGGGTGTGGCTGCGAAACCTGCCGTGCGGCCGCCGCATCGGGGAGGACGCGCCTCCGGACGTCGCTGCTTCTCGAGGCCGGGGGGAGGCATATCCTCATCGATTCGTCGCCGGACCTTCGTCAGCAGCTCCTGCGTGCCTGCTCCCCTCACATCGACGCGGTTCTCTGGACGCACGGCCATTACGATCACTTCGTCGGCTACGGCGAGTTCTACCGGGTGCAGGAGATGCCGCCCGTCTACGCTCCCCCGCCGGTGATGGAGTACTGCCTGCAGTTTTTCCACTTCCTCCCGCTTCCGCCGCATCCCGTCGAGGCGTACACCCCCTTCGACCTCTTCGGCGTTTCGTGCACCTTTTTTCCCGTCAACCACCCGCCGGTCTACACCGCCGGCATCCTTCTCGAGCACGATGGCACCCGGATTGCCTACACCTCCGATACAAGGCTCGATATTCCGGAGAAGAGCCGCGACCTCCTCTGCGGCGTAGACCTCCTCCTCATCGACGGCATCGCCCCTGCTGGCTACTCGATCCACAAGCACATGAACTACGCCGATGCCGTTGGGCTCGCGGAGTCGGTCGGTGCCCGGGACTACCGGGTCGTCCACATGAGCCACATGGTGCCGTTCGGGATGCCGAAGGCGGGGTACGATATGGAATGTTTCCGGTGGTAGGGCGTCGGCCGGCAGGGACTGTGGCTCTGCGACCCATACTTATATGCCATTTCTGCTCCCACACCTAGGAAGATATGGCCATTAAGATCAAAGTCCTGGAGCTTGAGGAGAAGAAGGCGCGGATTCTCTTCGAAGGCGAAGGCAACACCTATATGAATGCTCTTGCCGACGAGCTGCTGAAAGACCCCGCCGTGGACGTGGCGCAGTACAAACAGCCGTTCAAGTTCTCCGACCCTGAGCTGATCGTCACTACAAAGGGCGACCGCGCTCCGCTCGATGCGGTGCAGGATGCTGCAAAGAGGCTCTCCAGCTACGCCGCCGGACTGCTCCGCGAGCTCGCAGGGATCAACGCCGAGTAACCCGGGCCGATGCGGAAGAGTGCCGCAGGCTTCAACCGGATTGCCCGGGAAGTCTTCGCCCCTATCTACCCCGTCATCGCCCGCCGCCTTCTTGACTGGTCGGGGATACAGAGCGGTCGCTGTATGGACATCGGCAGCGGCCCGGGGCTCCTCGCCATCGCTCTTGCCCGGGAGGCCGGCCGACCCTGCATCGCGCTCGATGCCGACCCGGCGATGGCGCTCTTCGCCCGGGAAAACGCTGCCGAAAGCCACGTCGGCTCATTCATCGACCCGATCGTCGCCGACGTGCACCGGATGCCGGTAGCGTCCGGCAGCATCGCCCTTGCGGTCAGCAGGGGCTCACTCTTCTTCTGGGACGACCGTTCCTGCGCATTCGCCGAGATCGAGCGGCTGCTCTCCCCCGGCGGCGTCGCCTATATCGGCGGGAGCTTCGGATCCGCGCCGCTCCGCGAGCAGATCTTCACAGAGATGCGGAGGCGAAACCCGCACTGGGACGAGGATATACGGCGCCGGAGCGGCAGCCTGCCGGAGTCCCTCCTGCTGGAGGACCTTGAAAAGAGCGGTGTCGCTCAGTACTGCATCCGGAAAGAAGAAGCGGGATGGTGGGTCGAGATCAGGAAGCCCTGATCACTCGGCCCGCTCGGTGAAGACGATCGAACCTGCTATTCTTGTGATCTTGACCTTGACGGACTGTCCCGGTTTTGCGTTCGCCACGTACATCGTGTAGCGGTCCATCTTGACGACGCCGTCGCCGCGCTTCGAAAGGAACTGGATGGTGACGTCGAGAATGGCTCCTTCAGCGAGCTTCGACGATTCCGAGGCATCGGCGGTGGCTCTGCGCTTCCGCACCGGGCGGTGCCCTCCGCAGGCGTCGCACCGGAGCATGAGAATGCGGGCGTCCTTCACGAGCCGGGTGTCCGGCTTGCCGCACTCCGAGCAGATGACGTAGTCGTCCACGTAGCCCTTGATGATCGTGCTGATCTGCTCCTGCTCGAACTTGCCGCTGAATATGGCGCGGGTTCCGTCGATCTTGCCTGCCGTGCCGAGCTCGGAGAGGAGGTGCTTCATGAGGTGATCCTGGTCGCGCCTGAGCGTATCGGCTATCTCGGCGAAGTTGTCAAGGACGGTCGTCTTCCCTTCGATGAAGACGCGCGCCGGGGGTATGGTGAACCGCTCCTCGGTCGCGGTCGGCTCGGTGATATTGGTATAGGCCTTCTTCAGAAGATCCTCGTATGAGGCGGTCATACGTATACATGGGCGGTGAAACCTCAATAAAAGGTTGCCTGCCGGTGCTCGTGGACATGCTTATGTAGGTAGCAGCCACACCTTTTTTCACTATGTTACCGGCCCAGGACCTAGAACTGCTGCGAACAACCCTTCAGCGCGATCTGACCGAGGTCGAGATTGCCTGCTTCGAGAACCTCTGGAGCGAACACTGCAGTTACCGATCCACCCGTCCCCTCTTAAAGACCCTGCCGACGGAAGGACCTGACGTACTGCTCGGGCCGGGGGACGACGCCGCCATCGTACGGTTCAGCGAGACCTGTGCCATTGCCATCGGGATGGAGAGCCACAACCACCCGAGCTACGTCGACCCCTATGACGGATCCGCGACCGGTGTCGGGGGTATCGTCCGCGACGTCCTCTCGATGGGTGCCCGCCCGATCGCTCTCATGGATCCGCTCTACTTCGGAGCGCTCGATGCCGAGAAGAACCGCTACCTCTTCGAGCACATTGTCAGCGGTATCGGCGACTACGGCAACTGTATCGGCGTTCCGGTCGTCCGGGGAGAGCTCGGGTTCGATCCCTGCTATGCCGGTAACCCGCTCGTCAACGTCGTCTGTGTCGGCACCGTCCGCCCCGACCGGTTCCTGACCGCCCGCGTCAAGAAGCCGGGTGCCCGCCTCGTCCTCGTCGGGGCTTCGACCGGCCGCGACGGGCTCGGCGGAGCCTCGTTTGCATCCCGTGACCTTGCGGAGGATGCCGAGGCGGAAGACCGGCCGAGCGTGCAGGTCGGCGATCCCTTCACCGAGAAACTGCTGATCGAGGCGATCCTCGAGATGGCGGAGACCGGAAAGGTGCTTGCCTGCCGTGACCTCGGGGCGGCGGGGCTTGCCGGTGCATCGAGCGAGATGGCGAGCACGTTCGGCGCCGTCATCCACGCCGACCGGGTGCACCTCCGGGAGACGGGCATGACGCCCCGCGAGATCATGCTCGCCGAGTCGCAGGAGCGGATGCTCCTTGAGGTGGAGGCTGACGATGTCGCCCTCATGGGCGCGATCGCCGAGAAGTACGACCTCCGGTGGAGCGATATCGGCGAGGTGATCGCCGAGCCCCGGTATATCGTGACGTTCCACGGCGAGACGGTTGCCGACCTTCCGATCGACCTCCTGGTCGCCGGCGCCCCCCTCTGTGCGTGGGAGACGCGGCCGTATCAGGCGGAGACTGCGTTCGCCCGCCCGATAACCCCGGTCAGAGAACTTGCCCTCCGGGTGCTCGCCCACCCCGAGGTCGCCCGGAAGGACTGGGTGAGCGAACAGTACGACAAGGACGTCCAGCTCCGGACGGTCTCGCATAGGGGCGACGCCGCAGTCCTCCGGCTCGAAGGGGCGGCGCTCGTCCTCTCCTGCGGTTGCAACCCGCACCACACCTACCTCAAACCCTACGAGGGGATGGCGAACGCCGTCATCGAGAACGCGAGCAACCTCGCCTGCCTCGGTGCGGATCCGCTCTGCATCGTCAACTGCTTGAACTTCGCAAGCCCCGTCCACCCGGAGATCGCCTGGCAGCTCGAACGGTCCGTCCTCGGGCTCGGTGATATGGCACGCCGGATGGCGATCCCGATCGTCGGTGGCAATGTCTCGCTCTACAACGAGAGCGACGAGTTCGAGACACAGATCAAGCCCACGCCCTCCCTCGGAATGGCCGGGCGGAGCGACGAGGTGCGGCGGTGGACGACTGCTGGAGACGGCGATCTGCTCGTTCTCATCGGCACGACCATGCCCGACTTCGGCGGCTCGGTTCTCGACGCGGTGACGGGCTGCGGTGGTATGGCGCCTGCAATCGCCGACCCGGGCGTCGTGGCTACCGTCCGGAACCTTGTACGGGCAGGTGCCCTGACCGCCGCCACCGATCTCTCCCGTGGCGGCCTTCTTGCCGCACTCGCAAAACTTGCACCGCGTTCGACGGTGGAGCTCGCCGGCGATCCGCTTGAGGAGCTCTTCTCCGAGACCTACGGCCGGTTCCTGGTCGCCTGCAGGGACGTATCCGCCCTCGCCGGCATCGAGCACCGGGTCATCGGCCGGGCAGGCGGCGACGCCCTCACCGTCACCTGGGACGGGACGAGTTTTGCCATAACCCCGGACGAGCTCGAGGCGGCGCTCTCGACCACGACCCGGATCATGCGGTACTGACCGCTTCTTTCTTTTCTTCTGATTTTAAAAAAGAGTGTTATTCCTGTCGCCCGAGTGCTTTGAGCGCGGCCCGGCCGATGAGGTCGGGTGGAACCATCACGGCTCCTTCCTCGCCGCCGGGGCAGCTTCCCTCGTCCTCGCACCCGGCGCAGGAGGCGCAAGGTGATTCGGGTGCGGCGGGCACCTCCATCCCTTCGACGAGCTCCTTGAGGGGCATGCCGTTGAAGAGGACGCCTCCCCCCTCCCCCTCGGGGGCGGGCGTCTCGGTGATGGTCACGTCGATCCCCTCCATCTCAAGGAGGGTCGCGATCTCGGTGAGGACGCCCCTGAGCACCACGCCGTGCTCGCCGCACCGCACCGTGGTCGTCCCGGCATCGCCTGCGGGATACCTCCATTCGATCACAAGTTTGCTCTGCATAGTGCCATCTCGTCTGTCCTGAAGGAAGATGGTTCTGCCGCTTTTGGCAGGTTATGCACTGCTGACTGCCCGCGGCCTGACAAGGTCGATCAGGGGATCCACTGCGTCGGCCTTCTTCAGTTCCCGCTCCGCGAGCGCGACCGCTCCCCGGACAGTGGCGCCCCGCTCTCCAAGCATCGCCTTCATCGTCTCGAGGGTTCTGCCCGGCATCCCGCCCGAGGTGCAGAAGACGACCACGTTTTTGCCCTCGATCCCCTGCAGGGCGTCGATGGCGGCGTTGACGGCAGGTGTCGGGCTGAACGCCCAGACGGGGCTGCCGAGGACGATCGTATCGTAGCCCGAGACGTCGATGCTTTCGGGCTGTATATCGGCTTTCTCGCCCCGCATGGCCCTCGGGGCGCCTTTGAGGTACATCCCCGCCTTCGAATAGCCGGCGAGATCTTTCACCTCCACGAGATCGGCTCCCGTCTCCCGGGCGACCCGCTCGGCCACGCTCCGGGTGTTTCCGGTCTCCGAATGGTAGATGATGCAGACGGACATATCCGGAGGTTCGGCGGAAGAGTATATACCGGTATCGACCGGGAAAAAAGGGAGGGGTGCTCTGTTACTTCTTCTTAAACTGGGGCATGAGGTCGCGGACCTCGGCGCCAACCTGCTCGATGAGGTGTTCCTCGTCCGCCCGGGTGAGCGCGTTGAAGACGGGGCGGTTGACGAGATTCTCGAGCATCCACTCGCGGGCGAACTCGCCGTTCTGGATCTCCTCGAGCACCTCTTCCATCGCCATGTAGACCTCGGGGCCGATGACGCGGGGGCCGCGGGTCAGGTCGCCGTACTTCGCTGTGTTGCTGATCGAGTCGCGCATGGTGGTGAACCCGCCCTCGTAGATGAGGTCGACGATCAGCTTGAGTTCGTGCAGAACCTCGAGGTACGCCATCTCGGGGTCGTACCCGGCGTTGACGAGGGTCTCGAACCCTGCCTTGATCAGGGAGGTCACACCGCCGCAGAGCACCGCCTGCTCGCCGAAGAGATCGGTCTCGGTCTCCTCGGCAAACGTCGTCTCGAGGACGACCGCCCGGGTCGCACCGATACCCTGCGCGTAGGCAAGTGCAATCGCCTTTGCCTTCCCCGTGTAGTTCTGGTGGATGGCGATGAGTGCCGGGACGCCCTTCCCCTCTTCGTATGTCCGGCGCACCATGTGCCCGGGTCCTTTCGGGGCGACCATGATGACGTCGATGTCGGGTGGGGGTACGATCTGACCGTAGTGGATATTGAACCCGTGCGAGAACATCAGGCAGTTGTTCGAAACGAGGTTCGGCAGAATCTCGGTACGGTATACTGCGCCCTGGTGCTCGTCGGGAAGCAGAATCTGAATGATATCTGCGAGTTTCACTGCCTCTGCTACCGGGTAGACGTCAAACCCGTCTTCGGATGCCTTCTGCCAGCTGCCACCCGGCCGCAGGCCGATGACGACACGATGGCCGGAATCGCGCAGGTTCAGTGCCTGCCCCCGGCCCTGGGATCCGTAGCCGACCACGGCTATGGTCTTCCCCTCGAGAACGCGGGGGTCTGCATCAGATTCGTAGTATTTCTGTACCATACGATATCAGAATGATATAGGCACCAAGGTTGATAAATATTATATGAGACGACGGTTGATTTTCTTAATAGATTATTTTAAGGTTCATGATTGTGAACCTGTTTATCGATAATCTATTGAGGATTTGCAATGGAATTACCGGATGTTCAATCGACCTGCCCGGATGTTCGCATCAATCTGACACGGGTAGGCGTTAAAAACGTCAAAAAACTCGTCGAGGTTGCACGTCCCGGCAAAAGGCCGGTTATATTCATATCCACATTCGATGTCTTCGTCGATCTGCCGGGAAGCCTGAAGGGTGCGAACCTCTCGCGGAACTTCGAGGTCATCGACGAGGTGCTGCAGCAGGCTACGGACGGTGAAGTGAAGGAGATCGAAGACCTCTGCAGCGTCGTCGCCCGGCGGCTGCTCGACCGCCACGAGTACGCAGAGCGCACCGAAGTCTGGATGGTGAGCCAGTTTATGGTACGGCGTGAGACGCCGGTGAGCGAGACGAGTTGCCAGGAAGTGGTGAACGTCCACGCAAACGCCGTCGCTCAGCGGAACGACGGTTCTCCGATCATCAGGAAGAGCATCGGTGCGGAAGTGACCGGAATGACCGCCTGCCCCTGTGCCCAGAACATCATGAAGGATCATGCGATGCACGTCCTCTCGGAGCTCGGTGTCGCCGATGAGACGATCGACCGGTTCCTCGCCGAGGTGCCGATGGCATCGCACAACCAGCGGGGAAAAGGTTTCCTCGCCATCGAGACCGACGACGACCAGCACGTCAGTCTCGAGAAGATCATCAAGATCCTGAAGGACTCGATGAGCGCGCGTATCTACGAGCTCCTCAAGCGTGGAGACGAGAGTTACGTCGTCATGGAAGCACACAAAAACCCCCGATTCGTGGAAGACTGCGTGCGTGAGATGGCCAAGAAGGTTATCGTGCAGTTCAGGCAGATCTCAGGCGACTCGGTTGTGACGATAAAACAGACGAATGAAGAGAGCATCCACCAGCACGATGCGTACGCAGAGCGCAAGGCCACGATCGCCGAGCTCATCGGGGAACTTGGGGACAATGTTTAATGTCCACTATTTTATTAAATAATTTTTATAATGAGACAATGAATAATACTAACTCGTGTTACGAATTTAACAATTTTTGCTAACATCTTTTGTACTAAAACGAAAGGTATAAACTCTGTTTTCATCATAATGCATTTTGACGTACCTCAGTACGTATTACTGTACAGATTTGTGTGGTAACCGCGGTATAGCAAAGAGAACACCAAAATATCGGAATGAGGCGATATAATTGTCGAAAGTTGTAGAGATTTCCCCAACTACGAGACACGAAGGCCACTCCAAGCTCGTCCTGAAGGTCAATGATGAAGGCATCATCGAGCGCGGCGACTGGCTCAGCATCACGCCCGTGAGGGGCATTGAGAAACTCGCAATCGGCAAGACGATGGAGCAGGTCCCTAAGATAGCATCGAGGGTCTGCGGTATCTGTCCGATTGCCCACACGCTTGCAGCCACCGAGGCCATGGAGGCATCGATCGGGGTTGAGATCCCGGAGGACGCGAAGCTGCTCAGATACATCCTGCAGTGTGCCAACAGGATGCACAGCCACGCCATCCACAATATTCTCACGCTCCCTGACATGTACATCCCCGGCACCGACACGAAGATCAACCCGTTCACCAAAGAAGAGCCCGTCCGCAGCGTTGCGCTTCGGATCCAGCGGCTCCGTGAGATTGGGCAGACGATCGGCGAGATGGTCGGCGGCGAAGCCATCCACCCGAGCAACCCCCGGGTCGGCGGTATGTACATGAATATCACCCCCCGTGCCAAGGCCAAGATCTACGACCTTGCCAAGGAAGCACGCGTTCTTGCACAGGACCAGATGGAGTTCATGATCGCGATCCTGCGCAACTACCAGAACCGTGACTTTGCTGAGGTCGGCGGCACCGAAGTCCCGATCCCGAAGGATCTCGGCTACCACAACCAGGGTTACATGGCCACCGACCCCGTCTACGGCAGCTCGAGCCTCGACGAGAACCCCACCTGGTACCCCGAGCGCTTCACCGAAGTGCGCCCCTGGGACTGGTACATGGGTGAGATGGAGGTCAGCGAGGCCGACCCGAACTACCCGATCGGTGGAACCACACCCGTAGGTACGAAGACCTGGCCGCAGATGCAGGCTTGCACCGGCGTTCCGCTCTACGACGGCCAGCCCGTCGAGGTCGGACCCCGCGCCCGTCTCGTTCAGTTCAAGAACTACGACGAGAAGGGAGCCATCGGCCTGCAGATCGCCCGGCAGATGGAGTACCCCGAGACCGCCTACGGTATCATCAATGCACTCGATGCACTGAACACCTCCGGCGACGTCGTCGCGGACTACATCCCCCAGGGTGACGGCTCGCTCGGCTGGGCGGCAAACGAAGCGCCCCGCGGAACGGACGTTCACATGGCTCAGGTCCGTGACGGCCGCGTCGAGTACTTCTCGATGCTCGTCCCGACCACCTGGAACTTCCCCACCTGCAGCCGTGCACTCGAGGGTGCCCCCTGGAGGCTCGCGGAAGTTATCATGCGTGCCTATGACCCCTGCGTGTCGTGTGCGACGCACATGCTGGTGGTTGACGAAGACAAGAGGATAGTGACCCAGAAACTCATTCAGTGAGCGTACACGCATGCTATTCCGCGAGATCGTGATTGCAGGGTGTGGTAACCCGCTCTTCGCAGACGACGGATTTGGACCTGCTGTAGTGGAGGAACTTCAGAAACTGCAACTGCCCGACAATGTCAAGGTGGTCGATGCGGGGCTTGGCGCCCCGCACTTCCTCTTTACCCTGATGGAAGACGGGGAAGTTCCGGTTAAGAGGCTGATCATCGTGGACATCGCCGACTTCGGCGGAAATCCCGGTGACCTCGCAAAAATACGGCCGGAAGACCTGCCGCCGGGCTCCTACCGGGATGCCCATTCGTGGGACCTCTCCGAGCCGTTGCAGCGACTGAAGGACGTGATCGAGATCACGATCATCGGATGCCAGCCGAAGCGTGTTAGCCATGAGTATGAGTTAGGGCTCACTGATGAGGTTGAAAGGGCCATTCCCAGAACGGTACAGATTGTACTCGAAGAGATTGGGGTAAATTATGGGGCTGCTATCAACCATCAAGAAGATCATCATGGGGGAACCCCGCGACGAACCGGAGCAGAAGGAGCCGGTGAAACCGGATCCGGTGCCGACGGGAAAGACGCCGGAGGAAAAGCCTGCAGCGAGCCTGCCGCAGACGAAACCCGCAGTGAAGCCCTCTGATGTGAGTGTCGAACAAAAGGTGGATATTGAACTTAAGGAGGAAAAGCCTGTGGCTGATAAGATAACCATCGGTGAATTACACCTGAGCGGATGTACGGGATGTCTCGTGACGTTGGCAGACAACTACGAGGGTCTCTTCAAGCTGCTCGATGACTATGCGGAACTGGTCTATGCCCTGACGCTGGTCGATGTGCGCCACGTCCCTGAGATGGACGTGTGCCTTGTCGAGGGATCGTGCTGTCTGAACGACGAGATCTCGGTAGAGGAACTCAAAGAGGCAAGAGCCAAGTCGGCGGTCCTGGTCGCCTACGGTGCCTGTGCGGCATACGGCAACATCACCCGGTTCTGCCGCGGTGGCCAGTGGAACCAGCCCGGCCAGGAAGCCTTCGTCCCCATCAGCGAAGTGGTGGACGTCGACCTGTACCTGCCGTCCTGTCCCCCGTGCCCCCAGGCGATCAGGAACATCGCCGTCATGGCCTACCTGCTCCTGAAAGGCAACGACGAGCAGAAGCAGCTCGCAACCGCATACTTAAAGCCGCTGATGCAGCTCGCACAGCGCGGCAACGAGGCCTGCGGATGCGACCTGATGTACGACGTCATCAACCAGGGTCTCTGCATGGGATGCGGTACCTGCGCCGGCACCTGCCCCGTTCGTGCGATCACGATGGAGTACGGCAAGCCGAACGTGAACCGCGACCTCTGCATCAAGTGCGGCGCCTGCTACTCGCAGTGCCCCCGGAGCTGGTTCAACTTCGACGTCATGAACAACTATGAGGGTATCATCGATGCCATCAATGGAGCTATGAAGTGAGGTGACCAAAATGGACGTACTTGGCAACTACAAGTCTGTCATATCCGCACGGTCGGCAGACAAGGACATCCAGAAGAAGGCCCAGGACGGAGGTATTGTTACCACGCTCTTTGCCTATGCACTCGAAGAAGGCATCATCGACGGTGCCATCGTTGCAGGCCCGAGCGACGAGCCCTGGAAGCCCAAGCCCATGGTCGTAACCACGAAGGAAGAACTCCTGGCGGCAGCCGGAACCCGGTATACCATCAGCCCGAACCTGCAGCTGATCAAGGAGGCAACCCGCAGCTACGGTCTTGACCGTGTTGGTATCGTCGGGACGCCCTGCCAGGTGCAGGCGACCCGGAAGTGCCAGCTCTACCCGATCGGCATGCGTGACGTCGACGACAAGATCGCCCTCGTCCTCGGTATCTACTGTATGGAGAATCTCTCCTACCAGGCACTCGAGGCGATCGTCGAGGATCACTGCAACCAGAAGATGGAATCTGTCAAGAAGATGGACATCGGCAAGGGCAAGTTCACGGTCTACACCGAGCGCGGTGCAGTCAGCCAGATGCCCTTAAAGTACATCCACAAGTATGTGCAGCCCGGGTGTCACGTCTGCCTCGACTATGTTGCAAATCTCGCCGACATCTCGACCGGTTCCGTCGGAAGCCCCGACGGATGGAGCACCGTCTTCGTCCGCTCGAACAAGGGTAACGCTGTCTGGGACGGCGCAATGGCCGCTGGCCTCTTTGAGACCAAGGACATGGCAGATGTCAAGCCCGGTCTTGACCTCGTGAAGAAGCTCGCAACCGAGAAGATCACGAAGAACCAGAAGCACGTCGACGAGCGCAAATCGTTCGGTCTGAAGTCGGACGGAACGCCGAAGGCTCTCCGCAACCCGTACGAGACTCCCTAAAACCACTCTTTTTTTAAGCGCCTCTGCTGTAAACCGCTATTCTCCGGAGCTACCGGCGTGGCGGGGTCCGGGCTGATCCGCGAGCCCCTGCTCCGAACGTCGGATGGCCGTGCGTGACCTCCGCTTCCCCGGACGATACTTCCATAGCAAGGTGTTGTTGGTATGTGCCGGCCGGCGGCAAAAAAAAGATGTGCTAGTGAACGGTTGCAACAAGGCCGATTGTATCGAAATACTCCCCGTTTTCAGCCTCAATCATGCTAATGTCATCCTGTGCGTGAGGATTACTGGATTGCAGCCAGTCGTTCCATGCATCGCTGTGACGGGTGTGTGAGAAATAGTGTTCAATGGTTATATCGGGCGACAGCTTCCAGAGCGCTCTCCACCATTCGGAGGAGTGGAAGCTCATATGCTCCTCCCAGAAAGGTTGCAGCACGGCAGGGATGCCTTCAGTAAGGTCCTTCTGTAAACCGGGGACTGAAACCGCTATGATGCCGTTTTGCTTCATGAATGGAACGATATGCGTATCAAGGTAATCCTGCTCAACGCCAAAGATGATAGCAGCGGGAAAAAAGATGCGATCGGATGGATACGGTGCGATCCACCCTTCACGCCGGACGAGAGCCTCTGCTCTCAACATATTTCTTCGGTTAATACATCCGGGGTGAAAATATGCTTCTACTTTAGTCTCTGAACAGTACGTTGTAGGTAACCGACTTTGCACCGAAGAAGGTCTTGCAGAACTCTGCGGTCATCGCTGGGCCGTATTCTCTGCAGCTGAAGATATCGAGGTATGCCCCATTCGTCTCGTTCGCGAAGTGTGCCGTGATGCACGAGGTCTCGATCAGCTGGGTCATGGAGTAGCCGGCAACCCTCTCGTTCGGGCCGAAGTGGATGATCTGCGGTTCGCCGAAGCGCTTCATGTTGATCAGATCACAGAGTTCGACGACGAACCGGTGAATCGTCTCGGCGTCTCTGATTGCTGCGGGGTCGCACTCCTTGAGGTCGACGCTCATGTAGAGCCCCCAGGCCTGGCGCTGCTTGTACTCCGCGATGATCTCCTGGTCGCTTACCATCGATGCCACGGCGTTGTTTGCCATGGGGCTGTTTGCAACAACATTGGTTGTCATGTTTGTTCACCTGTGGAAAAATCCATCCGATCGAAATGATCTAAGTAGTTGTCGACGGTTCAGGTTTTAAATTTTTTTATCGTGCTAATGAGAATACGCTGTTTGTTTTGGAATACCTCGACGTATCCCGTGTGCCTTGGAAAATAAAATGCGAATTTTTGCCCTAATTGGAAAAAAATGACTTTCCGCGTTTTATTTCCAGTCTGGTGTGTAAATTTTCTGTCGCAGTAACACGTAATGTGCGTTTGCCCTTCAGGTGCCGTTTTGTCTCTCACATGCCCCCACCGGTCTGTTTCAGGTGATCGAGGGCACCTGCATTCGATACTACCTGGCCGGGTTCCCGGTCGGCTCACCGGGCATCAGGGCAGTGTAATTGCTTATTTCAGCGGATTGCGTCTCGAGGTTGCCCTGCGGCGGTACCTCCCGGGATGCGCCCGGTGACTACGGGGGTGCTCCGGACGCCCGCCCGAGCGCCCGTTCTCCCCCCGACCGGGACAGCGGGGCAAACCCTCATATCGGATGGAGGGCGCATCGGCGCGAGGGTGCCGCAGCTGGTGGGGGGCGGCGGGTATCCTCTCACCTGCCGCCTGCCGCCGGATCAGAAGGCGGTTGCCGTTCCCTTCGGGACAGCCCCGGGGTTCTGCTCCATGGGCTGGTTCATGCAAGTCATCTGCGCCCTCCGGAATAGCTGCTATGAGGGATTTGGCGGCGAAGGGTGCATCGCCTGCCGCATACGCTTCTCTCTGAGGTCTGCCTGTCTGTGCCGGGGATAGATAGTATAGGCCGGTGCTACCGGAGTCCCGGTGGGGTACGGTGCTCTCTCCGGATGTGCCGGTGGAGTTCGGCATGAGTCCTGAAGATCCTGCCGCAGAAGGGGCAGATATACTCTCCCATCTCCGGCGGGATCTCTCCGGTCCGGCGCTGATCCGGTGAATCCGGATCCTGCCTCATGCCTGCCTGCCCGCCGCAATCTCTTCGAGCGTCCGGCCGGTCAGGACGGATCGCGGTTCGGTGGTAACGGGGCTACGGTGGGGGTTCGCCTCGGCATCGTTCTTCTTGACGATCAGCCAGGCTTCATCCCTGCCGGTCTTAAAGCGGGTGAGAGCGTATCCGCCGCGTAGCTTCTCGCCCTCGAGCCAGATGGAGAGATGGCCGTTCTCAAGCGCTTCACGGACGGAGATGGGGGTTTTGTTCCGTTCGGTCTCGTTCCGGTAGGTGCCCGTATCCCATACGAGCACCGTGCCCGCCCCATACTCGCCCGCCGGAATGACCCCCTCGAACTCGGCATACTCGAGCGGGTGGTCTTCGGTCGGCACGGCAAGACGCTTCTCTGCAGGGTCGGTGGAGAACCCCTTTGGAACCGCCCAGGATTTGAGCACCCCGTCTGCTTCCAGCCTGAAATCGTAGTGGAGGTTTCGGGCATCGTGTTTCTGGATGACGAAGATGGGGCGCCGCCCGGTCTTCTCCGGTTCTGGAAGCGGCTCCGGCGTCCGGTCGAAGTTACGCCGCTCCCGATACTCTTTCAGTGCATCATCCGCTGTCATGCTGCATCGCTCCCGGGTCAGTGCAGGGGTGGTCACTCCTCTACATAAGGGTTATCTACGGCCTGCAGGTTCCGCCCCATGGTCGGAACGATCCGCACGTTCATCTTCTCCGAGCCGATGATGAGGATCCCCTCTCCCGGCTGGAAGTTTAAGAGGTCTTTTTCGCTCACCTCGAAGAACTTCGCGTTCTCCTGTGCCTGTTTCTTATTCTCTGCCCGCATGCAGAATTTCACGGCGATGTTGGCCAGGATCTCCTCATTGAAGTGGGCGATCAGCTGGGAGGCGAGGATCAGGGAGACGCCGAACTTCCGCATCTCGGTGGCGTACTTGTTTAAGACCGCCTTTACGGTCGCCTTCGAGCCGCTTTTCTGGCTGACCAGGAGTTTTGCCTCGTCGACGATGACGAAGAGGCGGAACTTCTCCGTTTCGCTCTCGGTTCCCCGTGGGATCTCCCCCATCGCCTGCAGGGTGTAGTAGATCCGGCGGAGGAAGAGGTCGGCGAAGAGGGCGCGGAGGCTCTCGGGGAGGGCGCTTAAGTTGATGTGGGTTACCCCGCCGGAGAGGATGGTCGGGATGGCAATCTTCTCCTCGCCCGAGAAGAGTTTGTAGTCGAAGATATCCTCGAGGTATGCGGGGATCGCTTCGTCCTCGCACTCCATGATCTCCGCCTCGATGTCGTCGAAGTCGAGCGTCCGCGACCAGGTCGCGGTATCTCCGGTGATCCCGCCCATCCGGTAGCAGTCCTTGATGATGGTCTTGATCTTGCGGCGCTGCTGGATGCCGAGCGTCGGGAAGTTGATGGAGATGGCGTCGACAAAGTCTGACGTCGCACGCAGCGGGCTGATCTCGTCGATCTCGGCGTCGAGCTCGAGGGGGTTGAAGTAGTACGATCCGCCCTCGCGGATCTTATACGAGCGGAGCGGCCCTGTGGTCGAGGCCATATCGCCGTGGAAGTCGATCAACACGACCGGCAGGTTTCTGGCGCTGAGTTCTCCGGCGATACACCGGATCGTCTCGGTCTTGCCCGCTCCCGACCCTCCGAGGATGATCATATGCCCGTTGTTCAGCTTCCCCGGAGACCAGAAGACCTGCTCCCCTTCCCCTGTATAGCCGAGAAAGACGTCCAGATCCTCTCCCGGCGCCGGAACCGGGAGCGGCTCCTCCCGGGGTGCGGCCTCCTCCTCCTCTTTCTTCCGGGATCTCTTTGCCCTCTTCTGCGGTGTCTCCTTCGGGACGGGAGCAGGTGCCGGGACGGGGGACTCTTCTTCCGCCGCTTCAGCATCGCCATCCTCTTTTGTCTCCGCCGGTGCTTCTTCGCTCCTGACGGCATCCTCCAGTGCAGGGAGCGGAAGGCTCTCCGGAAGATCGTCATCAGGTGTTATCCCGCTCTCGATGGCAGCCTCTGGCAGGGGGTATGCTATGGCATCATCCTTCTCCGGGATTACTCGCTCCTCCGGTGCCGGGAGGGGCGGGTGCGGATCGAACCGCGGTTCGCGGGCAGGAGCGGCGATCGGCGCCGGTCTCTCGAGATCGAGCACCCTCGCGACCTCCCGCATGAGCGCCCGGCCGAGGTCTGCAATGCGGCTGTCGTAGACTGAGCGATCCCTGATGAGGCACCTGACCGGGCCTGCTTCGTCGTTTAACGGGGCGTGTTCGAGGATGCAGACGGCGTCCCCGAGGATCTCGAGAGTGCGGAGAAGCTCCCTCCGGTGGGTGGACGAGGCCTTCACCCGGTCGGCCTCCTCCCCCGTTGCCAGGTAGCGGAGGACTGTATACCGTGAGTACAGATCGTCGAGGAGCGCCTCGTACCGGTCGCGGGTATCGGGATCGATGCGTTCGAGCACCCCTTTCAGGATATAGGGGAACTCGGGCGGGAACGTATACGCCGTTCCTTCGGTCCGGCACCCGTCGAGGTCGTAGGCGTACGCGAGTGCCGCACACCCCGCCTCCTTCAGCCTGGCGGCGAACCCCTCACACTCCCGGAAGAGCGACGGGTTGTTATTTAAGAGGAAGTTGATGAACGTCCGTTCATTCTTCGGGAGCGATGCGGGAAACGTCTTGTTGACGTACGAGCCCTTTACCGTCCCGGCGAGCAGCACCGGAACGATGGTGTGGGTGCACTCGGCCAGTTCCCCGATATCGATCCCGGTGAGCCTGCTGCTCATCAGCGGCGCGGCTATCCGCTCTCCTGCGGGAGTCGTCCTGATGACCGTCATCCCGTAAAATTTCCCTTCTTTGACGAGATCGAGCTGTTTGAGGGTGAAGAGCGGGCCGGATGTATAGGCGAAGCAGCTCTGTTCGACTACGCCCTGCCCTCTGCCGTTCCGGTAGCAGCTGTTCTCTGCGATGTAGACATAGAGGAGTGTCTCGATGATGTCGCGGGTCTCCGAAACCGGACACTCCCTGAGATACTCGGTTACGGAGGGGGGGAATGCTCCGGCGAGTGTCGGGAGATCGGTATCCGGAAAGTACATTGATTTCAAAGCTTCGGTAAGGTCTGCTGACACGGCTGTTCCACCAGTAGTTCTCTTCGGTTCAGTTATTCCGGCCGTTTACGCCGGTCGGTACATCTGTTCCGTGAACCGGCGGGCTGTGCGGATGCGGGTGTCCCGCCGGTTCGTTTCAATCCCATAGTTTCTTTTGAAACCAGATTAGAGTTACCTATTTGCCTGTTTGCCGGGCGAGAACGTATCCGGCGGGACGGGGGCGGCGTGAGCCCTCCCGGCCGGAGGGGATCGAAAAAAGATGTGGTTCTTCAGGCTCGAAGCTTCCGGATGGTATTTGCAACGAACTGCGCTTCTCCCGTGGGGACATACCTGGTAAGGTTCTCCTCGACCCGTGCCGCAAATCCTTCGACCGTCTCCGGCGTCAGATCCTCAAACCGCATATTTGCACGTTTTGCACTTGTTTTTGCAAAGTCTGTCGCGGCGGGGCCGAGTTTTCGTGCGAGTGCGTTGATGATCATCGTCTGGTACCTGCCATATGCCGTCATGCCTCTTCCTCCCCGTCGTCATCTGCCGGGCGTGCCGCATCCATGTAGTAGCGGAGGCTGATGATCATCCGCTGGAACGACTCGCCGAGTTCGTCTATCTCATCACCGGTTTTTATATCGACCCCGGTATTCTCCATATCTCCCATGCTGACCCTGTCGGCGATGTCGCGGAGGTTTCGGAGTGGATTCGTGATGGTACGTGCGAATGCATAGGAGACGATGCCGATGATCGCCATTGTCAGGACTGTAATGATGAGAATGGTGTTCTGGGTCGATGTGGCACCGGTCTTCATAGCGATCGTCTCCTCCACGCCGGTGAGATGCTCGCGAATGGTCGCTTCGGTATTCCTCGCGGGCTCTGAAAACTCGTCGATGTAGACGGTGGCACCGATACGGAGGAACACATTATCCACCGTCGGCGTCATAACGACCACGTAGTAGCCGTACGTGTCGCGGACGGCACCGTCCGGGTCGGTCCAGGGGTAGTAGCCGGAAAGGTCGATATACCCCCACCCGCTCTCGAGAAGCTTGTAGAACTTCGGATTGTCGGTTCTCATATTGTGGTAGTCGGTGCCGACTATTGCCGGGTCTTTGTGGAAGAGGCCGATCAGCGTATCCGCGTCCATCCCGGTGGTGTATCCCGTCTCTCCGACCGGCTGGACGACGATGTCCTGGAATTCGGGATCGCTCTGGAGATCATCGATCGTCATCCCGGGGTGTGCGGCAAGGTAGATCTCAACCTGGCGTGCGACATCCTGCGCTTTCGTCTTGACAAGTTCCTCGCCGAGAGCGTTCAGTGCAGAGGTGCTTTCCGCAATTGAGAGTTCTCCGATACTCCTTGCCTCACCCGCAATGCTGCTTGAGAGCTGCCGTGAATCGTCAAGAGCGACGTACCCGAGGATGCCCAGCGGAACGATGGAGACGGCGAGCATCACAATCAGAAGTTTTGTCAGTATGGGTAGTTTCATGCTACGGTCATTCCTTGCCTGTTGGTAGTCGGCCGGATGCCGAAACCTCCTATGCGGGAAAGCATCCGGTCAGGCCCGTGGGTGGTGCCTGTTTCGGCAGAACCGTCCGGAGAATAGTCAGGTGGTGAGGCTATATCTTTTATGCCATTATTCTATATCTGGTAGATATTCTCTATTGATCACAATACCCTCCGCCGCGGGCTGCCCGCTTCGCCCGGGCGCCAGGCAGCAGTCCTGCAACGGCCGCTTCCGGCCGCCACTGGTACCGACTGCTTTTGGTATGACCTATGGCAACGTGAAACGCAGTCCCCCGGCCGGGTGGCCCTGAATCGACAGTGCTCCCATTGATTCCCTGGAATACCTCGTGTTCACCCCGATATGTTTATTTTTATATTGGTATAATTATATTAATGATGAATTACAGATGGTAGCAAGGTAGATCCGCGATGCACGAGAGGTACCGTATACTCATCATGGCCGTCCTGCTGGCCGTTTCGGTATTCCTGACATACTACTTCCACGCCATACTGACGCTGGGCACGGTCTTCTCGCATTTCTTCTATATTCCCATTATTCTCAGCGCCCTGTGGTGGGAGAAGAAGAGTGTCCTCGTCGCCCTGTCCCTTGCGGGGCTTGTCGTGGTGAGCAGCCTCCTCTTCAGGCCGGAAGACCTGACGCTTAACGATTACTTCCGGGCACTGATGTTCATCGTCATCGCATTCGTCGTTGCCACCTTAAGCGACCAGCTCAAGGGGCAGCAGCGGATAATCCAGCGTGAGAAGGATCGTATCCAGACGATCCTCGATACCGCAGGTGTTCTTCTCGTCATCATCAATACCGACCAGACGATCGGCCTCGTCAACAGGCGCGGATCCGAACTGCTCGGATATCCCGAAGCCGAACTTATCGGAAAGAACTGGTTTGATACCGTCGTTCCGGAACGGCACCGGGAAGAAGCCAGGCAGGCGTTCACCCGGATTATGGCGGGGGATGCGGCGGCATTCGATCAGAAGGAGATGCCGATCGTCTCCCGGGAGGGAGCGGAGTATACCGTCCTGTGGCAGGACAGCGCTCTTCGTGACGAGACGGGTGCGATAACCGGTTTCCTCTGCTCGGGGAAGGATATCACCGACCGGATACGGGTGGAGGAGGCGCTGCGCGTGGCAAATGAGGACGCGAACCTCTACCTCGACATCATGGTGCACGATATTAACAACGCCAACGCCGTCGCCCTCGGGTACACCGACTTGCTCGTCGAGATCCTGAACGACGGAGAGCGTGAAATGGTCAGAAAGCTCCGTACCGGGATACAGCGGAGCATCGAGATCATCCAGAATGTTTCCACCATCCGTCGTCTCCGGTCGCAGGATTACACCCTGCAGACGGTTGACCTCGACGAGATCATCAGAGCTGAGATCAGTCATCACCCGGACGCGGATATCGTCTACGATGGAACTCCGGTTCTGGTCGCTGCGGACGATCTCCTTCCGGAGGTCTTCACAAATCTCATTGGAAACAGCCTCAAGTTCGGTGCCCCGGACGTACGGGTCTCCGTGAAGGTCGCCGAGAACGCCGAGGACGTCGAGGTCACGGTGGAGGATACCGGCCCCGGCGTCCCTGATGCTATGAAGTCACGCATATTCTGCCGGTTTGCACGAGGAAAGGCGAAGAAGAGCGGGAAAGGCCTCGGCCTCTTCATCGCAAGGATGCTTGTCGAGCGGTACGGCGGCACAATCCGGGCGGACGACCGGGTGACCGGCAGGCCGGAGGCAGGAGCGGCGTTCCGGTTCACCCTGCGTAAAGTGGGGCAACCGGCAGCCCGGCTCACCGCGGGCCGGCCGATCACTTCCAGATGTTGACCGGTTCGATCGTGGCGTCGATGATGAGGTCGAAGTCGAACGATTCGAGCCACCCCATCTTCTCGAACATCTTCATGAAGCAGACGCCGACCAGGGCGGACGACTGGTGCGCCCCGACGGTCGTGAGCACCTGATCGCGGGAGACGGGGACGTTCGGCATCGATAGCCCCCCCATCAGGACGGTCACGGCCGGATTGACGGTTGCCGGCTCTGCACTCACCTGCATCCCCACCTCGGTCACCATCCGGAGCTTCCGGGCGCCGAGTTCGTCTACGTAGGGCACGAAGACCTGGGAGAGCGGCAGGTCGCGGATGGCGAATGCGAGCAGTTCGACGAACGGCGTGCAGGTGCCGGGGCAGCCGTAGTAGACGATCTGGGCTCCTTCGGCAAGCCCCATTTCCGTGATGAATGCCTTGAACGGCCGCAGGATCCCGGGCACGCTCGAGAGCTGTTCGGATAATTCCATACGGTCAGGTGGGGTTGCTATCCTATAAATCTCTGGATCCGGGCACCTGAATCGGGATGCCCCGCCTGCAGAGAAGGGTTCTCCGGCCGGGCCGCCGGGAGGCGCGGGGTTTACAGGTCTATAAGATCCCGCACTCGGAGAGGTGGTAGAGTCTCCTGACCCGATCGGCGGTCTCTTCCGAGACATGCACCGTTATCTCCCGGAGCACCAGATCGACGTCCTCTTCGGGCATGCACGAGAGGCTCTCGCGTCCTTTCAGGATCTGCTCGGTGAGGTAACGCCAGTCATCCTCTGATAGGCGACCGATCCGCCCCGCAAAATCCGCCTCATCTTCCGCGATGTGGTTTGAGACCGGCGGGAGTATCGAGTGAAATTCGTGCCCCGACTCGGGGCAGAGAACTCCCTCGTACTCGGGGGCGAGTTTTCTGAGTATCGCTACGTCTCTCTCGTCAAGGGTGCGTGTCATAGGATCCCTTCCGCGGCGGAGTGCCGTATCTCATCATGCTCGCCGGGGCTATTTTACCGTTGCCGTGTGCTGCCTGCAGGAAAGATGGGATGCGTTGGAGTTACGACTCGCTGAGGAGCTTGCCGGATTTTGCAATATTCTCACGTTCGAGCTCGTTGATCAGGACGGTGACCCAGCCCGGATCGACCCCGAGGGTATTGACGATCGTGTTTGTGATCTCTTCAACGAGCTGTCGCTTCTGTTCGAGCGACCGGCCCTTCGACATCTGTATGGTTACGACAGGCATGATTTTCTCTTTCTCACATTGATCGGACGGTTATTTATACTCTGTTTTCCGACACCCGCTCGCGGGGCGCTTCTTCCCGGAGCACCATGCCGACGATCTCCCTGGCTGCCCGGGCGAAGACTTCCCGTTCCGGGAGCTGCCGGAGGCTCTCCGTTGACCGCATCACCTCGACGTCAAGGATCGCCGCCAATGCCTGCTTGACCTTTCCTGCCGACCAGAGGCGCTGCAGTTTCGAGGGCTCGGAATGTCTCTGTCTGATGTCCTGCAGAAGTTCGGTGCAGCGTTCATCGCCGCAGATACGGCGCAGGAGCGGAATCTCCGATCCGAACCCGCTCTGCTTTCCGCCCGATACGATCAGGGAGAGATCGGCGATATCATCGGCTATCTGCATCGCCTTCCCGACCCTGAGGCCGTAGCGGGCAAATGCATTCGTCATGCTATGGTTCTGCCCCGCAGCCATGCATCCCCAGGCCGCGGTGAGCGAGAAGAGATGGCCGGTCTTCCTGGTGATGACGCTATCGTAGAGTGCCGGTGCGGGAAGATGCTGGGAGGAAGCGAGTTCCGCCATCACCCCCGATGCCATACTCCGCTGGGTCGATGCGAGCATGGTGACGTACTCTGCGCCGTACGGCGCGGCGAGTGCATAGGGGAGGGAGAGGACGCCGATGGTATCCAGCATCGCCTGCTTCTGCCCCCGTGTGAGGTGAAGGGTGCCGACCCCCCGGCGGAATGTATCCTCGTCCAGCATGTCGTCGAGGATGAGGCTCGATGCATGGGCAAGTTCCACCGCACAGGCAAGGTCGAGCGCCTGATGCCATCTTCCGTTGCCGTTGGCGAGCGTTTCATGAGTGCAGAGGAGGAGTCCTCCCCGCATCCGCTTGCCTTTCAGGAGCAGGCGGACTACGTCGTCGTCAAGGGTACCGTCTTCTGTTGCCACTCCTTCGATACGCCGGTCGATAGCGGGCCTGACTCCGGCGAGAAACTCGGCAAACGGAATTCCGTCACCCATGGGGTCGCACCCCCGCGCAGATGGTCAGGAGGGTGACCGAGCAGAAGATACTCGCGTAGCGTTGCAAAGGCCGGATACGGCCGCATTTCGCCTCGAATGGCGCCTCGGTGCCCCGGAGATATGTCCGGCACACGGCGTCGACCCGGCCTCTGAAGGCAGCGATGAGGATCAGGGCAGCGCTTAATGCTTTCAGCTCCGCCTCCGCCGCCGTTCCCGCTACGGGCGGTTTGACCCGCCCGGTCTCGGGGCTCTTTGCCGCTGCATCGAAGTCGCGGTCTATCAGATCATTGAGAGGATGTGCTGCGTACTGCAGGAGAATGGTGCAGATCACGGGCAGAATGAGGGGTGACCTGGCTACACCGATACACACCGCCTGCCAGATTGCGATGCCGAGCTCCATGAGGGATCCGCCGATGCTCCATCCTGTCAGCGGTTCGACCTGTGCAGGGTGAAAATGTCTGCGATAGTCCATAGCGCTTGGATCCCCCTCCATTGACGGTAAGATAGTCTCCTGGGTGACTGGTAGTGTAGGAATACCGCATAAATTAATAATGTGTGGGTGGCACGAGTACGCCTTCTCCTTCTCTGTGTTCCACCTGGCAGTTATGGGTGTAGTTTGCCGGTATCTTCCGGCGGTCGAAACGTATTTACCTCTTATCCGGGGTTATCGGTTTACCCCGGGTCAGGTTGGCGTAGTGGAAGGTTCCTGTGAGCGAGAGGAGAACGTGGGAAGAATGAATCTTCAAGGGCTGGTACGTGCGTTCTTCTTCAGAACTCCGCTCTGTATATGCGGGTGCTGGGGTGTGATGCGTACCATGCATTCATTGCCGAGGGCAGCGGAAGGACGGGAACTGTCGATAAAACTGCCGGCAACCGGGGGGTAATCTCGAACAGATCACGAGGAGGTTTTTGAAACGTGGCGGAGCAGTACGTAAATCTGTTGCGGCCGGGCGATCGGTTCAGGGACTGGTTGGTCGAGGTGCTCGGTGACAGGATACGTAATCCGGAGTGCACAGTACGGGTGTACAGGATCAGCCCGGCATCTCATACGGTGTGCAGGTATGCGTTCTCAGGTGAGGGTTTCAGCGTTGTCGGTAAGTTTTTCGGTGAGCCGACAGGCGTGATGAGGCGGTATGACAGAGAAAAAGCGATGAAAAACGAATATCGGCGCCTCAAGAGGGCTTCAAAGGTGATCCCTGTCCCCCGGCCGATCACGTACCGAAGTGATTTTCACAATGTCGTCGTGACCGACTACATCGAGGGTGTAGCGCTCCGGAAGTTTCTCCGGCGGGAGCATCAGCTCTTTGATCGCCTCACATCGGTTGCAGCGCTGCTCCGGAGACTCCATGACGGTATGTGTGGTTCGTGCAATATTCAGCGTGAATTCGGACAATTTCACAACGTAATCGCCCAGAATCGGCTGGATCGCGATCAACGGGAGCAGTTCAATCACCTTCTTGGAAGGTGGTGGGATGCCGAGCTCCTTCACGGTTTCCGGGGTTCTATGATTCACGGGGATGCAACCCCGGCCAATTACCTCTTTTCCGACGGAAAAGTCTATGCAATCGATTTTGAAAGTGGATGGAGGAATGCGCATCCGATCCATGATCCGGGTGTTCTCTGTGCTGAGATGAAGCATTTCTTTGCGTCTCGATTCGGCAACAGTGAACTGAGCGAGCCCTATATCGGTCATTTCCTCTGGCACTATAGCAAAGGAGAGGATGATTTTCATCGGGTAACCGACATACTGCCGTTTTTTATGGCTTTTGGGTATATGCGGATCGCGCGGCTCCGATGGGCACCTTCTCACAGGGAACATCTCATAAGGGAGGCAAAGGCATGCTTGAAGTCCCGTTTGACTTGAAAAAGGTAAAAGGCGTCCTTTTTGACTGCTATGATACCCTCATCGACATCAAAACCGATGAGGGAAGTACTCGTACCTACGAGGTGCTGAGTAACTGGCTCATCTATCAGGGTGTTCGGATAACGCCGGATCGATTGCGCGATACCTACAAGCAACGTGTGCGGGAGCAGATGGAGGCATCGTGGGAGCGATACCCTGATGTCCGGGTGGAGGAGGCCTTTGCAAGTATCTGTGCGGAGCATGCCATCTGGAAGATCGACGAGAAGCAGCTGGGCGTCCAGCTTGCCCGTTCGTTCCGGGCAGCTTCACTCCGGCGACTGCATGCCCATATCAAGAGCCATCGGCTGCTCGATACTTTTCAGGATCTTCCCCGGGGAGTCGTTTCGAACGGTCAGCGGGTTTTTTCGGAGCTCGAAATGAGAGCGCTCGGTTTTTATGACCGGTTCGATTTTGTGATCTTTTCTTCCGATGTGGGATGTAAGAAACCGAATCCGCGTATCTTCATAATGGCGCTCGACCGGATGAACCTCGCTCCCGAAGACGCGCTCTTCATCGGGGACAGCTATGAGAACGATGTCGTCGCGCCGATGAAGATCGGGATGCAGGCGTTGTTTATTGACGAAGCATGGAGATATTTCGGTCTGTGAAAAATGGGTGAACCATAATCGGGGAGGGGTGAAGCGTATGGAAAGGTAGGTGCAGGAAAGGATCTGCTGCGGCAAGGGTGGCGCTCTCATCTCGTATTCTGATCTCCTCGTCGATGCGGGTTTCACTCCACCCCGGTCCCCATAGATAGGGTTGGGCGCGTTTGGTATATTCTTTTCTATATCTCATCAGTCAAACTATATGCCTTTGGCGAAATGTATATATTGTCTCGGGTCAGAGGAGTTTCTAAGCCCGGAGGTGAATCTGATCGAGAGACAAAACCTGGCTACAGACAACGCTTCGTGTATCGTCGCTCAAGACTCTGCGGGGAGAGGTGATGGCATTTCCCCGTGGTGATCTCCTGCCCGACCAGTGGATCGGCGTGGATCTGAACACGACCGGGCATATCGCCGTCGTCGCTCATCCGGCCTCCGGCAAAGTGATGAAGCTGGGAAAGAAGGCTCCGCACGTCGCCGCGAAGTGTCGAAGCCTCCTCGAGAGGTACCGGAAAGCCGGGAAGTACACGAAGGCCAGGCGGATAAAAGACCGCGAACGCAGTATTTTGAAGGATCTGAATCACCGGATCAGCAAAGAGATCGTGAACCTTGCCCGCATGCTCGAATGCGGCATCAAGTTTGAGAAGCTCTTCAGCACGAGGCAGATCCGGAAGCGAAAGAAGACCGCTTCCATAGAGTTTTCGCTCGATAACGGCTCGTTTTTCCAGTTCCAGAAGATGGTGGAGACCAAAGCACGAAAAGTGGGCGTGCAGGTCGCCTACGTCAACCCGGTATGTACGTCGAAGCACTGCAGCCGGTGCGGCGAGACAGGCACGAGGAGGCGAAAACGATTTGAGTGCCCGCACTGCGGGCACGCCGATCACGCCGATGTGAACGCGGCGTTCAATATCGCGTCTGCATCATGCAGCGTCGATCGCTTGCACGCAGACAGGGTTGCGTGCAACGGGAGCACCGATACCCCGGTGAGGATCCTGCGCGAACGCCGCAGAACTCCAGGCCTTCCTTCATCTGCTCTGGTGGGGGGCATGTCGGAATCCATTCATGCAGAAAATCTTCTCTTCCTGCTTGAGCGCCCGGCGGTGATGGCGTGCGGAGGAAGGTGACGGTCACCGATCCTTAATGAGGAGGCTGAGCTGAAAATATCACAGGATGAAAGATTCACACTGGCTGATCGCCGTTGCGGCCGGACTCATCGCCCTCTCCGTCGGCCTCTACGGCCTTCACTACCTTGTATTCCAGGATCTCCACCATATCGGGATCTATACGCTCGGCGATATCGCGTTCGTCCCTCTCGAGGTGCTGCTGGTGACGCTCGTCATTCACCAGATGCTCGATCTCCGTGACCGGCGCAAAAGACTTGAAAAACTGAATATGGTCATCGGGACGTTTTTCTCGGCGGTCGGGACGAAACTCCTGGTGTACCTCTCCGATAACGATCCGCACCTTCCCGAGATCCGCCAGAGCCTGGTTGTCTCGGACAACTGGACTGAGGAGACGTTCCGGAAGGTGGATCGGGAACTCCGCACCTATCCATACGATGTCGCGATCGACCGGATCGATCTCGCCGGGCTGAAGCAGTTCCTCATCTCCCGGGAAGATCTCATGCTCCGTATGCTCGAGAACCCGACGCTGCTCGAGCACGAGTCGTTCACCGAACTCCTCCGCGCCGTCTTTCACCTCACTGAGGAGCTCGAGCGCCGTCCCGGATTTGAGTCGCTGCCGGATACCGACCTTGCGCACCTCAGCGGCGATATCGACCGGATCTACCGGCTCCTCGTTCTCCAGTGGCTCGACTACATGGAGTACCTGCAGAAGAACTATCCCTACCTCTTCTCGCTTGCCATGCGGACGAATCCGTTCGATGAGACGGCGTCGGCGATTGTGGGGTGACTTCCCTCCCCCTCTATCAGACTTGCAGGAGAATATCGCGGATTGCTGCGGTCTTCTCGGGGAACTGCTTTGCAAGCCTGCTCTCCTTTAAGTTCTCCTTCACGATCCACCGTATGTCGGTGTTGTCGAGCTCCGCGAGCTGGCGGAGATACTCGAATCCCTCTTCCGGCCGGGCGCTGACGACGACGCTCAGCGTATACCCGAGGCCCTTCCGGAGCACGGCGAACTCCTCGGAGCACGGGTCTGCGGCGGTGTATACCCGGATCAGGATCTTCCGGTGGAGCTTTAACGCCGCCTCGGTGACTGCGGGATCTTTGAGGAGTTCCGGTTCGGCGACCCCTGCCGCCGCCGCCCGCATCGGGAGCCAGGCCCCGCTCTCGACCCAGGCCTCGAGCTCGGTAAGAGTCTTATCCCGGACCGCCGTGATCATATCGGCAAGCCCCATCGTCACCGCCTCCCGCTCCCGCCAGCGGGGGTCGACGGAGGCCTCGTGAAGCTCTCCTAGTGCGAGGTCGGCGAACGCTGGCGATATCGAGCCTATCGCCCCGATACCACGGATACCGCAGAACGAGAGGAACTCGTGCGGATCGCCCGCCGGTGCATCTTCGGGGGCGATGGATGCGAACTCCACGCAGAGGTTCCAGAGGATACGCCGATCGTCGGCATCGTGCACGGCGTACTCCCTGACGGTTTTTGCAAACGCGTCGGCGAGCTCCAGATTCGCCCGGGTCCCCGGGAGGTTGCTGCCCCCGACCAGGCAGGATACCAGGTCGTCTGCGCTTCCGCTCTCGAGAAAAGTGGAGAGGGAGCGGGATATATCCTGAAGATACTTCTGTCCGTTCATTGCCACCAGATCCTGCCTTCAGGTAAAGGGCCCGATACCAGTAATAGTCATCGCTCCTAGGCGATCAGCGAGGCGACGAAGGCCTGCATCGCAGCGTGAACGTTCTCCCCGCTCTGCGCGGATATACGGTGGATCGTCTCCCCGGAAAGTTCATCTCCGAGTTTCCCGTGCATCTCGCCCAGGAGGTCGCATTTGTTCAGCATAACGGCGATAGGGGTCTGCTTCTCCTTCAGCCACGTATACACGGCGAGCGTCGTCGTGTCGAGTCCCACCGTCGCATCAACCACGATGACTGCTCCGTCCATGCCGCGCGAGAGGATCTCCCGGACGAACTCAAATCGCTCCTGTCCCGGTGTCCCGAAGACGTAGACCCTCTGGTCGAGCAGCGTGAGCCTGCCGAAATCGAACGCCACCGTCGTCGTCCCCCCCTCGGTTCTGGCTTCGATATGGCGAGCCGTGGAATCGAGTGCATGCACGAATGTCGACTTGCCAGCGTTGAATCCGCCGAAGACCACGATCTTGAGCCTGCCCGGTGCCATTAGCGAGGTATCGACGCCTATATTTTTTATTGTTTCGTTATTTGCGCTGGAATATCAGGATAATTCACGATTCTGGCGTCTTGAGAAAATTTCACCCTCCTGCAGCGCCCGGAAGGAGGTTTCATGACCCATCTCATGTTCCGGGAAAGAATGTTTCTCGCGGGGTCGTGGCTGCCGACCGGTGAACCCTTAACAGAGATATACCGGCACAGCCCAGTACGATCTGATGCCGCTTGATGAGGTGGACGAGGTTATCGATCGTCTCGAAGCCCTCCTTGAAGGGACGACGATCGCGGAGCAGTCTGCCCGGCTCCAGGTCGCCGTTCTCGAGGAGCGTAACCCTCCTCTGAGTAAAACCTACGAGATGACGGTGGATATGGAGCACGATGCCGCCGTCCGGAGCGAACTTGGGAGTCTCGGCTTTGAGTACTACCCCTTCGGCGAGGATGCAATGTCCTCGCTCTGGATATCCGAGGAGTACGGGCTGATGGTTTTTCTCGAGTTCGACGCGAACGACGGGCGATTCTACACCTTCCGCCTGGTCTCCTTCGATGTCATCTCCGAAGCCGAGGAGATCAGCGAATGACCGCCCGGACACCACCGCAACTGCCTTGTAACGAGCGGTATATGGAATAGTCGGTGATTGATGATGGATAGGGAGAGTCCGGTGAGTCGAGTCTTCGCCGAGAAAGAGCGGCGGGAGAAGGAGAACCTTGAGATCCTGATCCGGCAGCTCTCGGACGAGAGCGTTCCCTACCGCCTGCGTGCGGCCGAGGCGCTCGGCAGGTGCAGAGACCCCTCCGGTGTCGAGCCGCTGATACAGGCACTCAGCGACCCCTCGGATGAGGTCCGGTGGGTTGTTGCCCAGGCACTTGGGAAACTGCAGGATCCGCGGGCGGTCGAACCGCTGATTCCTCTTCTGACCGACCCCGAACGGTGGGTGCGGCGCGGTGCGGCATGGGCACTCGGCGAGATCGGCGATCCGCGGGCGGTCGGGCCGATCATACCGCTGCTTATCGAACGGAAGAAAGACGTCCGGATGGCGGCGGCGGAGGCGCTCGGGAAGATCGGTGATCCGCGTGCCCGAGAGGCGCTCACGGCGGCGCTCGAGGACGACGAGCCTGAGGTTCGCTACGCCGCCCGGGCAGCGCTCCGGAAGATCGCCGGTGAGTCGGAGTGCCCCGGGACGGAGGCGTGAAGCGGCAATGAGACAACAGGATACAGGTAGCGGCGATTCCCTCTTTAAATACCGGCCGGATGACTTTTCGCCGCTGCCGGTCACCGTCGTACATATGGATCTCGCGTTCGATATCTACGACGGGCATACCCGCGTCGTCTCTGACCTGACGGCGGAGACACTGGATGCCCCGCTCGCGGTACTCGACCTGAATGCCAGGGCTCTCGACATTCTCCGCGTCACCTCCGACGATTACGGTGTCGCATACACCTACGACCGGGAGCAGGCCACCCTCTCTATCGTCTTCACGCCGCCGGTGCCGCCCCGCACCCGGTTTACGATCACCACCGAGACGATCTGCCGCCCGACCCGGCATGTCCTCGAAGGGCTCTACTACGACGAGACCCCGCCGGGTGCTCCTCCCACCCAGATCACCCAGTGCCAGCAGTGGGGGTTCCAGCGGCTCGTCCCCTGCCTCGACGATATGACCGCAAAGTGCACGTATACGACAAAAATCGTCGCCGATTATAACTATACGAATATGATCACGAACGGCGATCCGGTCGGCCCACGGCTCTACCTCGGGCTGAACCGGAGCACCGTCGCGTATGCGAACACGACGACCCCGATGCCGCCCTATCTCTTCTTCCTCGGGGTCGGCACCTACGATACGTTCAGCCGTGAGGTCGAGTATCCCGCCGGCAGGCGCTTTCTGCTTGAGCTGCTGGTTCCACCGGGCTCCGACCCGATCCCCGCCGGCAGGGCGCTCGAGATTCTCGCCGATGCGGTCATGTGGGTGCACCTCTTCACCGGTCCGGGGCAGTACCGGCACCCGGAGGTCCGGCAGGAGATCTGGGACCTTGTCCGGCGCCGCGACGCGCTGAAAGAGGCGGGGAGCGACCCTGAAGCGCTCGAACGGTGTCGAGCTGCGCTTGCCGAACGTGCGGCGGCGATAACTCCCGGATACGCCTATACGGGGTCGGTATACCGCGAGATCGGGATGCAGAACTCGGACTTCGGCGGGATGGAGAACGTCGGGAATACCACGATCGTTACGAACCGGATCATGCCGTTTCCGGAGATGACCGATGCGGCGTTCGACTACATGATCCGGGTGAAGGTGCACGAGTACTACCACAACCTGAACGGTTCGGAGGTGACCGGGAGGAGCCCGTTTGAGATCTGGCTCAACGAGGCGGTCACGGTGCACGTCGAGGAGCAGTATCACGCCTTCCTCTTCGGCGAGGCCTACACGCGGCTTGCGACCGTGCTCACCCTCCTCTCTCCGGAGGACGGAACGCTCGTCCTCGACCGTGGGGCGGGCTCCATGCCGATCGAGCCGGACGGGTTTAACGACCCGAACGATCTGATCACGGGCGTGACCTACGTCAAAGCTCCTGAGGTCGTCAGGATGATCGAGACTCTTGTCGGAAAGGAGACCTTCGCGGTCGGGCTTGCCCTCTATCACACCCGTTACCGGCACGCGAACGCCTCCCGTGCCGACTGGATCCGATGCATGGAGGAGGTTTCGGGATTCGACCTTGCCGGGATGGCGGAGGTCTGGCTGAAAGAGACCGGGTATCCGACCGTCACCGTATCCTCATCGTACGACGCCGTTGCCCGGTGGTTCACCCTATCGCTACGCCAGAGTCGCTCGCAGAGCGGTCGGGCATGGGAGTTTCCCTTCCGGTTTGCTCTGGTCGGCCGGGACGGGAGCGATCTCGCCGAGGGGACGATCCGGGTGACCGGTGAGGAGGAGCAGGTCGTTCTCATGGACGTCGACGCACCGGCGTTCCTCTCGCTGAACCGGGGCTACTCCTTTTACGGGACGGTCGAGGATACGGCGAGCAACGACGAGCTCGCCCTCCAGGCGGCATGTGACTCCGATCTCGTGAACCGATTCATCGCTTTCTCCCGGCTCGCCGACGCAGAGAAGGTGCGGCTTATCACCGATCCCGCGAGTGAACCGTCCGCTGCTTTCGCAGACCTGTATATTGCCCTTATCGGCGATGCCGCGCTTATGGACGATGCCGGCGGGCAGTTCATGACGATCTTTCCGTCGGTCGGTGACGAGCGGTTCGCTTACCGTTACCGCGCCCTTGCGGATGCCCGCCGCCGCCTGTATAGGGGGATTGCAGGGAGGCACGGGGAGCGGCTGGCCGAGGTATACCGCCGCTACGCGGAGCCGGCACGAGAAGAGGGTTCCTACAGTGACCGTGAGATCGAGGCGATCAAGCGGCGCCAGGTGAAGAACACAGGCCTCGCGGTGCTCGCCGCCCTTGATACTCCTGACGTTCATCGGCTCGTCCGCGGGCAGTTTGAGGAGTCGGTCGCCGCCACCGACCGGCTCGCCGCATTCCGCCTGTACCTCGAGAGCACGGCGCCGGATCGCATGGCGGTCTTCGACGCGTTCTTCGAGGAGTCGCGTAAAAACCTCGTTGCCTGGGAGACGTTCCTCGCTACCACCGCCGCAAGCGACGTTCCGGATATCGTCCCGCTCCTCCGGCGGATCGAGACCTCGGATGCCTTCCGGATCGAGCAGGCGAACGAGCAGCGGGCGCTCTATACCCGGTTCGCCCTGAACCGGCGGCAGTCGCTCGAGACCGCAGAGGGGCGTGCGTACCTGACGGAGGTGCTGATCCGGCTCGCACCGATCAACGAGTACAGCACCGTCCGGGCGCTCGACGCATTCGCGTTCATCGATCGGATGGAGGAGCGTTACCATGTCCCGGTGGCGCGGATCCTCGCCGCCCTCCTTGCGACGCTCGATCCTGAGAAGACGCCGTCGGTCTACAACACGGCCCGGCGATTCCTCCTCGGAGCGCCGGATGCGGTGCGGGCATACGAGGAAGAGTACGGGGAGATTCCGGCTCTCACCGCTCTCTCCGCCTGACCGCCGTCACCACCAGGAGAGCTGCAGCCCGACACCGGTCTCTTTGAGATTCACCACCCGGGCGAGGGCGATCTTCGAGGCAAGATCGGTGCAGTGGCAGGCGTGAACCGCCCGGGGCGCACAGTCGCGGAGGTACTCGAGGGTGCCGGCGAGGCGCTCCGGCGAGGGTTCGAGGAGGTGGAACCCGCCGATGACATCGACGATCCGGTCGTCGCCGCAGATCTCTTTTGCCTGCTCGATCGTCGAGCAGATCCCGGTATGCGCACAGCCGGTGACGATAATAAGGCCGTCTGGTGTCCTGCAGGCGAGCGCGCTGTCGTCGACGACCATATCCTCCGCCACCCCCTCGCTGGTATAGATCTCGCCGATAGGAGGTGAAACCTCGAAGTCGAACCGCTGCTCGATCTGGCCGAGGAAAACGAGGTTCTCCGTCAGCCAGAGGGGCGAAGCGGTCAGGAGCACCGTGCCGTGGCGGAAGAGTTCCTCCACCGAGAGGTGACACCCGATCTCGCCGATACCGGCGACGCTGCGCGTCAGGAAGGCGTCGGGATGGGCGACGAACGTCGGTCTTCCGTGCTCCCGCCCCTCGAACGCCGCCTCGGTATACAGCCTGATGAGTGCGTCGAGCCCCCAGGTATGGTCGAGGTGGCCGTGCGAGATGACGATCTCGTTGAGCCTGAGGAGATCGATCCCCATCTTCCGGGCGTTCTCGACGACGATTCCGGAGTAGCCTGCGTCGAAGAGCACCCTTCTTCCCCCTTCCTCGATATAGAACGAAAGACCCGGTTCGGCGGTGAAGTAGCGATCGGTGAGGGTGGTGTTGTCGACGAGCACAGAGAGCTGCATGGCGATCAAAGGTGTGTGCGAGCAGAGATAAATCCTGCTGGCACGAGTCCGGGTGATTCTGGATCTCTGCCCGGCTGCCTGCCCCGGTACGCTCTTTGAACGCCCGGAGCACCCCTGGCTGGTTCCGGCGCTTTCAGGGGAGGAGCGATGGTATGCCGGTCAGGGCATGGCGGGAATGGAACCGTGTCCAGTGCTTCTTGAGGAGGTGGCTGTACTGTGCCGCAAACGATCCGGCGACGGACGTTGTGATGACCAGGGCTGCGATGGTGGATGAAACCATGGCAGACCCGTAGAGTGCGGCGAGGATGATCGAGAATTCCCCCCGGGCTATCGAGACGCTCCCGATCACTATCCCGGCCGTAGATGATCCGTGCGTCATGCGCCCGATGATCACCCCGGAGATGAGTTTGCTGGCGATAGCAAGGATACTGAGGGCTGCGATGGGCACGATCCCGGGGCTGGAGGCAAAATCGACCGATATGCCGAAGAAGACGAAGAATAACGCGAGGAAGACGTCCCTGAAGGGTTTTGCGTGCCGTTCGAGGAGGGTCGGGCTCGTCGCGGCGAGCGCGGCGCCGAGGGCGATGACGACTATCGCCTCGGGGATGCCGACGGTGCTCGCAAAGAACGCAGAGCAGATGACGGCGGAGAATGTCAGGAGCACCGGAAGTTCGTCGTCGCGGTCGAGCAGGCCGCCGATCAGGTCTTTCCCCCATTGGGAGATGGCGGCGAAGAGCCCCGCAAGGAAGACCGTTCCGGTAAGAATGGCGATCGGAGACGTCTCGCCGGCATGGAGGAGCAGGATGATCAGGATGAGGACCATGTCCTCGACGAGCATCAGCCAGACGATCGTCTCCGTCTCGCGGAGGATGACCCGCCGGTTCTCGATGAGGTGAGCGAATGCAATTGCGGAGCTGCTGACATAGAATGCTGCCGCTACTACGAGCGATTCGACGAGTGAGAACCCGAGAGCCAGGGCGGCGATGAAGCCGACGACCAGGTTGATCTGCAGGTCGACAAATCCGATCTGGAGGATCGATGCACGCTGCTGCAGCAGCTCCCCGGGTTTCAGTTCGAGGCCGACGTAGAAGAGCAGGAAGATGAGGCCGAGACCGGTGAAGTAGTCGGAGATGGCGGTAGGCTCCACCAGGCAGAGTCCTGACCTGCCGATGGCGAGACCGCCGAGGATGTAGAACGGTATCGGGGGAAGAGAGAGGCTGCGTGAGACGAGGGCGAGGATCAGGCAGAGGCCGAGTCCGATTGCGATACCTTCCATCAGTCCTCCGACCGCTGCTGCCAGGCGACTTTCCGTCGCCCGCCCTCTCCGGCAGGGAGCGCGGAATGCCGGTTGCGGTCGGGAACTCCGAAGAGCGCGGCACAGATGTCGTTTGATCCCGACACGAGTCCGTATTTCACCCCGATTTCGGCATTGTCGAGCGCTCGCCGAGGCATAGTAGTCATCATGCGGAACTGCTAAATATACCTTTTGTTCGCCGAAAACCGGTGGGTACAGGCTTAGATCCGAATGGTGGCCTTCGCCCCGCTAGCAAGGGTGGAGAGGGTGGTTTTCCAGTGTGGCGACGTGCCCCGAATCGGACGCCGATTTTATTGCATAAATTATATAATTAATACCGATTATATTTCCGCCCTGTGCCGGGGGGCTCCGATTTGGGAGGATGTATTCCCGGTACAGTGATATGAAGTCCGTGACGGCCGGCACCCGGCATTATTCGCTTCCGGGAGATCCGGTACATCGCATCCCGCGGAGGAACCACTATGAGAAAGATTCTACTGATAAGCCTTGTTATTCTTGCTTGTATCGTGACGCTTCTCCCGTCGGCAGCAGCTGCCTCAGAACTCCCTGCCGGCGGCCAGTCCTCGACCGATGTCTCGGTCTCCACCAACACCTCGGTGACCTCGACGACCGATGTCTCGGTGACGACAGGCGCGGGCGGCGGGGCGCCGGCACCGAACGGCACCCGCGCCGTCGATGTGGCGCTCGCCATCGACAGCTCCGCAAGCATGCGGAACACCGACCCGGATGACCTCCGCATCGATGCCGCCCGCCTCTTCGTCGACCTCGCGGCGAACGATGATCTGCTCGCCATCGTCGACTTCGACCACGCCGTGACGGTGCTCGAACCGCTCTCGCTCGTCCGGAACAACCGGACGGCACTGAAGATGGCGATCGACCAGGTGGACTCGTCTGGCGAGACGAATATCGGCGGCGGTCTCCTGGCCTCGTTCGACCAGCTCGCCGAGCGGGGTATCCCGGGTCACGGGAAGGCCACGGTGCTCCTCACCGACGGGGTGCATAACACCGGAACCGACCCGCTCGCGGTGGTGCCCCTCTACGTCGAGCAGGGTTGGCCGGTCTACACCGTGGCACTGACCGACTTTGCGGACGAGGCGCTCATGCGGGAGATTGCGAGGCAGACGGGCGGGCGCTACTACTCCGCCCCCACGAGCAGCGCACTCCTCGATATCTACAACCGGATCAAACAGACGATCAAGGGACAGGATCAGATCACGAGCGAGACCGGCACCATCTCGGTGAACCAGACCGTCCAGAACATCGTGAATATCGATACGTCCGTCCAGGTTGTTGAGTTCACCTGCCTCTGCCCGCAGACGACGATAAACTACTACATCTACTACCCGAACGGAACCCGGGTCGAACTCGATCCCGAGAGCCCGACCGGTACCGAGAGCCCGGATATCACTTACATCTCGTCGGATACCTACCAGATCTACCAGGTGAACAACCCGGTCGTCGGCACCTGGATAGAGGTGATAAATGCGACCGATGCGAACGTCACGGTCGACTACTCGAGCACCGTTGCCGTCAGTGCTACGATCGAACTTGCGGCAGCCATCGACGCCTTTTCGTATGCACCCGGTGAGCCGGTCACGGTGACCGCCGAGGTTCGGAACGAAACGGCCGGGATCGAAAATGCGACCGTCACCGCGGTCTTCACTCTGCCCGGCGGGGAGAACGAGACGGTTCTCCTGAACGGAACCGGCAACGGCACCTATGCCGGGACGTTCTCGAACACGAGCACTACCGGCGCCTACCAGGTGCAGGTCAGATCGACGGTCGGTGATATCGTCCGGCAGGAGGTGCTGGACTTTGCAGTGACGGAGGAGGCACCGCCGGTCACGCCGACCCCGACGATGGCGCCGAATGCTACTCCCGCCACGCCGAATGCTACACCACCTCCGACGATGACACTGAATGAGACACCCACGATGACACTGAATGAGACACCCACGATGACGCCGACCCCGACTCCGACGGTGCCCGTAGAGCAGCCATCCGGTGCTTTCCTGCAGGTCACCAATAACTCTGCCGATCAGGTGAACCCCGATATCTCGGGCGATCTCGTCGTCTGGCAGGACAACCGGAGCGGAAACTCCGATATCTTCCGCTATAACCTGACCGACGGGGCGGTGACACAGATAACGACCGATCCGGCCGACCAGGCGAACCCGGCGGTTTCGGGCGTCTCGCGGCTGATCGTCTGGGAGGACAACCGGAACGGCGACTGGGACATCTTCTGGTACTCTCCCTTCAGCGGCGAGGAGTTCCCGGTGACGACGGCTCCAGGCGACCAGCGCTATCCCTCGATCGCCTTCCAGTACGTCTGCTGGCAGGATAACCGGAACGGCACCTGGACGGCGTACGTCGCCGACCTGATACCGGGACAGGAGACGGGCTCGCCGGCCGGTATGCCGGGAAGCGTCCAGGAGAATCCTGCAATCGCTTTCGGCGGGGTCGACGGCCCGACGGTCTGGCAGGACGACCGGAACGGCAGCTTCGATATCTACTGGTCGAACGCCGGCACCAATGAGATGCCGGTCTGCATCGATGCAGGCGACCAGCAGTTCCCCGCCATCGACGGTCTTTCCGTCGTCTGGCAGGATACCCGGAACGGGAGTTCCGATATCTACCTTGGTGATCTCGAGACCGGGAACCGGACGCAGATCACCGACGATCCCGCCGACCAGGTGTACCCCGATATCTCCGGCGACTTCATCGTCTGGCAGGACAACCGGAACGGAAACTGGGACATCTTCCTCTATAACCGGGTTGACGGCACGCTCGTCCAGGTGACCGACGATCCGGCCGATCAGATCTATCCGTCGATCGCCGGGAACTACATTGTCTGGCAGGACAACCGGAGTGGAAACTGGGACATCTTCCTGTACGCGATCGACGGCGTGCTGCCCGCTTCACCGGCGGAGACCGGCGGGATGCCGGAACCGGGTCTCCCGCCGCTCGCCGCCAATCTCACCGCGAATGTAACGAACGGCACGGCGCCGCTGACCGTTCTCTTCAATGCAACGACCAGCGGTGACCCGACCGCCTGGTCGTGGGAGTTCGGCGACGGGGCGACCGCCACCGGCGAAGGATCGGTGCAGTATACCTACCAGAGCCCCGGCACCTATACGGCGAGGCTGACGGTGACGAACGAGACCGGCGGGAACGCGACCGATACCGTGATCGTTACGGTCACGCAAGAGCCCGCAGAGAACGTCACCGACAACCAGACCCCGGAAGCGGCGCTGCGTGCCGATCCTGAGACCGGCGCGGTGCCGCTCACCGTTACCTTCCAGGATCAGTCGACCGGATCGATCGACGAGTGGCTCTGGTTCTTCGGTGACGGGAATGCCTCGGCATCGCCGAATGCGACCCATACCTACGTTGAGGCCGGGAACTACACCGTGACCCTGACGGTGAGCGGCCCTGCCGGGAGCGACACCGCGAACGGGACGATAGCCGTACTTCCAGCGATACCGGCGCCGGAAGAGGCGGCAGGCAACCTGGCCCGTGCGTGAGGAGTCCTGGACACCTCACGTTTTTTCTCTCTCTTCGGCCTATCAGTACCCGTGAGCATGCACGACGAGAACGATCGGATAGCCTGCGGCTCCTCTCCTTCGTTCGAGGAGCTTGCCGGCCGGGGAGCGAAAGAGCGATTTGTCGCGATCGGCATTGAGCCGGGTGCGCGGCTCTGCCTTGCAGACCTTGCCGGGCTCTACGACCGCTACGGATTCGAGACCTACCTCTACTTCGACGAAGATCTCGCTGGAAGATCGCCTCTCAAGGATGATCTCGAGGATTTCCGGATCGTGCCGGAGGCGGCACGCCCGTTCATGCGGCTGCCGGTCTTTCTCCGGACGATGCGAAAGCATGATCCGGAATTTTCGCCGGAAAACGTGACGGTTGAGGTGATTGACTGCGGCACACTTGAGGAAACGTACGGGTGTGTCCTTCGACCGAGGCCGTACCTGCGCTGCCTCCTGCTCGGGCCGGGAAAATAATTTTTGTTTTAGTCCCGATCTTCGCCCGTCCGGAAGACCGCATAGACCGGGTAGTGGTCGGAGACGGCTTCGGTCATCGTCTGATTCAGCCCGTAGGCGGTATCGAACCGGAAGACGCCCGCATCGCCGGTGAAGTCCGGGGCGGTCGGGCCGGTGGCGATGATCCGGTCGTAGGTGGCGTTGGTGCTCTTTGTGGTGGTGTCGAGTTCATCCGTGATCAGCCATGTATACCCGTCATCCCGCAGCGGTGAGGTGCCGCTCTCGTTGAAGTACGATCCGTCGGCGTTCAGGTCGCCGAGGACGATGAAGTCTTGCTCCTGAGGATAGACCTCCCGGGCATACGCCACCACGGCACCGAGGGCGTCGATCTCTTCGGTCGCCTCGTCGGGGTCGGTGTGGACGACGATGTAGACCGCGTCGAACGATCCGTCCAGTACCGTGAACGGAGCGATGAACGGGTCGCGGTGGAACGGGTCGGTGCCTTCCGGTTCGGGGTATGTTCTGCCGTCCGCTGTCGGTGCGACCGTCTCCCGGTCGTAGAAGTAGGCGTACTGCTCCTTGCTCGCCGTCCGGCCGAGCCTGACGCTCTCGATATAGGTGTAGTTCGAGCCGTCGGCGTTCACGGCCGCAAGGAGCGCCGGCAGCGCGGTGCCGGAACTGTCCCGGATCTCCTGGACGGCGACGATATCGTACGTCCGGATGATGCGGGCGAGCACCTCCATGACCTCGGGTTTCGCCGCCTTCGTGACGCCGAATACCTGGATGTTGAACGCGCCGATCCGGATAGTGCCGTTCGCCGCCGGCTGAACTTCGGTCGGAATCGGGATCGGCGTGACGGTCGGGGTGTCCGGTGTCAGCACCGGCAGGTTCGGGAGATCGGGCGCCTGGAACGTGACCGTGCACCCGGCGGTGCAGGTGAAGAGGAGGATGAGCGCCGCGAGCAGAGAGAGCGCTCGAGAGAAGGGCAAACAGGTCATTCGTCTACAGGTTCGCGGTGAAACGATAAAAACCGGATGAAACGCTCCTGTTCAGGCATCTTCCGCCCGCCGGAGGGTGAACCGGAATGCCGCCCCCTGCTCCGGGCTGCCGGGGACCCGATCCTCGACCCAGACCTTCCCGCCATAGCGCCCGACGAGAATCTGCACGAGGTACAGCCCGAGCCCTTCGCCGACACCCCGCCTCTTCTGTTCGTACCGGTGGAAGACCGCCTGCTTGTCCGCATCCGGGATGCCGGGGCCGGTGTCCTCGACCGAGACCAGCACCTCGCCGTCCCGCTCAAGGGCCCGGATGGTTATCCCGACACCGGATCCGCCGTACTTCACGGCGTTGCCGATGAGGTTTGCGAAGACCTCCGGGAGGAGATCGTCGGCCCGAACCGGGAAGGGAGATCCGTCGTACCGTATGGTGCTGTCCGGGAACTGCCCGATCTCCCGCCGGATCACCTCATCGAGATCCAGCTGTTTGAGCCCGGATGATGCCTCGTGGATCCTGCGGATGGTGGCGACGGTGCCCAGGATCCCGATGCTTTTCCGGATGCTGCGTTGCAGTTTCTCCGCGTAGGTGACCGCCTCCCCGTCCAGCGCGTCGACGAGCAGCTCGGCATACAGGTTCGAGACGTTCTCGGTGTTCCGGATATCGTGCGTCAGGATGTCGAGGTACAGGTTCGCCTCCCGGTGGGAAGCCTCCAGCTGCCGGTGAAGCCCGTTTAACTCATCGGTGTAGCGCTGGAGAGCTTCTTCCGCTCTTCGTCGTTCGCGCACCTCGGCCGTCATCGCGGTAAGGAGTTTCTGCTGGCTGCGGAAGACGAAGAACGCGGCGAATACGGCAAGAAGCGTCGTGAACGCAACGGTGGTGATATGTGTCTCCACGACCGTGATGTCGGGATAGAAGAACGTCTTGATGAACTGGAAAACGCTCATTAAGAGGAGGATGATTGCGGCGACCTTTCCGAGTGCCAGGAGCATGCCGGTGGGCGGGCATAACTTTGCGGGGCGATTAGCCACTGTTCCCTCTTCTTCGAGAGGCGGGCGGAGTCCGGACAGACTCCGGGATCCACAGGGCATCTGAGCCTTGTACACGCTTCACGATAAAGCGTTCTCCCTCCCCTGTACGACATAGTCCCATGACAGAAGTGTTCCCGCCGGAGAGCGGGGACTTTGAGGAAATGTTCTGCCTTTTGCGGCGTCGGGCGTCAGAACCGGGAGGGATGGTATAAGCGTCACCTCTCTCCACAATCTATTTATTCTGCGATATAAATCTCAGCGAATGTCTCTGAACCTGCCCGATACCTGGGTGAAGGCGGCGGTCGAGCACGTCGTCGTGCAGATCCTCTACCGCACGCCGGAGGGCGAGATCATATCCCGTGAGGTCGAGCCCGATGCGATCGCTTTTAAAGGGGAGAATGTAGCCTCGCTGACCGGTTACGCTCACGCCGACCGGGCGCTCCTCCAGTGCTTCCGCCCGGAGCAGATCATCGGCTTTTCTCCCACCGGGCGGCAGTTTCGTCCTCCCTCCGGTGGAAAGTGGGAAGATCTCCGGCCGCTCTACAATAGCCGGGGGCTCGCCGGGCGGGACTGGTAACGGTTACCTGTTGTTTCGCTTCACCTCGAACTCGGCGAGGATCTCCCGGCAGGTGCAATGATTTCCGAGGCGGTAGATCGCCGCCCGGGTGACCTCGAAGCGTATCGGGAAGTCGAGACCGGGGAGAAGCGGCTCGATCTCCCCGAAGCCGAGCGTGATGTGGGGCGAATACCGGGAAAAACTCGACGTTTCCGGAAACCGGCGGAGGCAGTCGACCGTCGATGCCGTGACGCGTTCGCCCGCGAAGATCTCCTCCGTTACATCGGCGACCGCGTACCGGGAGACGGCGTTCATCACGGTTTTATGGAAGAGCTGAATGATCTCCGGCCGCAGGACGTGGAACGCCGAAATCCGATCGCCGCTCGAGACCGACTGGTGCTCGATCGCGTCGATCGTCAGGGTCATGGGGGTGCAGTGCTGCACGATCCGTTCGACCGCCCGGGTAAGTTCCGGAAGATTGTCGCGCCGGACCGCGGCCATGGCCACGGAGATATGCGGGACCGCTCCCTCCCGGGAGAGGATGATCTCCCCGTCGGAGTTCCCCATGATCAGCGCCTGGTTTATCCGGATAGCCTCGTCCATCACCGGGCCGGGCGGAAGAAGGACGATGTCGATTGCAACGGTATCGGGAAGTGTGCTCATAGGTGGGAGAAAGGCCGCGGGAATAATAAAAGAGTTGTGGGGCTTCTGGCTGCAGGATCATCCCGGCGTTTCTTGAGTGATGGCGGCGAAGGAATAAACGTCAGAGAAGAGATCCACGCGATCCCCCGCGCAAACGTCCCGTTCAGCACCGACTGGAAATTCCTTCCCGCAGCCCCGGACGGAGCGGCGGGCGCCGGTGAAGCGGGAACTCTTCACGAGCTCCTGGCGGGAATAGACTCTCCCTTTATCTCCTGCGGCCTGCAGTCCTCACCAGGTGATCCCGAAGAGCGGCTCCTCGTTCGTGAGGTTCGTCATCCTCCGTGCGACCGCCTGCATCGAGAGCTCTTTGCCATCCCTGATACTGTTCTGCATAGCCTCGATCGCGGCCTTAACCGCCTCGTCCTTCGATCGTTCCCCGCGGACGGTCATTCTGACGCTCAGCGTCACGACCCATTCGGTCTCAGTCAATTGTTTGCCCCCCTGCTACCGCGGTCATATGCGTCGTAGGGGATAAATGCAACGTCGCCGCCCCCGGCAGAGTGTCAGACTCCGGAAATTCGAGAGTTCTCCTCCCGCTCCGGGGGAAATGGGTAGGTTTCCGTGCAGGTATCTACTTCATCGCCTTCTTTATCTTCTCCTGGACCTCCGGCTCCTGGATGTCCATCTGGTGTACAGTCATGATGTGCCCTTCGACGCGCTTCATCAGCTCGTTCTCACCCTCGGCCTTCTCCTCATAGTCGCACGCGAGGCCGAGATCCTTACAACGGTAGGTCATCACTTGTTTCATACCTCTCACCGGCCGCGGGCTATGGCGTGAAAAATATAAAACTGTGCCGATAGATCTGGTGGTGCAGGACACCGGAAGAGATCCGATCCGGCGCTGCGTCCCGGCCTTCCGCACCTGCGGTTTCAGAGGGGCCTGTCAGATTTCATCAAACACCCCTGCGGCCGGTGATGAGTCTTCGCTCTTCGCGGATCGGCGCCCGGGAAAATGGCTATATCCTGTCAGGATAACGGGGTGGCTACCCGAAGGAGTTACGCGTGCATGGTGAGCGATTTGGAACCGTCAATCTACTGGAGACTCTTCACCCGCTACTCCGGTATTCTTGCATTCTTCGCCCTGATCACTGTTATGGAGCTTCTGACGCTTGTGATCGCCGATCCCGCGTATCACGCGGTCGTGAGTTTCCTGAACGGGACGATCTGGCTGCTTCTCACCCTCTCGTTTCTCTTCTTCATCGGCCTTGTCTTCCGGATGCTGCCGTTCCCGCTGAACCTCCCCTCCCCGGTGTTGATAGCCTCGGCGAGCCTCTTCCTCGTCGCCTTCTTTTCCCGCGTCATACTCCTTGCGGGCGATCTCTTCGGGGTCGTCCTCGTCCACTCGTTCACACCGGTCTCGGTGATGCTCGGGATAGCCGTCTTTGCCGCGGCTCTGATCGTCGGCTACATTCATATTCTCCGGTCGGTCCTTCTCGAATCGCGCACGGGTGTTCCGGCCTGCCGGGAAAAACGCCACCCTACCCGCGAGGAGAAGGAGCGGATCAGCTGGGAAGACGTCGAGCGGGAGCTCCGGTATGCGGCATATGATATCCTGCAGAAGATCCGCGAGGAACTCCGGTCGGATGAAAAACGGTGAAGCTGCTGCCCCTCACCCCGCGGGTTTCTCGCGAGGATTGCACGCGTGCATGCTCTCGATCAGCCCGTCTTTGAGATCGATGATCCGGCAGAAGTAGCGTTCATGCCATTTCTCGTGCGAGACCATGACGATAGTCTGGTCGAGCTCCTCGTTGACCCGGGCGAAGAGGTCGAGGATGCTCTTTGAGGTCTCTGAGTCGAGATTGGCACAGGGTTCGTCGGCGAGGAGAATGCTCGGGTTGTTCACGAGCGCCCGTGCGATCGCCACCCGCTGCTGTTCGCCGCCCGAGAGTTCGCTCTGCCGGTGGTTGATCCGGTCGCCGAGCCCGACCTGCCTGAGCACTTCGGCTCCCCGGCGGGTGTACTCGGCCTCTGGCACTCCCCGGGCAAGCGACGTCACATAGACGTTTTCAAGAGCCGTCAGCTCCGGGATCAGGGCGTAGTCCTGGAAGACGTAGCCGAGCCGGTTCAATCGAAAGAGCGTCTGTTGCCGGTCGGAGAGTTTCTGCACATCACGACCGTCGATGAGGACTCTCCCCGAGGTGGGTCTGTCGAGCAGCCCCATGATGTGGAGCAGCGTCGATTTGCCGCTGCCGCTTGCCCCCGTGATCCCGACGAACTCTCCTTTTGCGATCTCAAATGAAACTCCCTTGAGCGCCCGCACCTCGACCTTGCCCATTCGGTACGTTCTCGTGACATCTTCGACGACGATCATGCCTGCTACCTCTGGATTGCGTCCAGAATATCCTCCCGTGCGGTCTTCCATGCCGGGATGTACCCGGCGATCACCGATACGATGAAAAGGCTCGCGACGCTTCGTATAATTGTCATCGCCTCGACCACCGGGTAGACCGGACCGCCCGGAAAGATGAGGGGATTGATCGTGAGATAGGTGATGACCCCACTCGTGAGGACGAGCCCGACTACTGTTCCGACCGAGGTGATGACGAGCACCTGGATGACATACGAGTTGATGATGATCTGCCGGTTGATCCCGATCGCCTTTAAGATCCCGATCTGGCGGCGTTTGTTCACCGTATTGATGAAGATGACGATGAAAACCACCACGATGGCGATGATCAGGCTGACCAGGGTCGAGATGGCGTTGATGATCTCGAAACTCTGGATCGCCTGGTCGACGAATCCGGCCGCTTTCTGCTGGTAGGTGAAGACCTGCTGCTGGACGCCATAGGCGAGAAGGCGGGTCCGGAACATCTCCTCCTCGCCGTTTACGGCGGTCTTCACGAGGATCTGCGACGCCTGGTTATCGAGACCGAGGACGGCATCGATCGCTTCGGTGGTAACAAAGGCCGAGGTGTCGACGCCGATGGACTCCGTCTCGTAGATCCCCTTGACCTGGAACGTGCGCCGTTCACCGTTCGGGAAGGCGACCTCGACTGAATCGCCGACCTGCACGCCCTGGAGGGACGGGAGCCCGCCCCCCTCCTCTCCTTCCGTCCCGGCGAGTATCCCGCCCATGACGATCCGGTCGGTATCGCCGTCGCTCAGAAACTCCCCGGCGATCAGATTCTGATCGATCGTTGTGACCGACCGCTCGTCTGTGGGGTTGATGCCGTAGAGCGTGCTCCTGGCGTTCCTGCCTTTGTAGAAGTAGGTGACCCCGGTCGAGATGCGGGGCGAGGTGCCGATGATACCGGGGATCCGCTCGACCTTCTGCTGCAGGGTCTCGACATCGCTGATGTACTGATCGCCCTCCCGTGGTTCGATGACCAGGTTGCCGTAGTTGAAGTTGATCGACTGGGAGTTGAACGTCTCGATGACTCCGGAGATGATCGAGGGGAGAAAGACCAGGTTGACAAAGATGAGGGCGATGATCATGATGGTCAGGATCAGCGTCCCCTTGTTTCCCCGCTGGATCTGCTTGAATGCGAGGAAGGATGCCACTTTGATACTTTCGAACATGGCGGAACCCTTATTCCATCTCCTCCTCTTCCCGCCGCCTTCTCCGCCACCACCAGACGGCGACGACTGCCGCGACGATGACGATCGCGGCGGCGGCGATCAGGAGGAGGGTGTCGTCCGAATCGGCGACGGCCATCTGCAGTCGCTCCTCCATCGTATGCGTCCCGAAATCGTCGGTATATGTGATCAGGAGGGTGTAGTCGAACGTTCCGGCCTCATCCGCGGTAAGGGTGAAGACCGCTGGAGCATCGTTGTTCGGTTCGATGGTGCCCATGAAGGCTTCCTTCCCTCCCTGAAGGGGGAGGCCGTCGATAGTCGCCCGCACCGAGTTTGCATCGCCGGTACCGGAGTTCTCCACTCTGATGATCAGGTCGATCGGGTCGCCGACCGTTATTCGGGTCGGATCGGTGCTGACCGAAGCGACCCCGAGCTCGGCCTTTCCTTGGATCGGAACGCCGACGGTCGAGACTTCACGAAAGAGGTTTCCATCGTTGTTCTGGTAGGCGACGGTGATCAGAATCGGCTGCAGCCCGAGCGCTGTTCCGGTGTCGGTCAGGAAACGCATCTCCCGGGCGGCCTCCTCGCCCGGAGCGAGTCGGGGGATGTAGAATGTCTGCGGGGTGGCGGCGGTTATCGATGAGGTGCTTGCATTGACGTTGACCGTAACATCGTTCGCCGCCGCCTGCCCGTCGTTCGCGACCACCAGCGTGAGGTTGAAGGGCTGCCCCGGTATAACGCTCTCGGGGACGCTCCGTTCGATCCGGATAGCCGGTTTTTTAATGATCGCATAGCCTGAGTTCACGTTCACCGGAACCGGATACTTCAGGCTCGTCGCACCGGCGACCCGGACCCATACCTCGGGGAAGTAGATCCCGTCTTCGGCAGGGGCACGGAAGAGAAACGTGAGCCTTGCCGACTGCCCGGGCCCGAGCGCACCGATCCTGCCGTAGCTCCCGGTCAGCACCTCGATTCCGTCTCCTTTCAGGGTGGCGTCCTCAATGACCGCGTTGATCTGGGTGTTGGTCGTCGTAGTGGTCTGCCCCTGTCCCGGAACCGTCTCGGCGGCGGCTTCGGTCCGGGTTGCGGCCGTCGCGGTATTTGTAAGCACAACGGTGATGGTTCCGAGATCCCCCGGCTGCACCACGGCAGGGGTGACCGTGTAATTAGAGACGATCACCGACGGTTGGTCTGCGGTGACAATTCCCGGTAAGACCAGTAGCATGAAGATCAGAGCGGCCACACACAGTTCCCACGATCGCATAATCCCATTCCTGCAGACCGGAGCTCCGATCCGGGAATGCCTCTTGCGCACCCCGGTATTTCGGAACGGTCGGCAGGGAAGATACCGAATGTTCTTATATAACACTTGTGGCAGCCTTGCCGGCGAGCCGCCCCGGCCCGTATCCATGTTCAGTATAATACTGCGATATTATTATATTCCTTGAATTATAATGAAGTCTCGAGGGAGCGGGGAACCCGGTGCCCGATCAACCGTCGCCTGCACAACCACTCCGAATAACAGCGGTTTGTCCTCCATTTCAGTTACAACGCTCTATTGCCGCAATCATGGTGTAAGGTCCGGAGATCTGCCGGGGGTGCTGATATCCCCGTACTCATGCTCTTCTGCACGGTGTAACATTCAAGAGACGGGACGGGCATATGCTCACGCATGACGGGCGGCCATCACTACCATGACGAAGAGGAGAGACGCACCTGGCAGAACCCCGAGTCGATCCTTGCTCTGATCGGCCTCTCCGCAGGCCAGACGTTCGTTGATGTCGGGTGCGGCGACGGTTTCTTTGCCCTGCCCGCAGCGAGGATCGTCGGCCCGCTCGGCCGGATCATCGGGATCGACATCGACGCCGACGCCCTCGATCGGCTTCGCCGCGAGGCGGTCAGGGAAGGCCTCGAAAACATCTTCCTCCATCACGGCCCTGCGGAGGAGATCATCCTCTGTAGCATCTGTGCCGACGTTATCTTCTTCGGGATCGACCTGCACGACTTCGACGATCCCGCCCGGGTGCTCGAACGTGCACGGGAGATGGTCAAACCCGCCGGGGTCGTGGTGGATCTGGACTGGCGCAAAGAGATGCAGCCGTTTGGGCCGCCTTTTGAGAAACGGTTCAGTGTGGAGTATGCCGTATCCCTTATGGAGAGGGCGGGGCTCCGCGTGGAGTCGGTGGCCGAGTCGGGCATTTACCACTACATCATCCTTGCCCGGCCAACGAGGGAGGCCTGATCCGGATAAGGGGCTTTAGGGAGCATTTATATTTACGGTGCCGCTATTATACGCAATGGTGCAGATGAAGACAATCTACGGCATTATTGCAGCCCTCATCCTTGTGGCATGCATGGCGGGAGCCGGTTGTACCGGTACAGAACCCGCCGCGAACGAAACCCCGGCTGAGACCCCGACTGCGGCGGAGACCACGGCAGCCCCCGCCGACGAGTTCGTGTACAATGAGACGAACAACGGGCAGACAGCGACCGTTCCGGTCGGAAGCAACATCACCATCCAGCTCGACGAGAACCCGACGACCGGGTATGAGTGGAACGTAACCTCGTCCGAGGGGCTCGTCTCCATCAGTGACGAGTTCATCCCGCCCTCCGGGCAGCTCGTCGGAGCCGGCGGCCTGCGTGTCTGGGAGTACGGCGCCGTCGAGAACGGCACGGGCGAGTTCGCCGCTGTCTACAAGCGCCCGTGGGAAGAGACGACCGGAAACGAGACGACGTATACCCTGACCTTCACTATCGTGTGAGGGCGCTTCCCCCCTCATTTTTTTGGTATGCCCCGCATCCCCGATCAAAAACGGAGCGTTAATACAATCCCCCTGCGTTCTAATGCTTATTTATGGCTGAAACCGGAACGCGGATCGATAGACTCACCCTCCTCCTCATCGCGGGGATAGCCGCCGCAGCTGCTATTGCCTTCTGGCCGCTTGCGGGAGCGCTCTTTGTCGCCGGAACATTTGCCATCGTGCTGATGCCTCTTCACCGGGTGCTTTGCCGCCGGATGCCTGCCTGGTTCTCTGCGCTTCTGCTGACGGGCGGCCTCGTCTCGGCGCTCGCCGCGCTGCTCGTCCTTCTGGCGGGTGTCCTGCTCGAGAACACGAACGAAATACTGCACATGCTCCAGACGATCGTCTCGTGGGCGGGTTCGCTCCTCAGCCGGCACGTCGATCTCAACGCCGCTGGGGCTGTTATCGACATAAACGCTTGGCTCGCAGAGATCGTCGGGCTCGCGGAGCAGAGCCTGATGGGGATCATACCCCAGGTTCCGCTGATGGTCGTCGACATCATCGTCTTCGTGCTGGCGCTCTACATCGCCGTCCTCGGGGGCGACAAGATCTACCGCGAGGTCGCGGCAGCGCTCCCGAAACGCTCGCAGCGCGGGATCAACGCACTGACGGTCACCTTCACCGATACCATCTACTCCGTCTACGTCCTGCACGTCATCGTCGCGCTGGTCACCTTCGTCCTCGCGGTTCCGTTCTTCGCGATCCTCGGGTTTGGAGATGTCTTCTTCTACGCGGCACTCGCCGCCATCTTCCAGCTCATCCCTGCCGTCGGGTCGCTCGTCCTCATTGTCTTCCTCGCGGTCTACGCCCTCGCCTCCGGCGACTACCGGGCGCTCGCCCTGCTCGTCTTCGTCGGCTACCCGCTCCTCTCCGCTTTACCCGACTTCTTCCTCCGCCCCATCCTTATGGGTAAAAGGGTTGATATTCACCCGGTGCTCGTTCTGATCGGGTTCATCGGCGGTCTCGGAGTGATGGGGCTGATCGGGTTCGTCCTCGGTCCGCTCTTCATGGCGCTGCTCGTCAGCGGCTACCACGTTCTCGTCGAGGAGCTGCATGGGGCAGCCCACGAAAATGCCCCTCTCCCTGATCGGAAGGAGTTCGGGGATGGGACGGCGGCCGGAGAGTAGGCGATGCCGGATCAGAGCGGGTCGAAGTACCGCTGGTTTGTCTCCGCACTCCTGACACAGAAGGCGGTGTGGGTGAGGCCGTACTCCCTGCTGATCGGGCAGGTCGGGCAGAGGCATGTCTTTTGCTCGGTGATGCACCGGAAGCTGCCGCCTATTGCGCAGAAGAGGCGCTCGGCGGCATTCTCCGCGCATTCCGTGTAGGCCGGGCAGTCCGGGCAGGTGCAGAGTTCTTTCTCCTGCGTTATTATCTCCGTCAGCTTCTCCGGCGGAATCTGCTTGAACTCCTTCATCTTCTCTTCGAACCTATCCATGGAAACCACCGCGGCATCGATCTTTTCCGGACTATATATCGTTTTCTTTGCCCGGCATCCGGCGTTCCGGCAAAGCGCGGGTGCGGCATAATTCCAACACACATAAATATCTGGCAAAAGATGATGAATCATGATAAAAAATCGAAGTCTGCTGAAGATGCTCCCTCTGATGCTGGTGCTCGCAGCACTCGCCTTCCCGGCGGCTGCACAGAGTACGCTGCCGATGGACGTGAAACCCGGGGACACCATCGAGGTGGGTTCGGAGACGACCATCCTCGAACTCGTCGATCTCCGGAACCAGTCGACGCTCAATCCCATCACTGAATTGCGGAAGTACCAGATGGACGACCCCGGCATGCAGGTCACCAAGGTAATCCCGGTGAGCGACGACACCTACGTGCAGATCAACTCCCGCACTCTCGGGGGCACCTACGGCCGTTACTTCCCCTACAACGCAAAGGACGGCGTGATCAACAATCCGATCATCTTCGCCCCGGCACCGGCAACGCCCGTCCAGACAATGACCGCAACCCCGACCGACACGGCCACGGAAGAGACGGCCGTCGAGACGCCGGTGGAAACCACGGCGGTGCCGACGACGCAGGCGCCGCTCTCGGTTGCCAGTGCGATCGGGGCACTCTGTATCGCTCTTCTGGCCGCTGTGGCGTGGAGCCACCGGCGGTAGTTTCATATCTTTTTTTGCCGTGAGATCCCCTCACCCGGGTGGTCTGGGGGGGAGCCGGTTTTTCGGGGCGGCATAATGCAAGCATTCTGGTGGATATATATCAATAATGATAATTGTCTGGCTGCTACGGTGATGCCTGGAAAGGTGCTCCATTGTTCGCATACTCAGTGCTCTCCCGCCGGTCGGTTCATCCGAAGCAACATACCCTCGCCCTCTCCCTGGCGGCTGATGCTCCCACCCTCGCTGTTTCGGGGTTCCTTTTCATAGCTCCTACAGTCCTGCATGCGTCATTCTGCGGTGCCTGCAGGGAGAGATCGTTTGCAACGTGATGGTGAAGATATGAAACATGCAATTCTTGGAATCCTGTTCCTCGCCTGTGTCTGTGTCACCGGAAGTGCTGTCCTCGGGGAAGCGGGGCAGCAGGTGGCAAACACCTCGGGGGAATCGGGAGCATTTTCTGGTAATGATGCGTGTGTCGTGTGGCAGGAGAACCGGAGCGGGAATTGGGATGTCTATCTGTTTTGTAATGCAACACAGAACACGTCCCGGATAACGTTGAACCTGCAAGATCAGATCAACCCGGTGAGCAATGGGGACCTGCTTGTCTGGCAGGATAACCACACCGTGTAGGGATGGGCATTTCCTCCTCACCCCCCGAACCTGGCTGTGATGGAGTAGGCCGGGGAAACTTTTATGCTGGTCGGCACACTCTACGCCTGGCGGGGCTCTCCCCGTGATGCCCGCCGATCCGTTCGTCTGCCTGATCGCAGAACTCGGTCTCTCACCTGCTGGAGGCATCCCGTTCGGAGCGGCAGCGGCTCTGGAGTGTCTGTTTTTTCCCTAAGCCCCCATGCGGCAATGCGCGGATCGGGGGTGCAGGAGGTGTGAATGATGAGATTACGGAGTTATATCCTTCTTGGCACTGTTTTGGTGGTTTTTTTCTGTATTGTGGGCATCGGAGCCGCTTTGGAGTGGCAGGTGACCGACGAATCGGTGGATCAATGGTATTCGGCACTCGACGGTGACCTGGTGCTCTGGTCGGACGACCGGAACGGGGACTATGACGTCTATCTCTATAACGCTGGAAACGATACCGAAACGGCGATCACGAACGATTCCGCGAACCAGATCGTCTCGACCCGATCGATGTGGTCGATGATCGAGGGCGACCGTTTCGTCTGGCAGGACAACCGGAGCGGGAACTGGGATATCTTCATGTACGACCTCGCGGCCGGTGAAGAGACGCAGATAACGGACGATGCCGCCGACCAGGTAAGCCCCGCAATCGCCGGGGACCGGATCGTCTGGCAGGACAACCGGAGCGGGAACTGGGATATCTTCATGTACGACCTTGCCGGCGGCGAGGAGATGCAGGTAACGACCAATGCGTCGGATCAGGTCGCCCCGGGCGTCACCGGGAGCCTGATCGCCTGGAACGACGATCGCTACGGCAACTGGGACATCTTCATCTGGCTGCCCGATGATGCCCGGGCAGCGGAGACGGGAGGACAGGCGCCACCGGCAGCGACGACCACGCCGACGACGGCCGGCGGGGGGCAGTCAAGTCCGGATACCGAATCAGGGCCTGATACTAAGCCGCCTGATACCGGTCCTGGGCCTGCACCGGAACCAGAACCGCCCGAACCTGATCCCGAACCCGATCAGAACCCGGAGGGCTCCGTCGAACCCGAAACCCCGATGCTCCCTCCTCCCGGGATGGCACCGAACACCAATCTGCCTGAAGACGTGCCATGGAGGGGGACGGGGGATGGCACTGGCGGAACCGGTCTTCCGGGCGGGTCTGTCCAGCCCGTCAACCCGATAGTACCTCCCACTGGCAGCAGCACCTAGCGGCCGGGAGCCGCGTGAATCAGATCTCCGGTGCGTGTGGTCTCGAAAAAAGATTGCTCTCTCTGCGGGAGGCGGGAGCCTTTCCGCCTCCCCTCAAAACTGTGAGCCCATTCAGCACGTCACGTGGATGACGGCCGCGTACTTCCGCTTCTCCTTCTTGAGTGCCTTTTTGAGATCGTCCGTCGTCGGCATCATGATCACGTCAAAGCCGTCGAGGATCCGTTTTGCGCCATAGGTGATCGGCAGCTGTCCGCAGAACCCGATGTCGATATAAACGACCTCTGGTTCCTCGTCCCGGAGGAAGTGCAGCTCGGCATCGGTGAGCGGTGTCTGGCCGTATTCCTCTTTGAGGTGCCGCGAGAGATCCTTATTCCGCTTCGTAACGCTGCCGTCGACGTGGATGTAGACGTCGTGCTTGTACTTCTCGCCCTGTATCTTGATCTTGCCGAACTTCCAGGTCATGGTATCAACCGCCGGAACGCTTCGCTACCGGATTTCAATCTCTCCGGGTATAAGCGTGTCGGCCTTCCCTGCCGGACGGACGGTTGAACGGGAAAACGGACTCGAAGAACGTGCGGCTCTCTTAGGGTCTTCTGCGCGACAAAAAAAGAAAAAACAGAGGGTATTCGTATGGATTATGCCAGATAGTCTTCGGGGCGGGGGATCTGTTCCTTGAGACCCTTGCGCTTGCGGATGCCCTTGACGACTTCGTCGACGATACCGCCGGGAACGACCTCGAAGCCAGCAAACTCGGTGCTCCACATTGCACGCCCTTCGGTTGCGGAACGGACGTCTCCGGCGAAGCCGAAGAGCTCGGCGACCGGCGCCTTTCCGATGACCGTCATCGTGTCCCCCTCGCTCTGCATATCGAAGACCTGTCCGCGCCGTCCCTGGATCTGGGAGGTGGCAGGTCCCATCTGCTCGGTGGGGACGGTGATCTGGATCTTCTGGACGGGCTCAAGGAGCGAGTCGCCTGCGTACAGGATACCTGCCTTGACCGCGCTTCTGACGGCGGGGATGACCTGTGCCGGGCCGCGGTGGATGGCGTCCTCGTGCAGTTTGACATCCAGCAGCCGGATCTTGAGGTTCTGCACCTGCTCGTCGGCGAGCGGGCCGCCCCGGAGCGCTTCGCGCCACCCGTCGAGGACAAGCTCCATCGTCTCGTTCAGGTACTGAATACCCTTGGTCATATCGATGAACATGTTGGTGCCCTCGATAGCCTTGATATTCTTGGCCTCGTCCTTGTCCATACCGGCGGTGACGAGGATGTCACGCCGCTCGATGACCTGCTGGTTCATCGAGACCTCGCCCTTCAGGATAAGGTCGACGACAGCGGGGTCCATCGGCTCAAGCTCGATGTAGAACCGGTTATGACGGTTCGGCGACTTCCCTTCGACAGGCCCTGCCTTCTGGGTGGGGGTCTCACGGTAGACGACGATCGGCGGGGAGGTGATGATGTCGACACCCTTGTCACGCTTGATACGTCCGGTGATGATCTCAAGGTGCAGCTCGCCCATACCGGCGATCAGGTGTTCGCCGGTCTCTTCGTTGATCGAGACCTGCACCGTCGGGTCTTCCTTACCGACCTGCCGGAGCACCTCGACGAGCTTCGGGAGATCCTTCATGTTCTTGGCCTCGACCGCGACGGTCATGACCGGTTCGGAGTAGTGCTTCAGCGCCTCGAACGGGGTGATGTCCATCATCGTGGAGACGGTCGACCCGACGATAGCGTCCTTGAGGCCGGTCACTGCCGCGATATTGCCTGCGGGCAGCGCCTCGACCTCGATACGCTCGGCACCCATGAAGATGCCGACCTGGGAGAGGCGGTTTGCGCGTTTTGCCGTGCCCATCACATAGAGCTCGGTTCCGCGCCGGAGCGTACCCGAGAAGAGACGGCCGGTGGCAACCTCGCCTGCGTGGGGGTCGAAGGAGATGTCGGTGACCATCAGGGCGGCGGGGCCGTTCGGGTCGCAGTTCATCATGCTCAGGCCCTCAGGCGTCTCCTTGTCGCCGTGCCAGATGATGGGGATACGCCGCTTCTGGGCGTCGGTGGGGTTCGGCAGGTGCTTGACGACCATGTCGAGCAGGACCTCGGAGAGGGGGCTGTTCTTTGCGAGCCACTTCATGTCGCCCGAGTTGCACTTCTCAAAGACATCCTTGAACGAGACACCGCTCTTCTGCATGAAGGGGACGGAGACCGCCCAGTTATAGAGTGCGGAACCGAAGGCGACGGTGCCCTTGGCGGCATCGAGCTTCCAGCCGTCGTTGTACATCTTCTCGTTCATGCCCTTGATCAGCTTGTTGACCTTGTCGATCACTTTGCCGAGGCGGATCTGCATCTCCTGCTGGTCGACCTTCAGCTCGTTGACGAGGCGGTCGACTTTGTTGATGAAGAGCACCGGCCGGACACCCTCTTTGAGCGCCTGGCGAAGCACCGTCTCGGTCTGTGGCATGGTGCCCTCGACGGCGTCCACCACGACGACGGCACCGTCCACCGCACGCATTGCGCGGGTAACGTCGCCGCCGAAGTCTACGTGGCCTGGGGTATCGATCATGTTAATGAGATACTCCTGACCGGCGTAGGTGTGCACCATCGAGACGTTGCTTGCGTCGATGGTGATACCGCGTGCCTGCTCCTCCTCGTCGGAGTCCATGAAGAGCTGCTTGCCTGCGAGTTCCTCACTGATCATCCCTGCGCCTGCGAGCAGGTTGTCCGAGAGGGTTGTCTTTCCGTGATCGATGTGGGCGACGATACCGATGTTCCGGATACGCTCCGGTTTGTCCATCAGCTCCGTCACTCTCTCTACCATCTTCTTTCGTCGGGTCATGTGTTACACCTAAAAAAGTATAGAGATTGAATTAGCGGGCTGCCTTCGCAATACGCTCTTTTTCTTCCTTCTTCATGACGGCGTAGGAGCGGGTGTCGCCGTTTGCGGCCGAGATAAGCTCGTCGGCGAGTGCTTCGCTCACGCTCTTCTTCTTCTTGTAGCTCGCCTGGCGGACACCGGTCGTGATGAACCGCAGCGAGGCATCGACACGCCGCTGGGGGGCGGTGTCGACGGACTTCGGAACGTTGATCCCGCCGTACTTCAGGCGGACGCTCTCCTCGCGGGGTCCGGTGTTGGCGACAGCGTCGACCAGGACCTGCACCGGGTTCTTCTTGGTTTTCTTGTTGACGATCTCGAAAGCGTCCTTGACGATCCGGGTCACAAGTTCTTTCTTGCCGGTGTTGTTCTCGGTCTGCATCAGTTTGTTGATGAGGCGCTCAACGATCAGCATATTGCTCTTGTTGAACTGCTGGCCTGCAAGCTTCCCGAAGGAGTGCGGCACGATCATGGAGTGCAGGTTGACATACCGCACCAGACTTGGATCGTGAATCTCGACCTCGGAGAGGTCCCAGCGGTTGAAGAGCAGCTGTTTTGCCTCGATACCTTCTTCTGCCATGCTATTTACCTCCGCGGCTTCTCCTTGCGCCCGATGACCATTTCATGGAGACAGACGTTGTTGACCTTGGTGACGACGAACCGGACACCCGGGATATCGCCCATGGAACGTCCCAGTCTGCCGCCGATCCCTTCGATCTCGACTTCGTCGTGCTCGTCGATGAAGTTGATGGCACCGTCGCCGACGGCGAATGCGGTGACCTGTCGGCCGTTCTTGATCAGCTGTACGCGGACGCACTTCCTGATTGCGGAGTTCGGCTGTTTCGCCTCGACACCGACCTTCTCGAGAACGATCCCGCGTCCCTGCGGTGCTCCCTCGAGGGGGTCGGACTTGATGTCGAGCCCGAGCAAGCGGCGTGCGTAGTTTGTGTCGTGCCAGCGCCCGTTCTTGGCGTCGCGCTTCATTTTTCTGGCTGCAAATTTACCTTTTCCCATCGGATACCCTCTGATGCTTTGAATTTTTGTATAGGGACAACTCTCAATGTGGTATTAAACAACGCGCGTTGCGGATTTATATATTGTGGAACCCCCAAGGCGCGCCGATCTTTCCCGTATATAGTTGGAAGGAAGCTGATATAATATTATATCCTGGCGGGCAACCATCAGTGATGAAAACCCGGATATACAAGGAAGTTTTTTTTGAAGCAAGCCACCGCTTAATGCACTATTCAGGGAAATGCTTCCGGCTTCACGGGCACCAGTGGCGCGTCCAGGTCTGGATGGACGGGACGGCAGACGAGCGCACCGGGATCGTCATTGACTACAACAGTATCAAGCAGGTCGTCTCGGCGTTCGACCACCAGGTTATCCTGAACGAGGACGACCCGATGGTGCCGTGCCTCGAAGCGTTCCACCCGGTCATCACCACGTCCGGCGACCCAACGAGCGAGCGGATCGCGGATATCATGGCGGAGAAGATCGATGCCGAGGCGATGCGGCAGAACCTCGATGCACGGGTGGCGAAGATCCGGATCTGGGAATCGACGAGCTGCTACGCCGAGCGTATCTATGAGAGTCATTGAGTTATTCAAGAGCCTGCAGGGGGAGGGAAAGCGGCAGGGCGCTCCGTGCATCTTCATCCGGCTCGCAGGCTGCAACCTCCGCTGCAGCTGGTGCGATACCGCCTACGCCTGGGCGGAGGGCGAGGAGATGAGCACGGGCGAGATCCTGGATCTCGTCTGGCGGCTCTGCGGCACCCGGATCTGCATCACCGGAGGCGAACCGCTGCTGCAGCGCGCCCCGCTCCTTGAACTCCTCGAGAAGTTCGACGTTCACGGTTACAGTGTGGAGATCGAGACGAACGGGACACTCGATTTCCGGGATATGCAGCAGTACGCGTCTATCTGCATGGACGTCAAGTGCCCCTCCTCGGGGGAGACGAGCAACCTCGATCTCCTGAAGGATATCACACCCCGCGACTCCGTCAAGTTCGTGGTGGCGGATCTTGACGACTGCCGGTATGCCCAGGCGGTCATCTCGCACTACGATATCCGGGGTGAGATCTTCATCTCTCCGGTGGCGGGGTCGGACTACCTCGCCGTCGCCCAGTATATCCTCGACCAGAACCTCCCGGTGAGGTTCCAGCTGCAGCTGCACAAGATCATCGGAGTGAAGTAAATGAAAGCAGTATGTCTCCTCTCGGGCGGGATGGACTCGACGACGCTCGCCTACCTCGCGAAGGATATGGGCTACGATATCGTCGCCCTCCATTTCACCTACGGACAGCGCACCGAAGACAAAGAGCGCCGGTGTGCGAAAGAGGTCGCCCGTCTCCTCGATGCTGTAGAGTTCGTCGAGATCAGCCTCGAGCACTTCAAAAAGATCGGCGCCTCGAGCCTCACCGACCCCGCCATCGCGGTCGAGGAGTATGAGGAGGGGCGGGAAGGTATCCCGAACACCTACGTACCGTTCCGGAACGGCAACCTCCTCGCGATAGCGACGAGCCTTGCGGAGGCGCGGCGTGCCGATGCCATCTTCATCGGTGTCCAGGTCGGCGACTACTCCGGTTACCCCGACTGCCGCCCCGAGTTCATCGAGGCGTTCCAGCGGGCGGTGGATATCGGCACCTCGCCGGAGACGCAGATCCGCCTCGAGACGCCGTTCGTGCATATGACGAAGGCCGGGATCATAAAAAAAGGCCTGGAACTCGGCGTACCCTACGAGCATACCTGGTCGTGCTACCAGAGAAACGACGTCGCCTGCGGTGTCTGTGACTCCTGCCACTACCGCCGTTCGGCGTTCGAGGAGCTTGGGCTTACCGATCCTATCGAGTACGCGGAGTGACACGGATGGACATTTACCGCGGCAAGCGCCTCTCGGTCGAGAAAAAGACGGTTGCTCTCCCGAACGGCAGCGAGATGGAGCGGGTCGTGATCCACCCCGGCGGAGCGGTCGCGATGCTCCCGGTCGAGGGCGAGTTCTGCTACCTCGTCCGCCAGTACCGGTTCGCCGTCGGCAGGTACATCTACGAGGCGCCGGCAGGCACGATCGACGAGGGTGAAGCGCCGGACGAGACTGCCCACCGGGAGCTCATCGAGGAGATCGGGATGAAGGCGGCGACGTTTATCCCGAAGGGGTATATCTACCCCTCGCCGGGATACACCGACGAGACGATCCATCTTTACGAAGCCCGCGACCTCTCCCTCTCCGACGAGTACGGGATGGACGACGACGAGCTGATCGAGGTCGTCAAAGTGCCCGCCGCCGACGTCCGCCGGATGATCGAGGACGGGGAGATCGTCGACGCCAAGACGATCTGCCTCGCCTACCGCTGCCTGGTGTGATCGCCATGCGGCCTCTTCTCGTCCTTGTCGTCCTGCTGCTGCTCGGGGCGGGCTGCCTCGCTGCACCGCCGCCGGAGGAGCCCTCCTACGCCGTCGACGGGGACGGGCATCTCACCATTACGGCACCGCCGCCGGAGGTGGCTGGAGAGGCCGTTCTCGAGGAGCGGGGCAACGTCGCCCTCACCGATCTTGTCTACCGGAGCGGCGATGCGGACGTCCACGCCATCCTCGCAGAGCCGGCCCGGCCGGTTATGGGCATCGTCTACGCTCCGGGGGCGGGTGTCCCCGCCGAAGCCCACCGCGAGCGGGCGATCCGGTACGCAGAGGCGGGGATTCTGTTCCTTGCGGTGGATATTCGCGGGAACGGCGGCGATACTCCGGGCGAGCCGCTTAATATCGAACAGGACTACCGGCGGTTCGCCGGCGGCGAGTGGCCGCAGTACTACCGGATCGTCGCCGATCTCTCGGCAGCACGGCAGGTGCTGGCGGGCCGGCACGGCGTTCCCGTCGTCGCGATGGGCTCCTCGAACGGGGGGCGCTACGCCGCCGTCGCCGCAGCGGTCGACCCTGCCTTTGCAGGGTATATCGGCATCTCGACCTCCGGGTTCGGGCTTGCGGGAGATGGGTATACGGGCGACGCCCGCCGGTTTCTGCTGAGCATCGACCCCGACTGCTCGGTCGGGAGCATTGCTCCGCGGCCGGTCGTGATCTACCACGCGGAGAACGACCCGATCATTCCCTTCGGGGACGGAAGAGCGCTCTTCGAGCGGGCAGCCGAGCCGAAGGCGTTTTTCGTCTTCAACGGGTCGCACGGCATTGCGGGCGAGGTGGATGATTCTGTGATCGCGGAAAGTGCGCAGTTTTATGGCAACGCGGGTTGACCTTATTGTAGCTTGAAAGCTTGGTGAACGTTCAATGGTTGAAGCGCAAGAGATGGATACGGCGCGAAAGCGCTATGAATTCAAAAAGATGCTCGAGAGGCTCAGCGAGAAGGAAGGGAGCGGTACCGAGCTGATCACCCTCTATATTCCCCCGGATAAGCAGATACACGATGTGACCGCCCAGCTCCGGGACGAGTTCGGGCAGTGCGCCAATATCAAGAGCAAACAGACCCGGACCAACGTCCAGAGTGCCATCTCCTCGATCCTCTCCCGGCTGAAGTACTTCAACCGCCCGCCGGAGAACGGAATGGCCATCTTCTGCGGAACGGTCAGCACCGTCGGCGACCGAACCGATCTCCAGTGCGAGATCGTCGAACCCCCCGAGCCCCTCAACCTCTATATGTACCGGTGCAGCTCGAACTTCGAGCTCGAACCCTTAAAGCAGATGCTCGGCGAGAAGGAGGTTTACGGCCTGATCGTTATCGACCGGCGTGAAGCCTACTTCGGGTTTCTGCGAGGGAACCGGATCGAGCCTATCAGCGGAGTCACCTCCACGGTTCCCGGGAAACAGCGGAAAGGTGGTCAGTCCGCCGCCCGTTTCCAGCGGCTCAGGCTGATCGCCATCAACGAGTACTACAAAAAGGTCGGTGAGCGGGCGAGCGATGTGTTCATGGCCGAGAAGGACTTCTTTGAGCGGTTCAAGGGCGTGCTGATCGGCGGGCCGACACCGACGAAGGAAGAGTTCGCGAACGGCGAGTATCTCCACCACGAGCTGCAGAAGAGGATAACCGGGCTCTTCGACGTCGCGTACACGAATGAGAACGGGCTCTACGAACTCGTGGACAACGCCCAGGACGCCCTGAAGGGGATGGAGGTCGTCAAGGAGAAGACCTTCATGAACCGGTTCCTCCAGGAGCTCGTGAAAGACAACGGCAACGCGACCTACGGTGAAGAGAGCGTCCGGAAGAACCTCGAGATAGGGGCGGTCGATACGCTCCTCCTCTCGGACAAACTCCGGAAAGCGAGGCTCAAGATCGTCTGCGGCGTCTGCGGCTACCGTGAGGAGCGGACGGTTCGTCTCGAACCGGGCAAGAGCCTCAAGGATATCGATCTCGGCGTCTGCCCGACCGATACGAGCCCGCTCTACATCGAGGAAGAGGGAGATATCGTCGACGAGCTGACGGCGCTCGCCGACCAGAGCAGTACCGACGTGGAGATCATCTCCGACGACTTTGAAGAAGGAGCAGTGCTTTACAACGCATTCGGAGGCATTGCAGCAATTTTACGCTACAGGACCGGATACTGATGTTTCGGGAGAAGTACCAGCAGGTTGCACGCATGCTGCGGGCATGCACGGGTGAGGAGGACGTTCTGCTGACCAGGGGCGGGGATCATGCCGATCTCGCCTCGACGGTGGCGTTCAAGCTCGCGAAGAAGCAGAAGAAGGCGCCGGCGCAGATAGCGCAAGAGCTCGCGGGCGAGCTCGCGGCACTGCCCGACCTCGGGGATACCGTGGTCGAGGCGAAAGGGCCCTATATCAACTTCCGTTTCGGAGACTCGTACCTCTCCGAAGGAGTGCAGAGAGCCCTTGAGCCCGGTTACGGCAGGCTCCCCCGCCGCTCGGAGCGGGTGGTACTCGAGCACACGAGCGCCAACCCGAACGGTCCCCTCCACGTCGGGCATATCCGGAACACCGTCATCGGCGACACGCTCGCCCGCGCCTTCCGGAAGGCGGGCTATCCCCTCGAGGTGCAGTACTACTTAAACGACATGGGGCGGCAGATCGCCATCGTTTCGTGGGGATTCGACACCCTCGGCATCGAACGCAACGAGGGTGAGAAGTCCGATCACTACGTCGCACGCGTCTACGTCGCCGCTAACCGGGCGATGGAGAAGAACCCGGAGATCGTCAGGGAGATCGACGCCCGCATGCAGCTCGTCGAGCGCGGCGATGCGGAGACGGTCACAAAATTCAGAACTGCGGTCAGCCTCTGTGCAGAGGGTATCCGGGAGACGCTCGCCGAGCTCCACGGCAGCCACGACCGGTTTGTCTGGGAAAGCGACTTTATCCGGATCGGCGACGTCGACCGGATCATCGGTACTATCAAGCGCCTCCCGCAGACGCACGAGGACGAGACGCTCTGGGTCGACCTCTCCGAGTTCGGTTTTGAGAAGAAGTACATCCTCCGCAGGAGCGACGGCACCTCGGTCTACAGCACCCGCGACCTCGCCTACCATACCTGGAAAGGCAGGAATTACGACCGGATCATCGATATCCTCGGTGCCGACCACAAGCTGATCGGCGCCCAGCTCTCGGCTACGCTGAATCTTCTCGATGAAAAGGCACCGGAGATCGTCTACTTTGAGTTCGTCTCGCTGCCCGAAGGCTCCATGAGCACCCGGGCGGGCAAGTTCATCTCCGCAGACGAGCTCGTCGATGAGGTGACGGCAAAAGCGATGGAAGAGGTCACGACCCGGCGCCCCGAGCTCCCCGAGGAGGAGCGCTCTGCGATCGCCCGGTCGGTCGCCATCGCCGCGATCCGGTACGATATCGTGAAGATCATCCCCGAGAAGAGCACGGTCTTTGACTGGAAAGAGGCGCTCGACTTCGAGCGGCAGAGCGGTCCGTACATCCAGTACGCCCACGCCCGCGCCTGCAGCATCCTCGAGAAAGCAGGTGAGTTCGAGACGGCGTTCGTGTACTCGACCGAGCACGAGATAGCGCTCGCTAAGCACCTCGCCCGGTTCCCGGCCGTCATCGAGGAGGTTGTCGCGGAGCTTCGCCCCCACCTCCTCGCCGCGTATGCACGCGAGCTTGCAGACCTCTTCAATGCCTTCTACCACTACGACCCGGTGCTGAAGAGCAGCGGCGTCACCCGGAATAGCCGCTTAACGCTCGTCGATGCGGTCAGAAACACCCTGAAAGAATCCCTTGAGACCCTTGGAATCGATGCAATCCGAAGCATGTAATGCCCTGCGAAAGCAGGGATACCAGTTTTTCAATCCCCGTTCGTCCGCCGCCGTCAAACCGTGCCTGTGGAACAAGCGCACCCTCAAGGGCGGGGAGATGTGCTATAAAGCGCAGTTCTACGGGATCGAGAGCCACCGCTGCGTCCAGATGACCCCGACGCTCCGGTGCAACCAGCGCTGCCTCTTCTGCTGGCGGTCGTTCGAGCACGAGGTGACGGAAGAGGAGGAGTGCCCGCCTGCCGAGATCCGTGAAAACCTCTGGCGGCTCCAGAAGAAAGCCCTCTCCGGGTACAAGGTCTCGCAGTACGTCACCGGTGAGCGTTTCCGCGAGGCGCTGGCGCCGACGATGGTCGCGATCTCCCTCTCGGGCGAACCGACCTGCTACTCCCCCCTCCCGGAGCTGATCGACGGCCTGAACGAGGATGGGTATACGACCTTCCTCGTCAGCAACGGCACCCGGCCGGATGTGCTTGCGCGGTGCCGACCCTACCAGCTCTACGTCTCCCTGGACGCGCCCGACCGGGAGACCTACCTCCGCCTCTGCCGGCCGCGGGAAGATTACTGGGACGAGATCGGCGAGAGCCTCGCCCTCCTCGCCGCCCGCAGGTCGGCCATCCGGGTGACGGTGGTGCGGGGCCTGAACGACTTCGCTCCCGAACAGTATGCCGCCCGGATCCAGGATTCGGGCGCGACGTTTGTGGAAGTAAAGGGTTATATGCATTTGGGATACAGTAGACACCGTCTGAAGCGTGATCATATGCCGGCGCACGATCAGGTGCGGGCGTTTGCCGAGCGGGTCGCCGAGCACTGTGATTACCGGATCAAGGACGAAAGCCCGATCAGCCGGGTCGTCTGCCTGGAGCGGATAGCATGAGATTTGACGTGGAAGAGTACCGGAAACGAGCGAAAGAAGATTTTGAACGAGCATGGCACGAAGGGCCTGAGGTCTTAACGCCGCCGGGTGCCTCGGGGCGGTATCCGCACCTTGCATACACCCGTGCAAAACCCCACCCGATCTACGAGATCGTGCAGAAACTGCGGTCGACGTACCTCTCGATGGGTTTTGACGAGGCAATCAACCCTCTCATCGTTGAAGAGTCGGATATTTACCGGCAGTTCGGGCCGGAAGCGATGGCCGTCCTCGACCGCGTCTTCTACCTCGGCGGTCTGCCCCGGCCGAACGTCGGGATTGCGCGCAAGCAGCTCGACCAGATCGAGGCGCTCCTCGGACACGCGATCTCCACGGAGACTGAGGATTCGCTCCGCGAGACGCTCCACGGTTACAAGAAGGGGACGATCGACGGCGACGAGCTGACGCACGAGCTCGCGGTGGTGCTCGCCGCCGACGACGCTACCGTCGTACACATCATGGACGAGGTCTTCCCGGAGTTCCGCGAGCTTGCGCCGGAGTCTTCGCGGAGCACGCTCCGGAGCCATATGACGAGCGGGTGGTTCCTCTCGCTCGGGTCGCTCTGGGAAAAAAGCCCGCTTCCCATCCGCCTCTTCTCGATCGACCGGTGTTTCCGCCGCGAGCAGGAGGAAGGCCCGACCCGCCTGATGACCTACCACTCCGCCTCCTGCGTGGTCGCCGGGGAGGACGTGACGATCGAGGAGGGGAAAGCCGTCTCGGAAGCGCTCCTTTCGGCGTTCGGGTTCACCGACTTTAAGTTCACGCCGGACGAGAAACGGTCGAAGTACTACATGCCCGACTCCCAGACCGAGGTCTACGCCCGCCACCCGGTGCTTGACTGGGTGGAGGTCGCCACCTTCGGGATGTACTCCCCGTCCGCGCTCGCCGAGTACGGTATCGGCGTGCCGGTGATGAACCTCGGTCTCGGGGTCGAACGCCTCGCCATGATCGCCTACCGGTCAAACGACGTCCGGCAGCTGACCTACCCGCAGTTCTTCCCGCAGGCGCTCTCCGACCGGCAGATCGCGAGGGCAGTCCGGCTCCGTGAAGAGCCGGCCTCGGCGTTTGGAAAACGGCTTGCTGCCGCCATTCGCGATACGGCGGCGGCGAACGCAGCTGAACCAGGACCCTGCGAGTTCTCCGCCTGGAAAGGCGAGGTCGCCGGCCGGCAGGTCGAGGTCTTCGTCGAGGAGACCGAGTCCGGGACGAAACTCTGCGGGCCTGCCTGCTTCAACGAGGTCTTCGTGCATAACGGTGCGGTGCTCGGCGTTCCCGACGTCGAGAAGTGGGCGCAGGTGAGAAGCGAAGGGGTCTCCACCGGTATCACCTACCTCGACGCCGTTGCTGCTCTCGCCGCCGTCCGGATCGAAGAGGCTGCATGCTGCGGCGAGGGAACGAAGGTGCAGGCGAAGATGGCGAAACTCCCGAGCGACATCAACCTCCGGATCGACGAGTACGCCATGCGCTACATCACGGATAACAACAAAAAAGTGGATGTGAGGGGTCCGGTCTTCCTCTCCGTCCGCTCGGCTATAGGGGAGTAGACCTTACAGTTTCCTTCTCTTTCTGCTTTTCAGGCCGTTTCTTTTCCTGTGCCCGCGCCTCGTCGCAGGCGGTGCAGCTCCGCAGCAGCGGCAGCACGTCGCGCTGCGAGGTGAGGTTGAACCGGGCTCTCGACGCGGACTGTCCGACCTTGATCGAGTAGGCGCTCTCCGGAAGCGCTTCAAAGAGATCTTCGTCCGTCCGGTCGTCTCCGATAGCGAGAATGAAGTCCCAGGGTTTTTTGCTTATCCAGTGGTGCGCCGCCCTTCCTTTGTTGATCAGGGCACTTTTGGCCTCGATGATCTTGTGCCCGTCCATGACGGCGATGTTGAGGTTCGAGGTGAGGTGGAGGAGATGGTCTTTCAGCTCCTTTGCCCGCAGGGATGCGAGAACCGGGTCGGCCTTCCGGTAGTGCCACACAAGCGAGTACTCCTTCTCCTCGACGAACGCGCCGGGCGTCCGGTCTGCGTAGAGCTCGAGGATCGGGAGGACTTCTTCCTTCCACTCGTTCGAGAGCGACTCCTGCATCACCCAGTCACGATTCTGCTCCTTGATCCAGACACCGTGTTCGGCGATGAAGTTTACGTCCGTAGCCCCGAACCACGATTCGAGGGTATGTCGGTCACGGCCGCTGATGATGACCACCTCGTTCTTCGGCACCGCGGAGAGCCGGGCGAGTTCTTCCCGAACCGCTCTGTCGGGGACTGCTTTTTCGGGTTTTGCCGCAAAGGGCACCAGTGTGCCGTCGTAGTCAAGCAAAATCAGGCGGTTTCCTGCCGCTCCGTAATCGGCGAGGAGCCGCTCGCGCATCTGCGCCGTCAGGAGCTGCTCAGAGCGCGTCTGCTGGTGGAGACAGGCGTCGTCCAGCCGGTTGATGAAGTCGCCGGCCCAGTTGGTGACATCGTAGCGGCGAAGCCGCTTCTGCATGATCCGGTTCCGTTCGGTCTGCTCCTCCTCGGACATGGTGAGGGCGGTCTCGATCGCCTCGACCACCGCCTCCCGGTCGTTCGGGTTGACGATGACCGCTTCGCCGAGTTCCGGGGCGGCTCCCGCCATCTCCGAGAGGATCAGGACACCCCGGCCGTCGGTCTTCGTCGCCACGAACTCTTTGGCCATGAGGTTCATCCCGTCGCGTATCGGGGTGACGAGGGCTACGTCGGCGAGTTTGTAGTTTGCGACGAGGGCTTCGAACGGGAGGTAGTTGTAGAAATAGTGTACCGGCACCCAGTTGGTCGTTGCGTACTTCCCGTTGATCCGCCCGACCAGCTCGTCGATCTGCTGCTTTAACGCCTGGTAATGCTCGATGGCTGTCCGCGAGGGAACTGCGACGAGGATGAACGAGACCTTCCCCCGGTACTCGGGTTTCTTCTCGAGGAACGCATCGAATGCCTCCAGGCGCAGCGGGATGCCTTTCGTGTAGTCCAGCCGGTCGAACGAGAGGATGATCTTCCGGTCGCCATACTGCCCCCGGGCGCGTGCGATCTCCTCCTGCACGGCGGGTTCGCTGACCGCACCGGCGAACTGCTGGTAGTCGATTCCCATCGGGAACATATCGGCCCTGACGACCCGGTTGCCGGTGACGACCTCCCCGAGCGAATGCTCGTACCCGAGAATCCGACGGACGCTGGAGAGGAAGTGGCGGATGTAGTCGTAGGTGTGGAACCCGACGAGGTCCGCGCCGAGGAGACCTTCCAGGATCTCCTTCCTCCACGGGAGGAGCCGGAAGATCTCGTACGACGGAAACGGGATATGGAGGAAGAATCCTATCTCTGCGTTCGGCAGGTGTTCGCGGAGCATCTGCGGGAGGAGCATGAGGTGGTAGTCGTGCACCCATATGGTATCGTCGGGGTTCGCAACCTCGACGATCGTCTCGCAGAATGCCTCGTTCACCTTTTTGTAGACCTTCCACTGATGGTTGTCGTACTCGGTCAGGTGGTTGAAGTAGTGGAAGAGCGGCCAGATGGTGTTGTTGCAGAAACCGTCATAGTAGTTTTTGACATCGTAGGGCGAGAGATAGACCGGATGGCACTGCTCTTCTCTGAGTGCGGCGCAGATCCGATTCTTCTCTTCGAGGTTGTTCTTCCGCACGTTCACCGCTGGCCATCCTATCCAGAGGCTATTGTACGACTTATAGAACGATCCGACGCCGGTTGCAAGCCCCCCTGCGGTACGCTCAAAGGAAAGGTCACCTTTCTGCTTGGTGATCTTTATCGGGAGTCTGTTTGACACTATCAGTAACCTGTTCATGCTCTTTCGATCACCGTCCCCCTGGTGGAGTACCTGTGTCTGAATATACTCAAAGGAAATTAAGTTTGCGGGGATTTGGGGAACAATTTATGACCCCGCTGTTCCGATAATAACTGGATGACATCGCCCGTTTGGAAAGATGTATCCGGGGGGAGCGCCCCACGACGGGTAGCGGGGCGATGAGCATTCCGTCATTCTTCCGGGGTCGGGTACTCCCGCGCCGGGAGGCGTGCCCCATGCGAAACTGCAGTACGTACGGCGGTTCCGGCGGTCAGGGGCAGGGAGCGAAAGTCATGGTGATTATCGATGTTACGAATCTGACAAAGACGTTCGACGGCAAGGCGGTACTTGGCGGGATATCGTTCCGGGTCGAGGAGGGGGAAGTCTTCGGGTTCCTCGGCCCGAACGGTGCCGGCAAGACCACGACCATCAGGATCATCCTCGGACTCCTCGCGCCGACTTCCGGGACGGCGCGGGTCTGGGGCTCCGACCTCGGGAGGGAGGACGCTCTACGCCGGCGGGTCGGTGTTCTCCTCGAGAATAACGGTCTCTTTGCCCGGCTCTCGGCGCACGACAACCTGCGGTACTACGCCGGGCTGTACGGGGTTTCCAATCCTGGGAAGCGGATACGTGAGCTTCTCGAGTACGTCGATCTCGCCGCGTCCGCCGACGAGCCGGTCGGCACCTTCTCAACCGGAATGATGCGCAAGCTCGCCTTAGCGAGGGCGATCATCCACGACCCGGAGTTGCTCTTCCTGGACGAACCGACGTCGGGGCTCGATCCCGAGGCGCAGCGGCTTGTCCGCGATCTCATCCTCGAGCTGTCGCGGGAGCAGAACCGCACGGTCTTTTTAAATTCGCATAACCTCAACGAGGTGCAGCGGGTCTGCACCAAGGTCGCGATCCTCAATGCGGGCAGGGTTCGGGCATACGATTCCGTCGAGCACCTGCGGGCGTCGGAGAAAGCCCCGGTCTACGAGATCACGGTCGCCGACCCTGCGACGGCGGAACGGGCGTCCTCGCTCGTTGCAGCGCTCGACGGCGTCCGGTCGTCGTCCGTCGACGGCGCCGTCCTGACGGTATCGCTCGACGAAGCGGTCGGACCGCGGGTGCTCCGGGAGCTCGTGCTCGCCGGGGTGGATCTCGCGGAGGCGAGACGGGTGACCCGGTCGCTCGAGGACGTCTATCTCGGTATCGTCCGTGAAGAGGGAGCGGTATGAGCGGCGTTACTATCGTGGCGGGAAAAGAGATCCGGCAGATCCTCGGGACGAAGAGTTCGCTCCTCGTCGCGCTCTTCTTCGCCGTCTGGTTCGGCGGCCTCTCCGGGCCTGCCATCGCCGGGCTCGGCGGCGAGTCGGCAGCAGGCGCTCTCGATACCGGTATCTTCTACCTGGGGCTCGTCATCGGTGTCTTCATTGCCTATCTCCTCTCGGGGCAGGTCTTTCTCCGGGAGAAGCAGGAGGGGATCATCGCGACCCTCCTCGTAACGCCGCTCTCGCTCTGGCAGATCTGGCTCGGGAAGGTGATCGGCGTCGCCGTCCCCGCCTACGCGATCACGCTCGTCGGGGTCGGGGTGCTCGTCGGCGTGGCGAACTTTCCTGGAGAGGCGCTCCTCCTCCCTTCGGCCCCGGCGATTCTCCACCTCCTCGTCGCCGTCCCGCTCTTCATAGCCTCGGCGGTGGGGCTGCTCGGGTTTATCCAGTTCCTCTTCGGGCTGCGCGAGAATCAGATCATCAATATCATCGTCTTCGGTGCCCTCTTTTTCCTGCTCTTCTCGATGCAGGTGGTCTTCGAGACCGGGATTGCGGTCGGGTGGGGGCAGGTCGGCGCGACGATCCTCATCGGCGGCGTGCTGCTCGGCGTGACGAACTACCTCGCCGGGTTCCTCTCGAAAGAGAAGATCGTCAGGACGATTCCCTGAAATCCCCTTTTTCCCATCTCCGCATGCTGGTCGGTGCCCGGCGTTTCTGTCTGCCGGGTAGTTAGAATTATATAACATTGTGTTGCACATTTCTAACACTGTGTTAGAAATAATCAACAGCGAGTGATCAGAGATGCAGTGGAAACAGGTTCTACCCGTAACTCTCGGGCTCCTGCTCGTGGCAGCAGGCATCGCCCTCCCGTTCGCCGGCATCGCCGACGAAGGCCCGGCGCCGACCGCGCTCGTCTCGGCAGGTATCGCCATGCTGATCGTGACGATGATCACGACGTTCCGCTACCGCGACGAGGTGCAGGCCGACGAGCGGACGAAGAAGATCGGCGCCTACGGGATCACCTACTCCTGGCTCTTCACCCTCGTGCTGGTCTTTCTGCTCTTCTGGGTGGACTACCTCGACCTCGCGGCGCTCAGCCTCCAGGGCGTTCTCGCGCTCCTCGGGTTTGGGATGATCCTCTCCGCACGGGCGTTCCAGTGGTACCTCTTCCGGAAGGGTGACGTCGCATGAGCGGCCGGCCGGGTCGGGCGAAGGTCTGGCTCTTTCTGACCTTCGGCCTTGCTCTGCTCGCCGCCGGAGTGCTCCTGCCCTTCTCCAGCATGCCGGACCGGACTTCAGCGTACCTCATCGTTGCAGGGGTCGCCCTCTCTGTGGCTGCGGGCGTGCAGACCCTCACGACCCGGGAGCGCCGACCGCCGGTAGAGGAGGACGAACGCGACCGACGGATTCGGAGAGCGGCATATGCCTGCTCGTGGCAGGTATCATTCTTCCTGGTGATTGTCATGCTCTTCCTCGATTATGCCGGGATCGTCGGGATGAGCGGGAGAGATGCGTTTGCCCTGACCTTCTTTGCGCTCGGGATTACCGCTTCGGCCGCGCTGTATCTGCTGAACCGGCAGGGTGACGTCGAATGACCGGCTCAGGCCGCCGACTCCCGGGGGCGATCTGATGCAGACCCGGATCAAGGAGTTCCGGGCGAAGCTCGGGCTCACCCAGGAAGACCTCGCGAAACGTGCCGGTGTCCGGCGGGAGACGATCGTCTTTCTCGAGAAGGGGAAGTACAACCCCTCGCTCAAACTCGCCTACCGGGTCGCCCACGAACTTGGGACGACGATCGACGACCTCTTCATATTCGAGGAGAGCGACCTTGAGTGACGGTGCGTGGGTTCGACTACTCGTTCAGCAGTGATTAAACGGAGATCCGGGCGTGTATTCCCTCTGCACCGGAGCGGTCAAAAATGATATATGGGGGCGAAAGCTACGTTGGATTGTCGGTGAAATAAACTTTCCGGTATCCCTAATCCTCTTATTATCCTTTGTTTTTCTTTTAGACTCATTTTTATCAGTCAAAATCAAATTCGCCTTTTTTATGGATTGATATATATTATATTCCTGTATTGCGGTTTTTTTCGCAATTCCCGCACCCTATGGAAAATATCTGTGCCCGACACCGGTTATCGCGCACGTTTCTTTATCCGCTCCCGGGCGGTGCCGCAACCATTCGCCGCAGGTCTTCCTCGAGCACGGGGGGGAGGCTATCCCGGTTCGTGCGGGTCACCTCGACTACCCGCACGTCCCGGCGAAGCCGGAGAGCCTCGATCTCTCTCCCGCCCTTCAGGGCGATCGTCGCGAGGCACGGTGTTGCGGTATCGAGAGCCTCCCGGACGATCTCCCGGAATCTATGCGAGAACCACTCCATCTTCCCGATCTCGTCGATGACGATGATATCCGCCTCTCCGGCGGTGAAGGGGACGGACGCGAGGAACTCTTCAAACCCCGCAACGTCGACGCCGTACCTCCCCACCCGGAAGGGGGTCTCGATTTCCGTGTGGGCGAGCACCCGCCGCCTGCCGTCGAGGCTGACGAGCTCGAACCCGACTCGCCGTCCCGCCTCCCGGAGCTCCTGCGTATAAAACCCGACCGCCCGGTACCCGGCGAGGCCGTCGGCAATCCGCCGGACGAGCGTTGTCTTGCCCGTGCCGGGCATCCCGGTGATCAGGAGGTTTCGTATCATCGCCGCCCTCCGCCGCCCCGGAGCTCCGGGTGGCATGCCGGACAGAATGCAGGGCCTTTCCTATCGGTATCGGCGATGGTCTGCGAGAAGTACATCACGCAGGCAGGGTCGCCGCAGTGGGAGAGGCCGAAGGTATGCCCGAGTTCGTGCACCGCCTCGACGAGCACCCTGCGGGAGAAGACCTCGCGGTCTTCCGGGAGATGGTAGAAGGACTGGCGGAGCCGGTGGAACGATATCACCGCGTTTCTCTCTCTGGCAACGCCGAAGACGAAGTTCAGTCCGGGGACGTACAGATCCGCTGCGGTGATCCCGAGCACCCGGTCGTAGCCGCCCCCCGCGTCCAGGAGTGCTCCGAGCACCGTTCCCGCCTCGTACTGCCCGCGGGTATCGTTCTTCGCACTGCCGGGAAGGTCTACCCGCTCGCCGATCGTCACCTCCTGCCTGAAGACCCGTCGAAGCCCCTCGCGGAGCTCCGGGAGAACACCGGGCTCGAGTTCGTCCATCGGCACCAGAACGATACGCATAGATCCCCGCCGGACGATGGTGGGCGAGGGTGGTGTTGAGACTATCGGTCGGGCAGCGCCGCGGTGCCGTGGCACGTTCCGCTGCTGCCGTCCCACTCCTCCCGGAGGTGGATGAAGAGACGGGCGAGCGAGATCAGATCCTGCCGGTTGTGCTCCACCACCGGCACGAGCGGCCCGGCGTTCCCGGTCCGGAGGTAGGTTTCGTAGAACTCCGGCACCAGAGCGCTCGGAACGTCGTCGCTCCGCTCGATCCCGAAGACCGCCCGCTCGAGCGCGGTCAGGCGGCAGCTCCCGACCTGCTTCTTCCAGCACCGCCGCGAGAAATGGAGGGCGTCGAAGTGCGGGACGCCGAGGTCCGCGGCGATGCCGTGGTGGGCGAGCCGGTCTTGCACGTACGGGAGATCGAAGGCCTTGCCGTTGAAGGTGACGAGGCAGGCGTTCTTCGCAGCGAGGTGCCCGACCGTCGCAGAGAGTGCCGCCGCCTCCTCGTCGATATCGCGGAGCAGGTACTGGCGGACGGTGATCGCAGAACCGCTGACCAGAGCAACGCCGGCGAGGATGACCGGCCGGGAGAAGAGCCCGAGCGTCTCGATATCGAGGAAGACGAAGTCCCCGGGATCGTGGAACCGGCTCGTCTTGAGCACCAGCGGGTGGGAGACCTGGTGGCGCCTCCCTATGGACTGCATGAGGTCGGCGGTCGTTCCGGATGAGACCTGCCGGAGCAGCAGGCCGGCGTCGCTTCCATACCTCGGGTGCCGGGTGAGGTCGGTGACCGTGCGGTACCCCTGCTGCCGGAGCCGTGCCGCTGTCCGCTCCCCGATCCCGCGAACGAGCGTCAGGTCGGCGAGTATCGTCGCCCGTGCCCGTTCACGGTCTGCTCCCTCCATCGCGAGCGTCTCCGACGACTCGACGACGTAGCAGGCACCGGCAGGGGTCGCCTCCTCCCTGCCGCAGAAGACGGTCTCGAGCGGGATATCACGGTACCGCTCGAGGAGCCGGTGCTTCAGCCGCCGGGCGCGGTCGTAGTCGGAGACGCTCGTGCCGTCGGGGCGGCTGAAGAATCCGGCCATCGGTATGGAGATCACGTTTTCCCGGGAATCTATAAGAACCGGATCGGCGGAGAGCGAAAGTGCTCGCTGCCCCGCCCGCCTCCCCGATCGCGCATAAATACCAGCGGTGCATAGTAAGGTGATAATTCTCGAGGGAACAGCAGTGATCACAATCTTCCAGCACGGGGAGACGGAACCCGCAGGCTTCCTGGAACAGGTCCTCTCCGAACGGGATTGCGAGTACCGGATCGTCCGCCTCTACGAAGGTGAGGTGATACCGCCTGTCGGCACGTCCCCCCTGATATTTCTCGGCGGGCGGATGAGCGTCAACGACGAGCGGGAGTACCCGTTCCTCAAAGGGGAGAAAGAACTGATCCGGCGGAGTATCCGGGCAGGAGCCCCTGTGCTCGGGATCTGCCTCGGCGCCCAGCTGATCGCGAGTGCGTTCGGGCAGCGGGTCGCTCCCGGAATACCCGAGCGGGGCTGGTGCGGCGTCGATATCATCAGAAACGATCTGCTGCCCGATTGTCCCGATCGCCTGAAGGTCTTTCACTGGCACGGCGAGACCTTCGATCTCCCCGACGGCGCCGAGCTGCTTGCCTGGGGAAGCGAGGTGCCGAACCAGCTCTACACGCTGAAGACCGCACTCGGCGTCCAGTTCCATATCGAGGCGACGCCGGAGATCATCGAGACCTGGACGGAAACGCTCGATGAGAACGAGCGCGAGCGGATCCGTGCCGGGACACCCCGGTACCTCGACGGGAGCGAACGATTCTGCAGGGAGATCGTCTCTCTCTTCCTGCAGGGAGGTGCGTGACCTACGGAGACAGAGGCGTTTCTCATCGATATCGACGGGGTGCTCTACGTCGGCGACGCACCGGTCGCGGGGGCGCGGGAGACTCTTGCGTTCCTCGAAGAGCGGGAGGTGCCGTTCCGGTTCGTCTCGAACACCACCCGGCGCTCGCGCCGCTCCATCGCCGAGCGGCTCGCCGGGCTCGGCTACCGTATCCCGGCCGATCTGATCGTCACCTCGCCGGTGGCGGCCGTCGCCCGGATGCGCGAGAGGGGGCAGCGCCGCTGTTTCCTGCTCACCACCGGAGACGTCCGTGAAGACTTCGAGCAGGAGGGGATTGCCGTCGCCGAAGAGGATGTGGACGTCGTCATCGTCGGTGATGCGGGTGAAAACTTCACCTACGACCGGATGAACGCCGCGTTCCGCCTGCTTGAGAACGGTGCGGAGCTCGTGGCGCTCGAGAAAGACCGCTACTGGATGGGCGGCGACGGCCTGATGCTCTCCGCCGGCCCGTTCGTCGCGGGTCTCGAGTATGCCGCCGGGGTTCGTGCCGAGGTGATGGGAAAACCTTCACAGGCGTTCTTCGCCCTCGCCCTCCGCGAGATGGGGGTCTCCCCGGACGGTGCGGCGATGATCGGCGACGACATCTTCACCGACGTCGGCGGTGCGCAGGCGGCAGGACTTGCCGGCATCCTCGTGAAGACCGGCAAGTATCGTGAAGAGGTCGTCAGGCGGTCGGGCGTCACCCCCGATCTCGTCATCGAATCGCTGGCCGCCCTCCCGGAGTATCTCTGATATGGCCGGGGGGACGGGAGCCCGGTTCGGGGCGGTTCTGGTGCTGCTCTGCTCTCTTCTCGTCCTCGCCGGAGTGCTCGGCCTTTCCGGCTCCCTCGGCGCCCTCCTCCACCCCGCGGCGGTGGCTCCGGAGATCGTGCCGGTGGCGGGGTATACGCTCGAGAACGAGACCGTGTATACGTTCCCCTTCGGGCAGGGCAACGAGACGATCCGCGTCCGGGTCGACCCCGCCGTCTACGGGGGCGCGAAGGAGGCCGACAAGGCGATCTACCTCTACGAGAACTTCACCCGGGAGGAGTGGCTGCCGCTCTACTACCGGGCATTCATCGACGATGCCGACCAGGAGCCGTTCTATACCGCGCTTCTTGCCGAGTTCCGGGCGATACGCGACCGCGAGGGACTTGACGCCGACCGCTACCTCGAACTGCTCGTGGTCTTCGTCCAGTCGATCCCCTACGAGACCGACAGCCTCGCGGTCGAACCGAAGTTTCCGGTAGAAACCTTTGTCGACGGCAGGGGCGACTGCGACGATAAAAGCCTCCTCCTCGCAGCGCTCCTCGCCCGGGAAGGCTACGGGACGGCACTCTTCTCCTTCGAGGCGGAAGAGCATATGGCGGTCGGGGTGAACAGCACCGGCTGCCTCTGGAACGGCATGCCGTATGCCTACATCGAGGCCACGAACGTAAGTTACGTCGGGATTCTGCCGAACGAACTTGCAGACGGAACGGTGCTCGCTTCGGCCCCGATCGTGGTTCCGGTGGGGAACGGGACGGGCGCATATGAGAACTGCACCGAGATTGAGGCGATCCGGAACGCCCGGGATCTCGCCTACGCACGTATCCTCGCACTCGCACCGCTCATCGACGCCCGGCAGGCGGAATACCAGGCTCTCTACGTGCGGCTCGCGGAGCTTCGAGCAGAACTTGACCGGCTGTCCACCCTCGCCGACCACCAGGGCTACAACGCCCTTGTCCCCGGCTATAACGCTCTCCTGGACGAGTACAAACGGAGCGTCGACGAGTACAACCGTCTGATCGAAGAGTCGGAAGCCTCTATCGGACTATACAACCGGATCGTTCTGCACGCCTACGACCGTCCCGGTACGTACCGCCTCGTCGCGGAGCACCTCCCGGAAGCGCTCACCCCCCGGTAACCTCCTCCCAGTGGACGAGGCGGGGTGAGGGGAACCGCCCGGGCTTTCTTTCGCCCTTGAGGTTCCCGAGCCGCTGCATCGCGGTCAAGCAGTACTCGCCGGATATATCGATGCCGATGAACCGCCTTCCGAGGCCGTATGCGACGCATGTCGTCGTTCCCGCCCCGTTAAAGGGATCGAGGACCACGTCGCCCTGGTAGGAGAAGAGTTTCAGCAGCCGCCGCGGCAGCTCCTCGGGGAACATCGCCGGATGGCGGTACTCTTTCATCCGGGTCTCCGGCGGGAACGACCAGCGGGCGTTGACCCACTCTTTGAACTCAGGGCCGGTGATGTCGATATCCTCCCGGCGACCGGTCTTTTTATGGGACTCTTTATCGAAGATCTCGATGTACTCCCAGGTATACTTCAGGTACGGCATCGAGGGGGATTTCCAGCTGCCCCATGCCGTGTACCGGGCGTTGTAGTTGTGCTTCTCCCAGAGCACCTCCGCCTTCCAGAGGAACCCGAGCTCTGCGAGCTGCCGGGAGATCATATGGTGCGTCGGGATGTAATCAGAGAAGAGAGGCTGGATGTTGACCGCGATCCGCCCGCCGGGTTTCAGGACGCGGTACGTCTCTGCCCAGACTGCGGCAAGGCCGGTGAAGTACTCGTTCCACTCCCGTGTGTCGGCGGCAGGGTCGCCTGCGTAGTGGTGGCCGAAGTTGTACGGCGGCGAGGTGATGATGATATCGATACTCTCGTCCGGTATCGCCGGGAGAACCTTTTCTGCGTCTCCGCAGATGATCGTGTTCTCATACGGCCCGATAGCCTGCGGGTCGGGCGGATGCAGTGGTATCTTTGCCGCTTTCGTCCCTTTTCTGACCTGTTCTTTCGCGTTCCTTTCCCGGACGCCTCTTGCTCCCATCCGCCGGTGCCCCCCCCGCCGGGGCAGTATGCGCCTCGACTGTTTAAGGGTAGCCCTTCGGGATCGGCATGAAGGCCGGCCGCTGCCCGGTGCTGATCATATAGCATACCTTGTGCATCTGGCTCCTGCGGGTAACGGTAGCGTGTTCTTTAGCCCGGTCGGCGAGATACGAGAATGTCTTTCCACTCATACTATGAAACAGGGAAACGAGCGTATAAGAGGGTACGCGGGGTGCGGTGTGAAAGTGAACCGGCGAAGCGTCATCGGCCGCATTTCGCCGCCCTGAAATCTCGTGAATGTGCATCGAAGGTGAGATTGCTTTCACGCAAGCGTTTATTGGATGGGTCGTCGTAATTAATAGCAGGTTGCCTTATGCTGGAGATCAGGGATTTGCACGTAACCGTGGAAGATCGGGAAGTGCTCCACGACATCAACCTCACGATCGGGGATGGGGAGACCCACGTCTTGATGGGGCCGAACGGCTCGGGGAAGAGCACCCTCCTCATGACGATTATGGGGTTTGGGGGCTACAAAGTCACCAAAGGTTCGATACTGTTTAAGGGGACGGATATAACCGCGATGCCCATTCACGAGCGGGCTGGACTCGGTATCGGGATGCTCTTCCAGCGTCCGCCGGCGATAGCGGGGCTCAAGCTCGGCAAGCTGCTGACCGCGACCTCAGAGCTCGGCGACGATGCTATTGAGGCGCTTGCGGAGTCCGTCAACATGGAGAACTTCCTCACCCGCGACATCAACGTCGGATTCTCTGGCGGCGAGATCAAGCGGAGCGAGGTGCTCCAGCTGAAGGTGCAGCAGCCCAAGTTCATCATGCTCGACGAACCCGAAAGCGGCGTCGACCTTGAGAATATGGTGCTGATGGGAGGCGAGGTTGCTCACCTCCTTGAAAAGGACGTGCACATCGTCAACCGGCAGCGGAGCGGTCTCATCATCACCCATACCGGGTACATTCTCGACTACGTGGATGCCGACCAGGGGCACGTGATGATCGACGGTCAGATCCGGTGTCACGGGAACCCCCGCGAGATCCTGAAAGTCGTCAAAGAAAAGGGATACAAGGAGTGTCTGGCGTGCAAACAGATATGAACGAGATCGAAAATCTCTCCCGTGAAGATAAAGACCGCTTGGCACTGACGGGTCTTGATCTCGGGATGACGAACCGCTGCGGCAGTTTCTTCCAGATCGACCAGGAGGTCGTCCACTCCTCCTGCGTCGCGGAAGGTATCGAGATCCTGCCGATCGCCGTCGCCCTCGAGAAGTACGACTGGGTCTCTGACTACTACTGGAAGGCCGTCCCGAAGGACAAAGACAAGTATACGGAGTACGTCGCCCGGCAGGCCGAACCGCAGGGCGTCGTCGTCATCGCCCACGAGGGAGCCCGCTCCGCGACGCCGCTGCAGGCGTGCCTCTTCCTCCGGGAAGAGAAGATCCAGCACGTCCATAACATCATCATCGCCCGGGAGGGTGCGGAGATCCACCTCATCTCGGGCTGCGCGAGTTCCTCACAGAAAGAGCACGGGGCGCACCTCGGCGTCACCGAGATCTACGTCGGGAAGGACGCCAAAGTGACCTCGACGATGATCCACAACTGGAGCCCCGGCATCAGCGTCTTCCCGCGGAGCATGGCCGTCGTCGAGGAAGGTGGCGTCTTCCTCTCGAACTACGTCTGTATGCAGCCTGTCCGGAAGATCCAGATGTATCCGACCGCCCGCCTCGCCGGGAAAGGCGCCGTCGGCAGGTTCAGCAGCATCGTCGTCGCGACGCCCGGGTCGTACCTCGACCTCGGGTCGCGGGCGCTGCTCGAGGCCGAGGATACGAGCGCCGAACTGATCACCCGCGCCATCACGACGGGCGGGACCATCATCTCCCGCGGCCACGTCCTCGGCGGCACCGACAAAACCCGCGGTCACATCGAGTGCAAGGGTCTGATCCTGAAAGACGGCACTATCCACGCCATCCCGGAGATCGAGGGACGCCTGACCGGCACCGAGCTCTCCCACGAAGCGGCGGTCGGCAAGATCGCCCGGCACGAGATCGAGTACCTCATGTCCCGCGGCCTCGACGAGGAAGAGGCCACCGCAACCATTATACGTGGGTTCCTGGATGTTAAGATCAGCGGACTGCCCGCAGTCCTGCAGCAGCAGATCGATGCTGCGATCGATAAAGCCGAGTCAGGGTTCTGATTCGGGACTCCGGAGATCCCCTATGAGCGGCGCCGACCCCTACACCGAGCTTCGCCACGCGATGGTCGAAGGCCAGATCCGGGCACGGGGCGTCAGCGACCAGCGCCTCCTTGCCGCCATGCGGAAGATTCCCCGCCACTTTTTTGTCCCCCCCGCCTACGAGCGTGCCGCCTACCAGGATAACCCGCTTCCCATCGGCGAGGGGCAGACGATCTCGCAGCCCTACATCGTCGCCGTCATGACCGAACTCTTAGCGCTCAAACCCGGCGATACGGTGCTCGAGATAGGTACCGGGAGCGGTTATCAGGCGGCGATTCTCGGTGAGCTCGTCGGCCGCGTCATCTCCGTCGAGCGGATAGCATCGGTCGCCGAACAGGCCGGGGAGAACCTCAAGCGGGCAGGGGTCGGGAATGTCACAATCATCGTCGGCGACGGGACGAAGGGCTACCCGGCGGAGGCGCCGTACGATGCGATCCTCATCACCGCCGCGACACCGACCGTCCCGGAGCCGCTGATCGAGCAGATGGCGGAAGGCGGCCGCCTCGTCGCACCGACGGGTCCCCGCGACTGCCAGGATCTCGTGCGGCTCGTCAAACGCGGCGGGCAGGTGGAGCGGACGACCTTCGGTGGAGTCTGTTTCGTCCCGCTCATCGGCGAGTACGGGTGGCGCGGGGCTGACTAGGCATGCCGGTCCGCGACATCACCCGCCCGCTCCCGGACGACGCGATGGTCTACCCGGGCGACCCCGCTCCCCGGATGGTGCAGGAGGATACCGGCGCATCCCGGATCAGCGCCCTCACCCTCTGCTCGCACAGCGGGACGCATATCGATGCGCCGTCCCATTTCCTCGAGGGCGGTGCGACGGTCGACGAGATCCCGCTCGAACGGCTCATGGGCCGGGCACGGGTCGCGGATCTCCGCTCTGTCCGGGGTGCGATAACGGCCGGGGAGATAGAGCCCCACCTTGCCGGAACGGAACGGCTCCTGCTCAAGACCTGGTTTTCGGAAGCAACCCGCTTCGATCCGGTGTATCCCGCTCTCTCGCTCGAGGCAGCCCGTCTCCTGACGGAGAGCGGTGTGGTGTGCGTCGGGATCGATACCCCCTCCATCGAGGTGTACGACGGCGACGGTGCGGTCCACCGCCACCTCCTCGCTGCCGGGGTCGCCATCATAGAGCTCCTCGATCTCACGAGCGTCCCTGCAGGCGACTACACGATGGTTGCGCTGCCGCTCCGCCTTAAGGGCTGCGACGGGTCGCCGGCACGGGTGGTGCTCTCTGATGCGGAAACTACCGGAGGAAGATGATATGAGTACGATAAGCGATGCGGTCAAAAAACTGGAAGAGCGATTGCAGCACAGCGGATGCGAGAGCGGAACCGTCACCCTGCAGGTGAATTACGAGGCCGAGAAATGCCAGTACCCGAAGGGTGTCTGCATGGAGGCGGTCTACGCCGGCGGCACCGGGGAGTTCCTGACAACCGACCCGGTCCGGGCGACCACGCGGGTCTCGTTTATGTTCGGCGCTCTGTTTGCCGACCCGAAACAGCGGGGGGCTGCGTGCGCCATCATTAACGCCGTCTCTGCATTCCTCTGCCTTACGCGGAAGGTGCACGCCTGTACGCCTGACCGCTACCGGCAGTGCCGCGCCGACCTCGCCGCGGAGATCGGCGGCGGGCGGATCTACCTCGTCGGCGAGAACTATGTCGTGAGCGAGACGATGCGGTCGCAGGTGACGGAGAACCCCGAAGAGGCCGATATCTTTCTCATAACCGGGCAGGGTCTCGTCTCCGACGCCGGACTCGCGGCCATCGACGCCTGGCGGGGGAAGAGGCGGATGCTCTTTCTCGGCCCCTCGACGGTCGGGGTCTCGGGTTTGCTCGATCAGGAACACTGGTGCCCGTACGGGCGATGAATACCTTTTTCTAGGAAAACAGGGTGATTATGCTCTATGCTTTTTGGCTCTTCGGGAATACGGCGGCAGTTTGACCCCGGACTCGTCGATCTGGTGCTCAGAGTCGGTTCTGCGGTTGCCGCAGGTGCATCTGAAATCATTGTGGGTACCGATACCCGCACGACAAGCGGGCTTCTGGCGCACAGCGCCATAGCAGGTATGCTCTCGGCCGGAGGAAACGTCTACTCCTGCGGGATTGCTCCGACGCCTACCGTTGCGTTCGGCACCCGGGATATCGAGGCCGGGTGCATGATCACCGCCTCGCACAACCCGGAGCCGTATAACGGCGTCAAGCTCTTCAACCCCGACGGGTCGTCGTTCACGCTGCAGCAGCAGGCCGAGATCGAGCAGCTCGTGACGGAGAAGCATTGGACGGGCTGGCAGGAGCAGGGCAGCCTCTGCGAGGTCGATATGGTCGCCGCCCACCGGGAAGCGATCCTCGACCGGGTGAACTTCTCCCGCGAGATCAGAACGGTGCTCGACTGCGGCAACGGTGCGGGGAGCGTCATCTCCCCGGGCCTCCTCGCGGACGCCGGCGCCGCCGTGGTCGGCCTGAACTGCAACGTCTCAGGACGGTTTGCGCGCCCTTCCGAACCGCTCGAGGCGAACCTTCCCTACGTCGGGGAGATGGTGCGGAAGACCGGTGCGGACTGCGCCGTCGTGCACGACGGCGATGCCGACCGGATGATGGCGTTCGACGGCCGGGGCAGGTATATCGACGGCGACCAGCTTCTGATGCTCTTTGCGAAGTACCTCGGGAGCGACAAGGTCGTGACGACGGTCGACGCCTCGATGGCGATCGAAGAGGTCGCCGAGGTGCACCGGACACCGGTCGGCGACAGTTTCGTCTCCGAGGAGCTCCTCGCCTGGGGCGACTTCGGCGGCGAACCCTCCGGGAGCTGGATCTTCCCTGAATACTCCTACTGCCCCGATGGGATCCACGCGGGCGCACTCTTCTGCGAGATCGCGTCGGAGTGGGATATCGCCGAGGAACTCGATAAGATGCCCCGCTACACCATTCTCCGGGAATCGTTCCACGTCGATAACCCCCGCGAGATCGTAACGGCGCTCGGTGCGGACGAACCGACCCACGGTATCCGGGTCGCGGACGAGGAGGGCTGGTGCCTTATCCGGGCGAGCGGAACCGAGCCGAAGGTCCGGATCACCGCCGAGGGGAAAACCCCCGGAAAATCAAAGGACATGATTGAAAAAGGCCGGGAGCTTCTAAACAAAGGAAAACGTTCCTGATGGACGGGGGACTGGTGTTAGGATGCAGTGTGTAGTACTCGCAGCAGGTGAAGGCAAACGGATGCGGCCCCTGACTGCAAAGCGGCCGAAGGTAATGCTGCCGATCGCGAACCGACCGATGATGGAGCACCTTGTTGCGGCGGCACGCGATGCGGGGATAGACGAGTTCGTCTTCGTCGTCGGCTATTGCGAGCGTGAGATCCGGAACCACTTCGGCGAGGGCGAGTCGCTCGGCGTGAAGATCACCTACGTCACCCAGCGCCACCAGCTCGGGACGGCAGATGCCCTGCGGGCGGCGGCGGGTCTGATCAAAGACCGTTTCCTCCTCTTAAACGGGGATATGATCCTGCAGGCGGCCGATATCAGGGAGCTCTGCGGGAAGCCTGCCCCGTGCGTCGGGATCTACCATACCGACCACCCGCAGGATTACGGGGTGGTGACGGTCGAGGACGGCCTCGTGACGGGGCTTGAAGAGAAGTCGGAAGCCCCGAAGAGCAATCTCATCAATGCCGGTGCATACCTCTTCGATACGGAGATCTTCGACATTCTGGCGGGCGTGAAGGTCTCGGGCCGTGGCGAGTTCGAGCTCACCGACGCCCTCGAAGCCTATATCCAGGCCGGCACCCTCCGGGCATACCACCTTGCCGACTGGCTCGACGTCGGGCAGCCCTGGGATCTCCTCGAGGCCAATGAACTCCTGCTCGCCGGGATCCGGCACGAGCGGCACGGCACCGTCGAAGGCGGCGTCACCATGCCCGAGACCGTGACGGTCGGGAAAGGCTCGGTTATCAGAGCGGGCACCTATATTGAGGGAGCCTGTGTGATCGGGGAGAACTGCACGATCGGGCCGCACGCCTATATCCGGGGCTCGACCTCGATCGGCGACGGCTGCCATATAGGCCACGCGGCCGAGGTCAAGAACTCGATCGTCATGGCCGGGACGAAGATACCGCATTTCAACTACGTCGGCGACTCCGTCATCGGCAGGAACTGCAACTTCGGTGCCGGCACCAAGGTCGCGAACCTCCGCCACGACCACGGGCCGGTGAAGGTCTGCGGCAAGAGCACCGGGCGGAAAAAGTTCGGCGCCATCATCGGCGACGGCGTCCAGTTCGGGATCAACTGCTCCGTCAACGTCGGGAGCCGGATAGGGAGCAACGTGCTGATCGCCCCCCATTCAATGGTCGAGGGGTGCATCGAGGACGAAACGGTGGTGCGGTGAGACCATGCAGGCAGTAATTCTCGCAGCAGGGGAGGGGAACCGGCTTCGGCCGCTGACCCGGAGCAGGCCGAAAGCGATGATACCGGTCGCGGACCGCCCGATCATCAAGTACGTCATCGACGCCCTCCTCGAGAACGGTATCCGGGATATCGTCGTCGTCGTGGGGTACCGGAAAGAGCACGTGATCCGCTACTTAAACCGGCTCGACGCTCCGATCCAGGTCGTGGTGCAGGAGCGGCAGCTCGGGACGGCCGACGCTCTCCGGAGCGCCGAAGCGGAGATCTCCGGCGATTTCCTCCTCCTTCCCGGGGATAACTACATCAGCCCCGCGTCCATCGCGAGGATCAGGGGTGAACGGAACGCCATGCTGGTCGCGGAGCACCGGAACCCCTCGAACTTCGGGGTCGTCGTGATCCGGGACGGGTTTGTCCAGGACCTCATCGAGAAGCCCGAGGACGCCCCGACCTTCACCGTCAGCACCGGCGTTTTTTCGTTCACCCGCGAGATCTTCAACCACCTAAAGAGCAACGAGCTTCCCGATGCAATCGGGTCGATGATCGCGAGCGGTGAACGGATACGGGCTCTTCCCGCCGAGGACTGGCAGGATGCCATCTACTCCTGGGATCTCTTAAAGCTCAACGGGAGAATGCTTCGCGGCATTCCGGCCGAACTCGCCGGCACGGTCAGCAGCACCGCCTCGCTCCGAGGGCTCGTCAGGATCGGGAAGGGGACGACAATAGGAGCGAATGCGGTCATTCACGGCCCGGTCACCATCGGGGAGGACTGCACGATCGGGCCGCATACCGTCATCATGCCGGATACCAGTATCGGGTCGCGGGTGGCGATCGAGCCGTTCACGTACGTGAAAGATTCGCTGATCATGGACGACGTGCGTATCGGGTCGCACTCCCGGATCGTGAACGCGGTCTTCGGCGAAGGGTGCGTACTCGGCGACCATACCACCACCTACCCGAGAGAGGCCTTCTTCGAGGTCGGCGGGGGTGTCATGAAGGCCGAGTTCGGAGCGGTGCTTGGAGACGGCGTTAAAGCCGCTCCGTTCACAATCTTTAAGAACTGCGTCGTCGGTAACAATGTCACGGTTGGAGACGGAAGGATCGTCACCGGTCTCATCGAGGACGCTGCCAGGGTGATCTAGAGATGTGCGGAATCGTGGGTTACATAGGAAGGCGGGAAGCGACCCCGCTCCTGATTCAGGGTTTGAAGAGGCTGGAATACCGTGGGTACGACTCGTTCGGCATCGCTACGGTGGGGAGCGACATCGATCTCTTTAAAAAGCGCGGGCGGATCTCGGAGAGCGAGTCGGGCGCCGTTACGCTGCATGGCTCCGTCGGGATCGGGCATACGCGGTGGGCGACGCACGGAGAGCCGAACGACGTCAATGCCCACCCGCATACCGACTGCACGGGGAGGCTCGCGCTCGTCCACAACGGGGTTATCGAGAACTACATCGAGCTCAAGAAGCAGCTCCTCGAACGCGGGCATACTTTCCGCTCCGAGACCGATACCGAGGTGATCGTCCACCTCCTCGAGGAGCAGTACACCGGCGATCTCCTCGAGGCCGTCAGAAAGACGGTGCCGTTCCTGAAGGGCTCCTACGCAATCCTCGCGGTCTCCGCGCACGACGACCGGATCGTCGCCGCCCGCGACGCGAGCCCCCTGGTGCTCGGCATCGGCGACGGCGAGCTCTTCGCCGCGTCGGATATGACGCCGCTCCTCGAGCACACCGAGCGTATCGTCTTCCTCGAAGACGGGGATATCGCCGAGATAACGCCGGAAGGCGTCCAGGTCTACCACGAGGGCGAGAAGGTTGAGCGCGAGATCGAGCTCGTGAACTGGTGCGTCGAGGATGCTAAGAAAGGCGGGTTCGCCCACTTCATGCTCAAAGAGATCTTCGAGCAGCCGCAGGCGTTCTACGAGACGATCCGCGTCGGCGTCGACGATGCGGTGCGGAAGGTGATCCGGAGCGCCGAGGAGATCACGCTCGTCGCCTGCGGGACGTCGTACCACACGGCGCTGATCTTCAAGTACCTGGCAGAGCCGCTCTGCAATATCCCGATCCGCGTCGAACTCGGTTCGGAGTTCAAGTACTACCCGCCGCCGCTCCGCGGCCTCGTCATCGCCGTGACCCAGTCGGGCGAGACCGCGGATACCATGGCCGCCCTCAAGATGGCCAAAGCCCATAACTGCCCGACGTTCGCGATCACCAACGTGCAGGGGAGCACCGTCACCCGGATCGCCGATACAACCCTGATGATGCGGGCGGGACCCGAGATCAGCGTCGCGGCGACGAAGTCTTACATAGCCCAGCTCGCGGCGCTGATGCAGATCGTGAACATCCGGTGCGACGGCGCCTTCGACGATATGCTCGCGCACGCCCACCTCGCGATCGACGAGGTGCTCCTGCAGGATATGGCGGATGCCGTTGCTCTCTGCCGGACGGCGGAGCACGTCTTCTTCGTAGGGCGGGGGCCGTTCTATCCGGTCTCGCTCGAGGGCGCCCTCAAGATGAAGGAGATAAGTTACATCCACGCCGAGGGCTACGCGGCCGGCGAACTGAAGCACGGGCCCTTCGCCCTGCTGACGCCGGAGACCCCGGTGGTCGCGGTCTGCCCGCCGGGTGCCACCTATCCCGTGATGGTCTCGAATATCAAGGAGATGAAGGCACGCCGGGCGCCGATCATCGCCCTTGGGGTGAAGGGCGATTCGGAGCTCGAGGAGATCGTGGATATCTTCATCCCGATCCCCGATACCCACCCGATGGTGCAGGTGCTCACGACCTCGGTCGTCCTGCAGCTCCTCTCGTACCACACTGCCTGCGCCCTGCAGTGCGATATCGACAAGCCCCGGAACCTGGCAAAGAGCGTGACCGTCGAATGACTGACTACGGCAGAAACACCATCGGCCCCGGCGCACGGATATTCGAACCCGTGTCGATAGGGTTCCCGTCGAGGGAGCGTATGGATCAGCAGGATTTCCCCGGAGCGGTGATCGGGAAGAATGCCGTCCTCCGTTCGGGGACGATCATCTACTGCGACGTCACGATCGGCGACGATTTCCAGACCGGTCACAACGTGCTGATCCGCGAGAAGACGACGATCGGGGATCGCGTCGCTATCGGAACGGGCGCGATCATCGAGGGGAGTGCGGTGATCGGCGACGATGTCCGGCTCCAGAGCATGGTCTACATCCCGACCGACACCCGTATCGGCGATCGGGTCTTCATCGGCCCGAACACCGTTCTCACCAACGACCGCTACCCGCCGAGCGGCAAGGTCCCGCTCGAGGGGCCGGTGATCGGCGACGATGCCGTCATCGGGGCGAACGCGACGATCGTCCCCGGCGTCACGATCGGCGAAGGGGCGTTCGTCGCCGCCGGTGCCGTGGTGACGAAGGACGTCCCGCCGCGGACGCTCGCGGTCGGGTCGCCGGCACGGTTCAGAGACCTCCCTCCCGGTGCGGAGCGGCGATGACGTACATCCCCGTCGCAAAACCCTATCTCGGGGAGGAGGAGATCGCCGCGGTCGCGGAGGTGATGCGATCCGGAATGATCGCCTCCGGCCCGAAAGTCACGGAGTTCGAGCGCCGATTCGCCGAATACTCCGATGTCCGGCACGCGGTCGCGACCAGCAACGGCACGACCGCTCTCCACGCCGGGTTCCTCGCGGCCGGTATCGGGGCGGGCGACTCGGTCGTCGTCCCGTCGTTCTCGTTCATCGCGACCGCGACGAGCGTCTCGATGACCGGAGCGGCTCCGGTCTTTGCCGACGTCGACGAGCGGACGTTCACGCTCGACCCCGATGCCGTCCTTGAGGCGCTCCGCCCCGATACGAAGGCGGTTGTCGGTGTCCACCTCTACGGCCAGCCCTTCGACGTCCGACCGCTCCGCGAGATATGCGACGACCACGGCCTCCTCCTGATTGAGGACGCGGCGCAGGCGCACGGCGCCGATTACCGCGGCAAAAGGGTCGGCGGCTTCGCCGACTTCGGGTGTTTCTCGTTCTACCCGACAAAGAACATGACCACCGGTGAAGGCGGCATGGTCACGACGGACGACCCCGCGCTCGCCGAGCGGGTCCGGCTCTACATCAACCACGGCCAGAGCAGAAAGTACCTGCACACCGCCATCGGCTACAACTTCCGCTTGACCGACATGGGCGCCGCCGTCGGCCTCGTCCAGCTTTCGCGGCTCGAAGGCTTCAACGAGCGGCGGATCCATAATGCCGCCGCCCTCGACCGGTGCGTCCGCGAAAGCGGCCTTCTCCCGCCGCACCGCATGGACGGCGTGCGGCACGTCTACCACCAGTACGTGGTCACGGTGCCGGCGTCGTTCCCGCTCTCGCGGGACGACCTGATGCAGCGCCTGCACGAGGAGGGGATCGGGAGCGCCGTCCACTACCCGATCCCGATCCACGCTCAGCCCGTCTACCGGGAGGTGGCGGAAGGCTGCCATTGTCCCGTCTCCGAACGGCTCGCGGCCTCCGTGCTGAGTCTCCCCGTCCACCCGCTGGTGACGGACGACGACCTCGCCCGCATTGCTGCAAGCCTGAAGTCTATCAGTGACAACCCATGAAGATCCTTCTCGTCTCGACCCAGGACTACATCCACCACCCGATCCCCTCCCGGCATCACAATATCTTCGAGGAGCTCGCTATCCGCCACGAGGTGCACGTTCCGCACTTCCACGTCAGCCGCGGCCCTGAACGGGAGACGAGGCTGGTCGTCCACGAGGCGACGAAGTACCCGGTCGAAAGCCCGCTCTTCCACTATACCTTAAACGCTCCCCACCACTACCGGGTGCTCCGCGATATCATCCGGGAGAACGATATCGACGTGGTGGTCGGTGCTCACGTCCTCGCCGGGACGGCGATGATCCACGCCGCGAAGAAGTACGATGTCCCGGTCATCTTCGATCTCAAGGACTGGTTCCCCGACTCCGCGGCGGCCTACTACAAGAACCCCGCGTTGCAGTGGGCGCTCCGGAGCGGCGTGCTCGCGATCACCCGCTACAACCTCGACCGGAGCGATCTCATCACGACGGTCTCCCCCGGGCTCGTTGAGAAACTCCGGCGCTACGGGTATACGGCCGAGCTGATCACGAACGGTGTCAACACCGACCTCTTCCGCCCCATGGACGGCCGGGCGATGCGTTCCTCCCTCGATATCCCCGAAGATGCCTTCGTCCTCGGGTTTGCCGGTGCAATCGAGCGGTGGTATGCTCTCGACGAGGTTATCCGGTCATTCCGGCGGGTTCTCGCCGCCCGGCCGGACGCATACCTCCTGATCGTCGGCGGGTCGCTCTTCACGAACTACTCGGAAGAACTCAAGGAACTCGCACGGGAGCTCGGTATCGCGGACCGGGTCGTCTTCACCGGGGCGGTCGCGTACCGGGATATGGCTGCCTACATCGCACCGATGGATCTCTGCACCGTCCCGCTCTCACCGCCGCAGTGGATCGATATCGCTCTCCCGAACAAGTACTTCGAGTACTCGGCCTGCGGTAAACCCATTCTTTCAACACCGATCCCCGACATGATCCGGATGGGCGGTGAGCATCTCTTCATCTACCGGACGCCGGACGAATTCGCTTCGAAAGTCCTCGAGATTGCAGAAAGGCCTGTCTGCTACGATGCCCTTGTCAGCGAACACAGCTGGCGGAACAAAGCTGCAGCATTTGAGGAGATATTCGAGAGAATTACGGGTTCCGCCTGAATTAAGCCCGATTTCGGTCGCGACACTCCGGCAACAGGCCAACTTTATTAACGGTGTACAGAGAAACAGAAACGTGACAGAAGGAGGGTCTGATGGCTCGAGCAGAACTGACTAAGTACCGGACGTATATCATTATCGCATTACTCATCATCTTCTCCGTGTTCGCGCTCTGGATACGGGTTATCGCCGCGGATCAGATGATCACCGCCGCCGGGGTCGATCTCCTCGGAAACGATCCCTGGTACAATCTCCGGCAGGTCGAGCAGACGATCGCGAACTACCCCGGCTATGCCTGGTTCGACGCGATGACCCACTTCCCGCACGGGGAGACGGTCTACTGGGGTCCGCTCTTCATCTACATCATCTCGACGCTCTCGATCCTCGCAGGTGCTAGCGCCCGCCCCGATATCATGGTCGTGGCCTCCTGGGTCCCGCCGCTGATGGCCGCGGCCATGGTGCCGGTCATGTACGGCCTCGGCGCGAAGATGGCGGACTGGAAGACCGGTCTCCTCTCGGCAGGCCTGATCGCCGTCGTGTCAGGGCAGTACGTCTACCGGTCGCTCTTCGGGTTCGTCGACCACCACATCGCGGAGGTGCTCTTCGCGACGCTCTTCGTCCTGGCGTATATCGTCGCGCTTGGTGCCGTCCGAAGCCCGGAGTTCGATATCCGGAAGTTCGAGACGCTCAAAAAGCCCGCTCTCCTTGCGGCTTTCGCCGGGATCGCCTACCTTCTCGGCCTCTACACGATGCCGACGATGGTGCTCTTCGCCCTGATCGTGGGGCTCTTTACGCTCGTGCAGTTCATCTGGGACTACTACCGCGGCAGGACGGGCGAGTACCTGGCGTTTCTGAACCTGGTGGTCTTCGGCGTCGCTATCCTCGGGATGTTCGTTTTCGGGATGCCGCATCCGGGTTTCAGCCTCTCCCAGTACTCGATGATGCACGTCATCGCCTACCTCCTCGTGATCGTCGGCACGTTCCTCCTGTACGGCCTTGCCGCGTACCTGCAGGGAAAGCAGAAGTTCCTCTACCCCCTCTCCATCGTTGGGATCGCCGTTGTCGGGCTGCTCGCCGTCTTTGCCGCCGCTCCTGACTTCTTTAATATCATCATGGGCAGCATCGGTGCATTCTTCGGTTCGCAGGCGATCACGACGACCGTCCAGGAAGCCCGGGCATGGAGTTTCGACGATGCCTGGCGGACGTTCCACTGGGGCCTCCTGCTGATGGTCGGCGGATTTGCGGCGCTCCTCTACCGGAACCGGCGCGAAGAGCATCCCGCACAGGTCTTCGTCCTCATCTGGTCGGTGATCATCCTCTACTCGACGATCGCCCACATCAGATACGAGTACTACCTCGCCGCAAACATCGCGCTCCTCTCGGCGATCTTCATCGGCTTTGTCGTGGATGCCGGGTGGCCGGAGATCCGCCGTCTCGTCGGTGCCCGAACGGAGCCGTCTCCCCCGGCACCGGACGGTGGGAATACCCCTGCCGAGCCCTCGAAGAAGGGGCAGAAGGGAGCAAAACCGCAGAAACCGAAAGCCGCCGCAAAGCACCAGCCCGACTACCTGAAGGTCGGAGCGGTGGCGGTGGTCGTCGCCGTCGGTCTCCTCTTCGCCGCCTCCTCCACGATGAGCGATATCGCCCTCTCCTCGAGCGCCCACTACGGCAGCATGAACTCGCAGTGGCAGGAGTCGCTCGCCTGGTTCGGGGAGAACACTCCCGAGACCGGCGTCGACTACTACGCGATCGACACGAACTCCTACACCTACCCGGAGGAGGCCTACGGCGTGATCTCCTGGTGGGACTACGGCCACTGGATAACCTTCATCTCGAAACGGATCCCAACCGCCAATCCGTTCCAGCGGGGCGTCGCCGGGCAGTACGGAGCGGCGGCTTACTTCACCGCGACCTCCGAAGAGACCGCGAACGAGATCTCCGATCTGCTCGGTGTCCGCTACGTCATCACCGATATCGAGATGGATACCGGGAAGTTCTGGGCGATGGCCACCTGGGCGAACGCCACGGCGGGCGTAACACCCTTCCAACCGCAGTTCCTGATGCCGTCGGCGCCGGGGTCGACCTCCTACACCGCCGTCGCACCCTTCAACCAGAACTACTACGAGACGATGGTTTCACGGCTGCACAACTTCGACGGTTCGATGGCCGAACCCTCGTCGGTCTTCTATGTCGAGTACCGCGACGCGGGCCTTGCCGGAACCTCTCTTCCCGTGATCACGAGTTCGCAGATGATGGATGCGTCTGCAGCCAGCGCGGCCGTCGAGGCGTTCAATAAGAACGCACCGGCAGGGTCGCACGCGACGGTCGTCAGCACCACTATTAATGCCCCGACCGGACGGGTGAGTGCCCTGCAGCACTATCGGCTCGTCCACGAGTCCCCGCTCGGCCTCTCCGGCTATCCGGCCGGCATCAAGTACGTCAAGATCTTCGAGTACGTCCCGGGTGCGACGATCGCGGGCGAGGGCACGATCGAGGTTCCGATCGTCACCAACACCGGCAGAACCTTCACCTACCGGCAGGAGAGCGTCAACGGTACGTTTGTCGTTCCGTATGCCACGACCGGCGGGCAGGGCGAGGTGAAGGCGACCGGACCGTACCGGATCGCCGGGACAACGCTCACGTTCGACGTCACCGAAGATGCTATCCTGCAGGGGAGCTCTATCAACTGACGTGCGATGAGGTGCTCGGTAGTTTACGGTGATGTGTTTGCCCGCCACGACATGGAGCACCACACCGAGTCCGGCGCCCGTCTCCGGACGGTGCTCTCCGGCGTCCCGGACGGGTTGAAGTGGCGCGACCCGGTCAGGGCGTCGGTTGCCGACCTCGAGCGGGTTCACCGCCCCCAGCACGTCCGGTGGATCCGTGAGTTTACGAGCGGAACCTACTACCTCGACGCGAACACCTACGTCACCGGCCAGTCCTTCGACGTGGCTTCCTACGCCGCCGGTTCGGCCTCGCTCGCGGTAGACCGGTCGCTCGATGGAGAACACTGTTTTGCCCTGGTGCGCCCGCCCGGCCACCACGCCGAGGCCGATCGGGCGATGGGGTTCTGCATCTTCAACAACGCCGCGGTGGCGGCGGCACGGGCGCTTGAATCCGTCGACCGCGTCGCGATCCTCGACTGGGACCTGCACCACGGGAACGGCACCCAGGCAATCTTTTACGGCAGCGACCGGGTGCTGTACTGCTCCGTCCACGAGGCGGACAGTTTTCCGAAGACCGGATGGGTGGACGAGGTCGGCGCCGGCCGGGGGCGGGGGTATACGCTCAACGCCCCGCTCCTGCCGGGTTCGACCATCGCCGACTACCTGGCCGTCTTCCGGGACGTCTTCATTCCCGCGATCAACCGCTTCAGACCCGACGTTCTGATCGTCTCGGCAGGCCAGGATCCCCTCTTCGACGACGAGCACGGCCGGATGCTGCTCGTTCCTTCGGACTTTCAGGTACTGACCGGCCTTTTGATCGACGAAATTGATATGCCCCTCTCCCTCGTCCTCGAAGGGGGATACGGGCCCAGCCATGGCGAAGCGATCCGGAACATCTTCGGTGCCCTGCAGGGGAGGCGTACCGACCTTGCGGGGGCGGAGACGGAGCCCGTCCGGCATGCGACGGATGAGATCGTCTCCATCCTGAAAAAAGTGCAGTTTTATTGATTTCGGGGAGCTTGCCGGCGCCGATCCTTATCGATATGCGAGACCTCGAACCCGGGGATGACGACCCTGACGACCGGCACCGGTGTCCGGGAGAGATCGCAGACGCAGACGCGGTCCGCGTGCTCGCCGACTTCCTGCAGGGTCCGCCTGATATCTTCGTCGAAGTACGGGGTGCTGTAATCGTGCAGATCCGCGATATCGACGGATTCTGCCTCGCAGAACCACATTTTGTTGATCCGCTTGAACCGGTCGTAGCCGACCTTCTGCATGAAGAGTTCGCGCTGCGGATCCGAACGGCCGCCCTGCAGGTAGCTCGCCCGGCTCTGCGCCACCTCGGTGACCGCACGGAGCGCGGCGATCTCGGGGCAGGTGTGCGTCCCCGAGCCCATGACGAGCATGGCGGGGTCGCGGGTGACGGTATCGTCCGCCGCCGCGGCAACCGTCGGGATCCCTGTCTTCCCCGCAAGCAGCCAGAGGTGCATCTCGATGCCGTTCTCCTCGAACCGGTCGATAACCTCCCGCGCCGGGCAGTCGTGCCCGATGACGAGGCGCCGACCGAGCGAGCGGCGCTCTTCGGCGATGCTTAAGTCAGCCCGTTCGATCACCTCGAGCATGCCGTGGAGGATCGCCTCTTCGAGGACGTTCCCGGAGGCAAGCCCGTTCGTATCGCTCCGGAAGATCGGCGTCGTCATGCCGAGGGTGTCGTAGGGGTGGAAGACGGCGTTGCTCGGGAGGTAGACCTCTTCGTCGTTCAGGATGTCCCACCCGGGAGTCCAGTGGATCTTCTCATGCTGCCCGATCCGGCGCGGGATGAGGAGGTCTTCGGGGTCGACCGCCCGGTGAATGCCCATCTCCCCGTAGGTCGCGTAATCCATGCGGTCGCCGCGGTACTCGCCACAGTAGCGTTCGAGCGCCTCCATCATGGCGGAGACCTCCGCGTGGATAGGCTCCTTCCCTTTCCCTGCATGCACCCTGACCGATCCCGGAGCGGCATTCGGCCGGGAGGCGGAGTAGACCGGGATGCCGAGCCGGTCGAGGTGGGTGATATCGACGACCTCGGTGACCCCTGCCTGATCCATCAGCGGGGCGATATCGGCGTATGTCTCCTCGGGGGATTTGAACCGGTGCGTACCGTCGAAGTAGCGCTTCTGAACCTGCCGGATGGTGCACTTCATTGGTACAGATCAGGCAAGGGGATCATTTATAGTTTAGCAGATTAGATCCTACCGTATGAAGGTTGACGAGGTTGCAGTCGGTATTCCGGTGCGGTATCCCCGGACGGGGACGTCGGGTACCGTCCTCGCGCTCGCGGAGATAGACGGCAGACAGTACGCCGAGCTCGACAGCACCCATCTCTTCTACCTGGTGGACGAGCTCGTTGTCATCGGGCAGGCGGGTCCCGTCGAGCGGAGACACGAAGAAGAGCGGAATATCGATACGTTCGTCGAGCAGGAAAAAGAGTTTGCGGAGAGGCTCAAAGAGGCCTGGGTGACCACCGACCAGAGCTGCGAAGGAGGCGGTTAATCGGCGATCGGAATCGTCGTCAGCTTGACCGATTCCACTCCTTTCTGCGACATCAGTTTCTCGGCGATATTTTTGAGTTCCGTTCCGTCGCCCCGGATCAGGATGACTTCCAGGCATTTGTTATGCGTCACGTGCGAGTGGAGCGAAGCCTGGATGATCCCCGCGTAGTCGTGCTGGATCTCGGTGAGCGTCTGCAGGAGTCCCCGCTGGTCGTGGTCGTAGACCATGGTGATGACGCCCTGGCGTTCGCCCTTGACATCGGAGATCCACTGGTAGTGCGTGATATAACTCCGAATTGAATCCCGTATCCCCTCCGAACGGGACGAATATCCCCGAAGGGTCAGAATTTCATCGAATTTGTCAAGCAGGTTCTTCGGAAGCGAGATCCCGATTCGTGATAGTTCTGCATCACCTGTCATACTCGTGTTCACTGTTGTATTACTCGTACGCAATGTTTAAACTTTCCCTCGTTTCGGCAAGATTTTTCATACGAAGTATGTTTCCTCTCGCGTTGTTGTATGGAGTAGATCAGGAAAACGTGTAATTCATAAAAGGGAGCGATTCGATAACCATCACTGATTATGTATAAGTAGTGTCACCATATATAGAGTAAGGAGGTTCGAGTACTTTTGCGTGATGTACACATTCCGGGTGTCAATATTGGGCTTGTAGGTCATGTCGATCACGGCAAGACCACGCTTGTCAGTTCATTGACGGGAGTCTGGACGGACAGGCATAGTGAAGAGATCAAGCGAGGTATCTCCATCCGACTCGGGTATGCCGACGCCACATTTTACCGGTGCGAGGGGTGCGAGGGCTTTGATGCCTATGTGAGCACCCCGGAGTGCCCGAAGTGCGGGTCGAAGGTAGAGGCGTTCCGGACAGTCTCTTTCGTGGATGCACCCGGCCACGAGACGCTGATGGCGACGATGCTCTCCGGTTCGGCACTCATGGACGGAGCGATGCTCGTTATCGCCGCTAACGAGGCCTGTCCCCAGCCCCAGACGAAAGAGCACCTGATGGCGCTTGAACTGATCGGGATACAGAATATCGTCATCGTCCAGAATAAGATCGATGTCGTCTCCCAGACCGAGGCGGTGGCGCACTACCAGCAGATAAAAGAGTTCGTGAGGGGCACCATCGCGGAGAACGCTCCGATCATCCCGGTCTCGGCACAGAAGGGGATCAATATCGGCGCCCTGATCCAGGCTCTCGACGAGACGATCCCCGAACCCGAGCGGAACCCCGATGACGAACCGATCATGCTCATCGCACGGTCGTTCGATATCAACAAACCCGGCTGCAGCTGGCGGGATGTGAAGGGCGGCGTTATCGGCGGGTCGCTGACCCGGGGTATTCTCAAAGAGGGCGACGATATCGAGATCCGGCCCGGCCGGCAGCTCCAGGTCGAGAACCGGACGAAGTGGGAACCGATAACGACGAAGGTCACCTCCATCAACGCCGGTTCTATCAAGGTCACCGAGGCGACGCCGGGCGGGTTGCTTGGTCTCGCGACGAAACTCGATCCGTCTCTCACGAAGAGCGACACGCTTGCGGGACAGGTGGCCGGGCACGTCGATAAACTGCCTCCCGTCTGGGAGAGGATGAAGTTCGAGGTGACGCTGATGGACCGCGTCGTCGGTTCCGACAGCGAGCAGCTCATCGAACCGCTGAAGCATAAAGAACCGCTCATGCTCTCCGTCGGCACGGCGGTGACCGTCGGTGTCGTGGTGAACACGAAGAAAGACACGATCGAGGTTCTGCTCAAGCGGCCGGTCTGTGCGGAGATCGGTGCACGCATTGCCATCAGCCGGCAGGTAGGGGGACGATGGCGGTTGATCGGCATGGGAGTCCTGACCGAGTGAAAGTACTGCTGGACGCCAACGCCCTGATGATGCCGGGACAGTTTGGCATCGACATCTATGACGAGCTCCGCATGCTTGTCGGAGATTATGACGCGGTTACGCTCGAAGATGTGGTCGCCGAGCTCTCGGGCCTCGCCCGGGGCCGCGGGAAAGACGCTGCCGCCGCACGTATCGGCCTTGCCATGGCAGGCCGTTCGACGATCGTCCCGAGCATGAGCGACCGCCGGTACGTCGACGAACGGATGGTCGAGTATGCCGAGCGGGAAGGTTGCATCGTTGTCACCAACGACAGAAATCTCAGAAAGACCCTGCTCCGCCTGGGTATCGCCGTCGTTACGATGAGAAAACAGAAGACGCTGGAATTGATCCGGGGATAGATAACATGTATTTCAAAATGACGCTGGAGGATAAGGTTCGGGTTCCCCCGAGCCGCCTCGGTGAGGATCTTGAGAAAGTTATCCTGAATGTGCTGCAGGAGCAGCTCGAAGGAAGCATTACAAAAGAGATCGGCATCTACATTGCCGTCACGAAGATACTGAACGTCGGCCAGGGAGAACTGATCCCCGGGGACGGGGCGGTATACTACGACGTCCGGTTCGAAGCGCTGGTGCTCCGCCTCGCCCTGCAGGAGGTCATCGAGGGGCAGGTCGTCGAGACGACCAGTTTCGGTGCGTTCGTGAGCCTCGGGCCTATCGACGCGATGCTGCACGTGAGCCAGATCTCCGACGACTACATCAGTTACGACGAGAAGAACGCCCGCCTGATCTGCCAGGAGTCGAAACGCTACATCGCGGTCGGCGACGGTGTCCGGGCACGTATCGTGGCACTTTCGCTGAACGAGCGGGAGCCCCGGGAGAGCAAGATCGGCCTCACCATGCGGCAGTCCGGGCTTGGCACCGAGAAGTGGCTGGAAGAGGAGCTCGAGCGGGAGAAGGAGCGGAGTGGTGCCCATGGCGGTGCGTAAGGCCAAAAAGCAGCTGCGGGTCTGCAGGGAGTGTCACCGGGTCGTCGACGGCGAGGCCTGCGTGATCTGCGGAACGTCCAATTTAAGCGAAGACTGGGCTGGTTACCTGGTGATCATCGATCCCGAGCACTCGGAGATCGCAAAGAAGATGAAGATCACCATGGCCGGACGGTACGCCCTGAAGGTCCGCTGATGTACAGGCTTCCGGACGAGCATCGGGATTGTTTCAAAAAGCCCTTCGGTGTCCTCTATCCCGACATCGCAGGCCTTCTCCCCGCGCTTGAAGGCCGGAAGATCTACGTCGTCGGGGATGTCGTCACGCAGAACCTCGTGAAACTGGGCATCACCCCCGACGTTGCCGTTATCGACGGGTTTACGATGCGGACACCCGTCACCCGGTCGCCTCTCCTCCGGAGCCGGAGGGTGGGCGCCTGGAACCCTGCAGGGATGATAACCGGCGAGCTCATTACGGCGATCGAGGAAGCGGTCGCCGATCCGCCACGGCTCATTGTCGTCGACGGCGAGGAAGACCTCGGGGTGATCCCGATGGTGATCGCGGCTCCGATCGGTTCGGCCGTTCTCTACGGCCAGCCCGGAGAGGGCGTCGTCCTGCGCATCGTCGATGCGAAGGCGAAAGAAGAGGCGGCATCCCTGCTCCGCCTCTTCGTCACCGGATGAGCCGGTGAGCCCTATGTTTTAAATAAATATGTCTACAATATTTGAGGGATACCGATGGAGTTTGAATTCACACGTGATGCGAGGAACGAACTGTTAAACCGGCGGGAGCTTGCGTTTACCCTTACCTACGAAGGCGCAACCCCGTCCCGGAAGATTATCCTCGAGAAGATTGCCGCGCTCCAGAACAAGAACGAGAACCTGGTCGTGATCGATTCGTTAAAGACCCGTTTCGGGAAGATGGAAGCGACCGGCGTTGCCCGGATCTACGACTCCGAAGAGAGCAAGCTGCAGACCGAACGCGAGTACCTGCTCAAGCGGGGAGCCGCCGCCGGCGAGAGTGAGGCCTGAATATGGCGAAGCGTTCAGCGTGCTACACGGTCGAGGGCGACCGCGCAGTCCTGCAGAAGCGGCACTGCCCCCGGTGCGGCCCCGGCGTTCTGATGGCGGCGCACCCTGACCGCAGCGCCTGCGGCAAGTGCGGCTATACCGAATTTAACAAGTAGATACCAGAGAGGCTCGGTCTCCAGGAACAACGTGTGAACCTTTTCACCGGGTCTGGCGATTGAATAACCAGTCTTTCATAAGTAATCCATAGGAGCAATCGGCCGTTTCATGCCTGAATTAAAGCCGCCGGTCGGCGAGGTGCTGGGACTTGAAGGCACAGCATGGAACCTCAGCGCCGCTGTTTTTGGAGACGACCTCGTCGCGCTCCACTCGTCACCGTACGCTCCTCCCACCGGAGGGATTCATCCCCGCGAGGCGGCGCAGCACCATGCCTCCGTGATGCGGGAGGTGATCGCCCGCGTCCTGCCTGCCGCTGAAAACCTGCAGGCGATAGCGTTCTCGCAGGGGCCGGGGCTCGGGCCGTGCCTGCGCACCGTTGCGACCGCGGCCCGGGCGCTTTCGCTCGCCCTCGACCTGCCGCTCGTCGGCGTGAACCACTGCGTGGCGCACGTCGAGATCGGGCGGTGGGCGACCGGGTTTGACGACCCGATCGTCCTCTACGCGAGCGGGGCGAATACCCAGGTGCTCGGGTACCTGAACGGCAGGTACCGGATCTTCGGCGAGACGCTCGATATCGGGATCGGGAACGCCCTCGATAAGTTCGCCCGGAGCCACGGCCTTCCGCACCCCGGCGGGCCGGTGGTCGAACGGTTCGCCCGGGACGGGAACTATATCGAACTCCCGTATACGGTCAAAGGGATGGACCTCGCGTTCTCCGGTCTCATCAGTGCGGCGCAGGAGAGCAAGGCGCCGATCGAGGACGTCTGCCACGGGCTGCAGGAGACGGGGTTCGCGATGTGCGTCGAGGTGACGGAGCGGGCGCTCGCCCACGCCGGGAAGGACGAGGTGCTCCTCGTCGGCGGGGTCGGTGCGAATAGCCGTCTCCAGGAGATGCTGCGCGAGATGTGCGAAGACCGCGGTGCCCGCTTCGCGGTGCCTGAGCGGACGTACCTCGGCGATAACGGGGCGATGATCGCCTATACCGGCAGGGTGATGCTCGAGCACGGCGCCCTGCTCCCGATCGAGGAGTCGCAGGTCCGGCCCGGCTACCGCGCCGACGAGGTGCCGGTCGTCTGGCGTTCCGAGCCCGGCGAGGCCGTCCGGGGGCTCACGCTCGAAGGCGGCCCCCTCCGCGGGGCTGAGGCGGTCGTCGAGGTGCAGGGCGGCGACGTCGCCAAGCGCCGGGTCAGCAAGCGCTACCGGAACGAGCTCCTCGATCGAAGGCTGATTACCGAACGGACGCGTGCCGAGGCGCGGCTTATTGCGGCAGCCCGGCGGGCGGGGGTGCGGACGCCAGTCATCCGGGATGTCACCGCCGATACCATCGTGATGGAGCGGGTCGAGGGCGACGTGCTGAAGTACGCGATGAGCGAAGAGACGCTCCGGCTCGCCGGGGTCGCCGTCGGCAGGCTTCACGGCGCCGGGATCATCCACGGCGATCTCACGACGAGCAATATGATTTTCGAAGATAACCGGTGCGTGCTGATCGATTTCGGGCTCGCCCACGTCTCGGCCGAGCTTGAGAGCCGCGGCGTCGATCTGCACGTCCTCTTCCAGACGCTCGAGAGCACGACCGACGAGCACGAGGAACTGAAAGCGGCCTTCGCTCGGGGGTATGCAGGAGTCTTTCCTGGTGCCGGCGAGGTGCTCGCCCGCGAGCGCGAGGTGGAGCTCCGGGGGCGGTACCTCTGAAGCTTGCGGTGGTGACGAGCAACCCGCACAAGGCACGCGAGGTCGCCGCGTCCTTTGCAGGGCTGCTTGAGGCCGAGCACGTCCCGCTCGAGTGCCCGGAGTACCGCGCCGACGATGTCGGGGAGATCGCCCGCGAGAAGGCGCGGTATGCCTTCGAGGTTCTGCGCCGCCCGCTGATCGTCGACGATACGGCATTCTGTGTCGACGCTCTCCGGGGGTTCCCTGGGCCGTATGCCGCCTACGTCGCCGGCACTATCGGCAATGCCGGGATTCTGAAGCTGATGGCGGGCGAAGCCGACCGGAACGCGCACTTCGAGACGGCGATCGCGTATGCGGACGAGCGGGGGATCCGGATCTTCCGCGGGGTGCTCCCGGGCACCATCGTCGAGCCGCGCGGGGATGCGGGGTTCGGCTACGATCCTATCTTCGAGTACGAAGGCCGGACGCTCGCCGAGATCCCGCTCGCCGAGAAGAGCCGGATCTCGCACCGGGCGCGGGCGCTCGCTCTGTTCAGCGAGTGGCTGGCAGGCACGCTCGCCGGATAGGCCGGCATACCGACAGAACTGTTAAAAGTTCAGAGAACGAATAGTAGTAAACTGACAAGTGGTGTTTGATTCATGGCACGATTCGCTGAAGCAGAAGCACGGTTACTCAATGTAAAGATCTGCATGAAATGCAATGCACGGAACGCAATCCGCGCAACCCGTTGCCGCAAGTGCGGATACGAGAACCTCCGGGCAAAGTCGAAAGAGCGGAAGGCATAATCCCTGACGCCCGGTAGACGCCGGAGAGCCGGAACGATACGGAAAATAAGGACAGGCCTCCCCGGATTCTTCTCCGTGGATCAGCCACTCTCTTTTTCGAGCCTTTGCGGGAGCGTCACGCACTGTAGAACGTGACTTTCTTCCCTTTCTCGCTGTACTCGCCCTGGTAGGTCTCGATGTTGCGCTTGTAGCCGAGCCGGTCGACAAACCCGAGTTCGCGCAGCCGCTCGCGCACCCGCATGACGTCCGCCTCGTCCCGCCAGTCGGCGGTGTAGACGTAGATGACCGTCCGGTTGTCGCGGGCGTCGGGGTTCTCTTTTGCGGTGCTGACCCGCGCCGAGGTGCCGAGCCGTCCGGCGGCGGTCTCGTTCCGGACGCGCCGCCACGCCTCGTCCGCGTCGGCCGGTTCGGCGAAGATGAGCCATTTGCCGCCGAGTTCGTCGTCGACAGGGCTGCATCCGGCGTTCGGGGCGTCCTCGACGATCCAGTACATCTGCGTGGTCTTGGAGGGCGTGACGCCTTCCCCGGCGAGGAGGAGCTCGTATATGGCTTCGGTCGAACCGAACCGGCTCGTCAGTGCACCGGCGAGCTCGGGGTAGTCCTCGGCGAACCCGGCGAAGATCGCCTCGAGGTCGGCGCGGAACTCCTGCCCGCTCTCGACCCGTTCGAAGAGCGGTGCTCCCGCGTGAGAGAGCTCGCGGTTGAGGACGATCTCGAAGATCCCGTAGGCCAGGTCGGCGAAGGTTGCCGCTTCATCAGTCCCGGTGGTCATGGTAGCCTCCGGTTATCTCCCGAGCCGTTCTGCGACGAGCCCGGCGGCGAACTCTCCCGAGAGCAGCATGCCGCCGAAGATCGGCCCCATCCGGTTCTCGCCGGCGACGGCGTTCGCGGCCATGCCGGTGACGACGAGACCCGGGTAGATCTCGCGGGTGTGCCGGATGATGTTGGTTTCGGCTCTGCCCGCCCACATGAACCCCTCGCCCTTCACCGCGAGGTCGGTGCCTTTCGCCTCGACGAGACGGGCGACGACCGCGTCGTGGCCGGTGGCGTCGATCGTATACGAGCAGGCGAGCGTGAAGGGGTCGACGTGCAGTCCCGCCATCTCGACGGGCGTCCAGTTGATGACAAGGCCGCTCACCCGCCCGTCGCCCTTGACCATGACGTCCTCGACGGTGGTGAGGTTGAAGAACTCGACGCCGGCGCTGCAGGCCGCGGCGGTCAGTTTCGAGACGGCTTCGACGGAGCTCGCGACGTAGTAGCCGGGGGCGTGCTCGCGGTAGGCGATGCCGAACCGGTCGAGCAGCCGCCGGGCCTCTTCCTGGACGACGATCCGGGGGAACATCATGCCCCCGCCCCACATCCCGCCGCCGATACTGAGTTTCTTCTCGATGAGCGCACACTTGATGCCCCGCTCACCGAGGAGTGCGGCGCAGGCAAGGCCGGAAGGGCCGCCGCCGACGATTGCAACGTCCATCTCCATGTACTCGAGGAGCACCCTGCTCTGCTCCTGTACGATGGCTCTGCTGATTGTCACTTCATCAAGGTCCATCCGGATTTCCTCGCTTATCTGTTGACGCTGTCTCCTAATAATGCCAGTGGCGCGGATACGCCCCGGCGGCTCTCGGGGTGAGCATTTCCGTCCGTTTCCGGATTCATGGGCGGATGTATTAATATGCCTCCCGTCTAACAGTAGCTCGATATGAAATGGACCCGTGACTTTGGGCTGACCGCACGAATGGCGCTGACGTCGTTCCTGCTGCTCATCGTCTATCTGATCTTCCTGGGCGTCTTATCCGCTCTAGGATTCAGCTTCGAGTTCCTCCTGATCGTCGCGGCCGGGATGGCGTTTGCCCAGTACTTCTTCTCCGACAAGCTCGTGCTCTGGAGTACGGGCACCCGCATCGTCGAGGAGGACGAGTACCCCGACCTCCACCGGTCGGTGCGGCGTCTCGCGACCGAGGCGGGCCTGCCGATGCCGAAGATCGGGATTATGGCATCCCCCGTCCCGAACGCGTTCGCGACCGGGCGGAACTACAACAACGCCGTGGTTGCGGTGACGGACTCGATCATGCGCATCCTCTCGAAAGAGGAGCTCGAGGCCGTGCTCGCCCACGAACTCTCCCACGTCAAGAACCGGGATATGCTGACCCTGACGCTCGCGAGTTTCATCTCGATGCTTGCGTTCCTGGTGATGCGCAACTGGTTCTTCATCGGGCTCTTCGGCCGGCGCGACAACAACGCCGGGGCGCTGATCGTCGTCTTCATCGCGTCGATCCTGGTCTGGGTTATGAGCACGCTCCTTATACGGGCGCTCTCCCGCTACCGGGAGTTCGCGGCCGACCGGGGCAGCGCCTACATGACCGGGAACCCGCGGGCGCTGATCTCGGCGCTCCAGAAGATAAGCGGCAGGATGGACTACGTCCCCGCCGAGAAGAAGCAGGAGGTGGAGGGTGCGAACGCGTTCTTCATCATCCCCGCTCTCTCGGGGAACACCCTGATGGAGCTCTTCTCCACCCACCCGTCGCTCGAGAAGCGCGTTGCCGCCCTCGAGGCGCTCGAGTCGGAGGTCCGGGGGTACTAATCCACCCCGGAACCCTTCCGATAATCTCAACCTTTATTATCCGGCACCGACAAACTACGTAGGCACGTTGTGCAGCGCATCGATGGTCTAGTGGTATGACTTTGGCCTTCCAAGCCAATAGCCCGGGTTCAATTCCCGGTCGATGCATCAGGGCTCGTGGTCTAGCTGGTCATGACGTCGCCTTCACACGGCGAAGATCCTGAGTTCGAATCTCAGCGAGCCCATGGGTTTTTGCGTTCTTTTTGCGATTACGTTCCGATTTTCCGTTTTCGGGTAGTAACCCTATCAGTACAATCGGCACTGGAGTCGGGAGCAGCCTGAAACAGCGAGCGGCCAGGTTGAAGTCGGCCATATTTGCTACGCTGGCATGCACAATGAGAACCGCGAGTGATAGGATGCGTGGTGGAACAAGCCCTCCTCCGCCGTGGAAACTCCGTTTGCCTGGAAGCCTTCCGGGAGAGACGGCAAAGCCGCTCCGTACTCCCGGTGCATTAAAGTACCCCCCGACAAACCGATCAGGTAGCATATGGCACCCGTAACGGACGGCGACACCCTGCTCCTGCACTTCACCAGCACCCGCCCCGACGGCGAGATCTTCGAGGATACGCGGTCGGGCGAGCCGGTCCGGGTTACCCTCGGAGCGAAGCAGATCAATCCCCTCTTTGAGGAGGCGCTGATCGGCAGAGAGCCGGGCGAGACGGTGGCCGTGGTGCTGCCCCGGAGAAGGCCTACGGGAAGTTCCGGCGGAAATTCGTGGTCACGATAAAACGCAGAAAGCTTAAACTCGACCACGAACCGGTTCCCGGCGAGTTCATCACCGTTGAGGTGCTGGGAAAACCCTGCCGGGTAACCGTACTCGACGTGGACGACAAAAGCGTCACCGTTGATGGAAATCACCCCCTTGCGGGAGAGACGGTTACCTACGCGATCACGATCGAGGGGATCCTCTCCCGTATCGACTAGATCCCGGGCCTGCGCCTGATCGCACCTGCGGGGGAACCGTTTTAGAGGATTGAAAGCGGCGTGAATATCGGCGTCTTCGGATCGACCGGCCGGGGCTTTGCAGAGGTCAGAGCGACAAGAACCAACTCCCGAAGGTTCCCCTCTCGATGAACCCGGCAGTCTATCCCTCCTCCCACCCGACCGCCCCGTCGCAACCTTTATCCCTCCCCCGGCAGTCTGTAATCCTGTCGGGAAGCATATCCCGACCCGCAGATCGCACCGGGGGAAACCATGACGAAGATATTCTCCTTCAATCCGGGCCAGGTGACGTACCACCGCATCTCTACAGACGAGCAGGGCGACTCGCACTTCGACAGCGTGACGGTAAAGCAGCGTCTTGTGCAGGCAGCGCCGCCCGCTGCCCCGTTCTATGTCTCCGAGGATAAGCCCGCGTCGAAGTACCGCTTCTACACCTTCGAGCCCGGCTGGGTCGGCGAACTGCACCCGGCTCCCGCCCGGCAGTTCCTCGCCCTCCTCTCGGGCGAGGTGGAGATGGAGACGACGGACGGCGAGGTCAGGCGGTTCGTGCCCGGCGACCTCGTCCTCCTCGAGGACACCTCGGGCAGGGGTCACGTGACGAGGAACATCGGCGACGGCTACGCCACGTACCTCGTCGTCCCCGCCCCTCCGGCCTGAGATCGCACCGGGGATAACCGTCTCCCCATCCCCCTTTCTTATGTTGTAGCCGGTCGATCGGTACTGCGGTGATAAACGGAGCCAGGCATGGTGCAGGAAGGTTTCACGAGAACCCATCGGATGGCAGGACGAGCTGCGGCTCTGGGTGTCTCCTTCCTCCTGATCGCATACCTGATTACGCTGATTCTCGGTTTTCTCTCGCTCGCGTCGCCGCAGGATCCGATCGGCGATCCGTACTTCTCTATCCTGGAATCGCTCATCGTCGTCATCGCGCCACTGATGGTCGTTGTCATGGTCGCCGTGCATGCGTATGCGTCCCCTGAGGCCGGGATGTATAGCCTCACGGCGCTGGCGTTCATGATCCTCATGGCGGGTATCACCTCCAGCGTCCACTTCGTTATCCTCACGGTAAGCCACCTGATCGAGTCCGCAGGATTCCCGTGGGGTTCGCTCTTCTTCTCGTTTACGTGGCCGTCAGTAGCCTATGCACTGGACATCCTTGCGTGGGACATCTTCTTTGCCCTCGCCATGCTCTTTGCCGCGCCTGTCTTCAAGAGAGGTCGATTGGAGAGGACGGTCCGGGTGCTTATGATCGTCAGCGGCGTACTGAGCCTCGCGGGACTTGTCGGTGTCCCCCTTGCCGACATGAATCTCCGTAATATTGGCATCATCGGCTACGCCGGTGTCTCCATAGTCGTGTTTCTCCTGCTGGGAGTAGTCTTCGGGCGTGCCCGCCGGGTGCCGGGAGAACAGCGGTGATGGGAACCATACCCTACCCCTCCTCTGCGACCTCATGGAAACAACCGGGCATGGTGTGATTCCCGCCGTCAAAAATGAAGAGATGGGGTTTTCGCTCTCCCCATCCCGGTTCCGCTCACCCTAACTCTCCGGGCCGAACTTTATCGCCCGGTCGTACACGACCTCCGCGTAGGACGGCCCGGTCGCTGTGGCATTCTCCAGGTACAGCCTCCACGCGATAAAGATCGGCTGATCCGGCTCGATGCCGTAACCTCCGACGCCTGATGGAACCGCGAAGCAGTTCTGCTCTCCCTCGCAGTTCCTCGCTATCTTGTAGACGTAGAGGTACTGTGCGTTCGGGTTGTCCGGGAGGTACTCTTCAGCCGTTCCGGTGAAGTCCACGTCGGTGATCGATCCAACGCCGTTCCAGATGTCCGCACCGTAGAGGGCGAAGTTCGCGTACGTCGCCTTCCCGGTGGCTACGTGGTTGACTCCGTAGACGATGATGAACTCGTCCGTGCCGTTCCCGAGGGTGATCGGGGGCTGCTGCAGGAAGTCATAGTACTGCGTGGTGTCGAAGAACGGCGGCGTCGGCACATCGGCAGTCTGGTTTGCGGACCATAAGTACACTGCATCGTTGGTCGGGCCGACGGCGTCGACCCCCCGCTGGATAGCATCGCTCCCTATCGGGACTCCCCGAGCCGTCGGCAGCTCCGTAGCGCTCAGGTTGCCGTATCGCTCGAGGATAGCGTCCCTGAGGTCGTCGAGGTCGTCCGTGAGGTCGAACTCCGTCTCCCCGGTTCCGCGGACCCGGAGAGTCGGATACGGATACGGGTCGGGCTCCGTCGTGTTCTTCGGCGTCACGCGGAAGACGGTCGCCGGGGTGTCATTGGTGTACCCGGCGCCGGCCTGCTGATCCGCAAAGAGAGCCGGACGGATGTATACGGCGAAGGTATCGGAGTCGTTCTCAACGCCGAGATTCAGCACGGATGCGGGGAACACCTGCGTGTTCATCATGCCGTCCGGGTATCCCGCCGATCTCGCGGCGGTGCGGATACGCTCGTCGATTCCCCGATCGGCCGTAGAGACGATCATCGTCGTCCGGTTGTACGGGTCCCCCTGCGGGCCGTCCGTGTTGATGACCAGGTTGTTCAGCGTATCGGCGATGTTGGCAAAGATCCACCGCTGCTCGCCGTCATACGTCCTGCCTATGAGATAGTGATCGTAGCTGAAGTACCGGCACTCCGGCGGTGTTTTTCCGACGAAGACGACGGCCTCGTCGGGACCGAGGTTCCAGAAGGACGATGCGTTCCCGCTCATACCGAGCGCCCGTGCAATAGTTGCTATCCGTTCGTCCATCGCACGGCCCGGGGCCGGCGGAACGAAATAGATCAGGTACTTCGTGGCGGGATTGTTGCCGTACGCGGACGGCAGCACGCCCGCCTCATAGAGCTTAATGAAATCAAAGGATCCGACCTCGCCTTCCTGTACGGTGAAGCCGTCCTGTTCCAGCGCCTGCCGGAACGCATCCACGTCGCCCGGTGTTTCGTTCTGCGCAAGGGCAGGGCTTACGAACACGGCTACTATCAGTGCGAGTATTATATAACGTCTCAAATACTTCCCCTCCTTTGCGATTGCAATACCCTTTGCACGAGAAAAACCTTTGCCTGGATACTTCCGCCTGCCCTGCGAGTGCATCGTATCCTCAATGTTTACAGTGATCCTTCTCTTGTTCCGGGTTGAATCCGATCGTCACGGAGGAGAGCAGATGCACGGTTACCGATGCCCGGGTTTCGTCCGGTGTCACCTCCGGTCTATCGGTAACAGCCGGAACACGTCCGTCACCCGGGGACGGAGGGGAGAAGGGGAAACCCCGCATCTGTGAGAGCGTCGGAATTCGCTTCTGCCACGCTGCCGTAGAGAATCTCCCTCCTCCTTCGTCATTATCGCTTTTAACTCCCTTTAAGGGTGCAGATCCAGTACACTACCTTTATCTGGTTCGCTCTCGCATGCTGGAATGCCCAAACGCGGGGAAGAGGTGAATGATGCTCTTTATTGCACTGGCGAAGTTCAAACAGAAGCTGACCGACGAGATTGTTGCCGAGAACCTGAAGGATATTGAGACCGATACGGAAGGAGGGGTTCGCTACCTCGGCATCTACTGGACGCTCGGGAGGTACGATACCGTCGTGCTCTTCGAAGCCCCGGACGAGAAAGCAGCGATGGAGATGGCTCTCCGGCGGCTCGACCGGATGGAGATCGAGACGCTCGTCGCCCTACCGGCGGACGCAGCGAGCCCGAAAGGGCCGGCGTGATCCGGGTGGGTGACGAGGTCTTACATGCACTTCCAGGGAATGCCCCGGAACGCGGGGGAGGATAGAGGCGGGATGGCTGCCATGCCTGTCCCCGAACACTCCTCCGGCATCATTCCCGATCTTTGAAAAGATACGTAAACCAGTAAAAGAACGCAAAAAACCCCATAAGGCCAAGATACGCGGCATCCCCCGTGATGGTGAAGGCGATGATGCCAAAGATACCGATGAACCCTACGAATCCCAGGTAGCCCAGGTTCCTGTCTGGTCGTTCCACGTAGTTGGGGTTGGTTGTAACCGTATATAATTCCGGGGCTCTCGCACGCTCCCGCGAGGTGCGGATGAACATGAACTGTTGCAGTATGCCGGTTTCCACGGTTGCATGAAAGAATGCGCAGAAGTAGGATTCTCGAAACAAAAATCCTGCCTGCTTCCCGGGGCTGTACCGTACGGCTACGATGATAAAACTGCATGCACTCCGCACCTCCGATAGTATTATGGTAGCCCAATCGTATCGGGCACGCACTCTGAAAGGGTAGCAGGGATTGTTCGGGAGAATGATTTCCCCTATTTTTTATTGCGACAGGAATCCGCAGAGTAGACGGTCGTAACGGAGGGTGAGACGAATGGCCCGGTTTTACATGAGGTGGCATCTGAATCCGCTGGCAGCGCCTACCGATCAGGAGGAGCTGGCGAAGCTCTGGATGCGGATGCTTGAGATGGTAAAGGCAGACCTGAAAGAAGGTAGATTAACCGACTGGGGCTCGTGCAGTGACGCGAGCGCAGGCTACGCGTTTGCTGAGACAGATGAAAAATCTCTGTACGCTGCAGTACTAAAATGGATACCCTACGTCGTCTTCGATATCAAGCCGGTACTGACCGTTGACGAGTGTATTGAATGTATCCAACGGGCGGCGCCGGGGAAGTAACTCTGTTTCTTCACCCTTTTTTCTGTCGTTCAGACGTTCACCCAGAGAGGCGTTGCCCTTCAGAACGAACCCGGACTCCGAGGGACGTACAGGCGGGATGGTTGCCGGCTCACCCCGCCGCCGGAAGGTTTTCAGGCCGTAAATCCTGAAATGCGGGCAGCCATCCCTCTCTTCGACCGGCAGACGACCCCCGGGTTTCAGCGCTCCGAAGAGATCCTGGAGTGTTGCTTCCCGGGCCGGGATCTCGCCGAGCCCTATGCGGAGAACCGGACATTCGTGAGGCCTGCTCTGCGTGCCTGCCGCTCCGCCTCGTGCAGCATCGCTTCCTGCATATCGATCGCCGTCACCTCACCGCCGGAGCCGCACCCCGCATCCAGCACCGTCATGCCGGGGCAGATCTGATACGGAGGACGCATGGAGAACGTGGTTATAGACGGTATCACGCTTGAGTACGAGGTAACGGGCAGCGGTGAGCCCGCGCTCTTCATTCACGGTGCTCTCATCGCGGATTCTTTCCGACCGCTGTTGTCCGAGCCGGTTCTCGCCGTCCTCGGGAGCGAAAGCAACGCCCTCTGGGAACGTTTCGGGGAGACGCACCGGCTGCTTCTGGAGTGGTTCCCGGATGTCCGGGTTTTTATCCTCCCGGGCGCTGCGCACGGGATGCAGATGCAGAACGTCGGCGGCATGGCCGGGGCGCTCGCCGACTTCTGGGTACGCCACCCGGTTCGGCCCGGAGCGTAAGCGAAATGTCCTGAACCGGGACCATGCTCTTCCCGTGCGGGACGTGATCCGGATACGTTCAGTCCTCGAAGGTGAACTCCGCCGCCCAGTCGAATCCCCAATTGTCTTCGTACCACTGCGGCCAGTGAGCGGACCAGGCAGGCACTCTCACCTCCCGGATACGCTCGGTTGCCGGTAAGTAGGGCTTGATGTCCAGCACCGGCGTCCCGTCGTCGGCATCGATGAACGGAACTTCGATGATCCCGGCGGCGGTATCGATCCCGAGAACCGGAACCGTTGATAGGGCAATCGGGTTCGGCCGGACCGGCGACCGGGTGGCGAAGATCCCGATCGTATCCGGGCCTTTTGTGTACGGCTTTCTGCATACGGTCTCGCTCCGGAGCTCTTCGGTGGCAACCTGATCGGCCCACCAGAGCACGAGTATATGGCCAAACCCGTCGAGGCCGGCGAGGGCAGGCCGGAACGGTTCGGCGATCTCGATCGAGTACGATTCCCCGCCGGCGTGGACGACGCCTACCGGTTTTACGCAGAATTCTCGTGTATCCATATCGGTACTCCTCCTCTCTTGCACGCCGGCGGGTGAAAAGCAGATTCGCCCTTCTGATATGCCGTCGCCGCGATCGGATCAATGGTGGGCGTCGCAGGAGAAAAAGGCCATGAGTCTGCCCCGGGGCAGGGATGCGGCAGGTACCCGATCCCTGTGCACCCCGCTCTTCGATACGGGACGCTGGAGAGAGCGTCGATCCCGAAGGTTGGCAGCGGCCGCCCGAAAAGATCAGGTTTATCTCGTATCGGGCTTCACCCAACCAGTATGAACGGAAAAATCGTCCTCTGTGCACTTATTCTCCTCATCGCGGTGCTGATCTCCGGCTGCACGACCACCACCTCCCAGGCGAACACTGTTGCTGCCGCTGCCGGGACGCCGGACCTCATCGGGAACTGGACCGGCACCATGGTAGGCTACGAGTATGGAATGGGCTACACCGACTTCTCCGGGTATACCATCACGATGAGCGTCACCGAACAGAACGACCGGATCTTCTCGGGAGAGATCTTCTTCACGAACGAGACCGGTTCCCCGGTCTGGGAGACCGCTCCCTGCGCCGGAGTGATCGGCCGCGACGGTAAGACGATCCGGTTGATCGAATACGGCGGCGGGTCTTCTTCGGGCACCCTCATCGCTCCCGACGAGATGGAACTCGTCTACTCGGACGGATCCGATCCCTTCAGCATCGCCATCAACGTGCTGAAACGGAGTTGAGGCCGACCTTTCCCCTTTTCTTGTAAACAACCGCTCCGGCCGGAGATGCTCCGGATAGGGCAGAGCGTGACGAAGGCGTCCCTCCGGGATTTCAGCCCCGATGAGGCCGCGTCCGCAATGGCCTCCTTCAGGACGATCTCGTTGAACGCCGCCGCGCTCTGAAAGGGGGCAATCCCTCTCTCCCGTTCTGCATCCTCCACCGGTTCTCTTTTCCGATAGCGTTTGCATTACCTCTGAAGATATCCCGGGCGAATCGGGAGAGAACGGAATTGCCTCGCGTGCAATCCAGTCACCGGGCGCTCTGTGTGTGGGACGGGGCATGGATTGTAGTGTCACCCTTGCAGGGCAAAGGTGGCGCCCCTCCCCGATGGGGGGGCTCGACCAGCCGGTAACGGTCGGACCTCAGGATCACGGAAGTGCCGCGGGGAAACCGGGATGAGCATCTGTCGGTTCCGTTCCCTGTCTTGGCGGAGGCGCGATCCCACCGGCCGCACGGTCATGTTGTCGCCGGGACAGAACTGTTTCCCCGGGCAATGGTGTGCCCATTCTCGTCTCAAGAGTTATATACCGGAAGAGGGATCTGTTGCCTGATCCGGTCGCGATCCTACCGAGGTGGAATAATGGCGAAAGTTGCACGTGAAATGGTGGAGAAAGCAGGCGTCGACGTCGAGAAACTCCTCGAGCTGCTCGTAAAGAATGCATCGGCCGAACTGACCACGTACTACTACTATACGATTCTCCGTTTCAACCTGATCGGGCTTGAAGGAGAGGGGGTAAAAGAGATCGCCGAGACGGCACGCATCGAAGATCGCAACCACTTCGAGGCGCTTGTTCCCCGCATTTATGAACTGGACGGCAAACTCCCCGAGAATATGGTGGAGTTCCACGACATCTCCGCCTGCAAGCCTGCGCGGTTACCGGAGAACCCGCGAGACGTTATGGCGATACTTACGGTGCTGGTGAACGCGGAGCGGTGTGCCGTGCGGGGGTATACGGAGATCTGCAACCTGACCGCCGGCAAAGACCACCGCACCTACGACCTTTCGCTCGCTATTCTCAACGAGGAGATCGAGCACGAGTCCTGGTTCTCGGAGTTTCTCGGAGAAGGGCCTTCAGGTCATTTCCTGCGGAGAGGAGAGACGTCGCCTTTTGTCTCGAAGTTCCTTCGCTAAGAGGAGGGCGGGCGTTCCCTCTTCTTTTCCGGCCGACCGCCCCGGAGTGCCACAATGCTCGCCTATTTTGCCGGGTTACATCCGGTTCTCCAGGCGCTTCTTGCCGGGCTTTTCACCTGGAGCATGACCGCTCTCGGTGCCGGGGGCGTCTTCCTCTCGCGGGAGATGAACCGCCGGAGGCTGGACGGCATGCTGGGGTTTGCCGCCGGCGTTATGATCGCCGCCAGTTTCTGGTCGCTCCTGCTGCCCGCGGTCGAGCTCTCCGGCTCGACCGGTCTTGCGGCCTGTACTCCGGCAGCGGTCGGGTTCATCGCCGGCGGGGTGTTTCTGCGAGGCCTCGATACCCTCCTCCCGCACCTCCACCCGGGCTATCCCCTCCAGGAGGCGGAAGGGCCGCGTTCGTCCCTGCACCGGGCGACGCTCCTCGTGATCGCCATCACGATGCACAATATTCCGGAGGGGCTTGCGATCGGGGTGGCCTTCGGCGCCGTCGGCGCAGCCGCCGGAGGTCTCCCCTACGAGACCCTGGGAGCAGCGCTTGCTCTTACCGTCGGCATCGGGCTGCAGAACTTCCCGGAAGGGTTCGCCGTATCGGCTCCGCTCGCCGGGGAGGGCTACTCCCGGGTCGGGAGTTTCTGGTATGGCCAGCTCTCCGCGGTGGTGGAACCGGTTGCCGCCGTCTTCGGGGCAGCCCTGGTCCTTATTGTCCAGCCGCTGCTCCCGTACGCCCTCGCATTTGCTGCCGGTGCGATGATCTTCGTCGTCGGGGAAGAGGTGATCCCCGAGTCGCAGCGGCACGGGCATACGGATCTCGCCACGATGAGCCTGCTCGTCGGTTTTGTAACGATGATGGTGCTGGACGTCACGTTCAGCTAGGTCGTGCGGTCTGCGTGCATCCCGGAATCCGCCGTTGTTCTGCAGCAGCCTGAAAAATGGGGGGCTGTTTCGATCCCGGCCATTACATTCTTCGTGCTGCAACGAACGTGACCATCTCGCTCGCTCCGTCGCCGCCGTCCGGGAACGGGCTTTCGTAGAAAGCAACCTCTGAAAACCCCTGTCCTTCAAGGATGGACGTCAGCGTCTCCGGACCGTAGTAATGCGTCCAGAACCGGTATACGGCCTCTCCGTCCGCTTCCGAGCAGACGACGTGCTGCTGAAGAATCACGTTCGCCTCGTCGTAGTGGAACGTCTCCGAGAGGGCCAGGTACGGCTCGTCTTTCCAGAATCCGCTTTCGGCAGTCTCCCAGGATCTGCCGGGAACCTTCATCCTCTCCGGCGCTTTCGCGTTGAGGGTATCGAAGATAAACAGCCCTCCCGGTCTGAGAGCCCGGTAGATGTTCTGCAAGAGCCGGTCCCGATCCTCGGGGATCAGCACGTCGAAGTCGCAGTAGATCATCATCGCGAGATCGAACCGGTCTTCGAAGGCAAGGTCGAGATAGTTCTGGTGGAGATACTCGATAGCAAGCTCCTTCCGTGCGGCCTCCTGCCGCGCATAGGCAATGGATCGCTCTGAAAAATCCACGCCGGTTACCCAGTGGCCGGCTTCTGCCAGCATTTCGCAGTACAGCCCAGGGCCGCACCCGAGGTCGAGAATGCGCCTTTCTCCTCCGTGCAGGTGCGATTCTATCCATTGCACGGTCTTCCTGATTGCAGTTCCTCTCCTGCTTGCGGCATCGATCTCCGGATGGAGATGCATCTTTAGGAGGTGCCCGGATATGTGGTCGTCCTCCCACATACTTGCCGTGCCTTTTTCGTAGAGCCGGGGAGCTTTCGTCGTCTCCGGCAATCTGCTTATGTGCATATAACGTTCCGTATTGTATGGTTTTTTTCGAAGGTCAACCTGTTTGCGGCCCCTAACGTCCCCGGAATATTCGCGGTATCTGTTCTCCCCGGGGATTAGCCCGTCGGGCGGCCGTGATATCTTCAGGAAGTATTTTTCCTGCTTATTCTGCGTTCAACAGGTTCAAATTGTCTCTGATCGATGATATACCCTCTGTGTCGGATCAGAACGAAAAACCCCGTTCTCCTCCGTCGCTCCCGCTGTCCCCCGCATAGAACAGTATTATATGCTCATCCGAAGACTGTGAAACGAGGAACGTCATGAACCAAGCGACCGAAGCACGCTCCGAAGAAACCCTGGACCCGCAAGACTGGGAGGCCATGCGGGCTCTCGGGCACCGGATCCTCGACGACGCCATGGACTATCTCGAGACGCTGCGCGACCGTCCCGTCTGGGAGCATGCGCCGCCGCAGGTGAAAGCCCACTTCGCCGGGCCGCCGCCGCCCGGCCCCGAATCGCCCGACGAGGTCTACCGGGAGTACCTCGAGTGCATCCTCCCCTACCAGCTCGGCAACAGCCACCCGCGGTTCTGGGGCTGGGTCGCCGGGTCCGGGACGGTGATGGGCATGTTCGCCGAACTGCTGGCGGCTTCGACCGATGCTGTCAGCGGAGCCTTTTCCTACGTCAGCAACAACTACGTCGAGTTTCAGATCGTCGACTGGTGCAAGACCCTCCTTCGGTATCCTCCCACCGCCACCGGCCTTCTGACCAGCGGCTGCTCCGCCTCGAACCTGATCGCCCTGGCCGTCGCCCGGAACGCCCTGGCCGGGTTCGACGTGCGGAGCAGGGGAATGACGAATGCGCCGCAGCAGATGACCCTCTACTGCTCGGAGGAAGCCCACTCCTCGATCCAGAAGGCCGTCGAACTGCTCGGCTTCGGGGACGATGCGCTGCGCCGGATCCCGGTGAACGAGTCCATGCAGATCGATCTTGCGGCCCTAAAAGCGGCCATCAAAAGCGACCGTGCGGACGGTTTCCGCCCCGTCTGCATCGTCGGGTGCGCCGGGACGACCAGCACGGCCGCCATCGACGACCTCAACGCGCTCGCGGACATCTGCGCCGAAGAGGGGTGCTGGTTCCACGTCGACGGTGCGTGCGGCGCCTGGACGGCCATCGCTCCGAAGTACAACCACCTCGTCGCCGGTATGGAGCGGGCCGACTCCCTGGCGTTCGACCTGCACAAGTGGATGTACCTGCAGTACCCTATCGGCTGCGTCCTCGTCAGGAACGCCGACGAGCACCGCCGGGCGTTCTCGCTGACCCCGACGTACCTCGCCCACGGGGAAGGAGAACACGGGTTGACCGGAATCGACGTCCCCTGGCTCTCCGATTACGGTTTCGAACTCTCCAGGGGCTTTCACGCGCTTAAGGCCTGGATGACGATCAAGGAGCACGGCACCGAGCGGTACGGGCGGATCATCGAGCAGAATATCGACCAGGCGCACTACCTGGCAGGACTGGTCACGGCCGCTCCGGAGCTCGAGCTGGCGCTGCCGGTCTCGCTGAACATCGTCAACTTCCGCTACGTCAGGCCCGGCATGAGCGACGCCGCACTCGACAGGCTGAACAAGCGGATCGAGACCGAACTCCAGGAGCAGGGGACGGTCGTCGTCTCGACCGTCACCCTCCGGGGCAGGAACTACCTGCACGCCGGGATCGCCAACCATCGCAGCCGCCGGGACGACTTCGACCTCCTCGTCCGGGAAGTCATCCGGATCGGGGACGGGCTGGCCTGATCCGGGAGGGTTTCCTCCCCCGCCCGCTCACTCCTCGCAGCCCTTGAACCTGCCGCTGCAGACAATGTAGGTCCTATTGTCGCTCCCTTCGGTCAGGCGGTAGTAGGTGGTCTTGTAGTACAGGTTCGTCTCGGCCGGGTTGCTGTAGACGTACTCCACCCACCCGGTGCCGTTCTCCTGCGCACCGGCGACGATCTCGTCACGGAACGGCTTGCCCGTCACGTCGGTCTTGCCCCGGTAGTTGATGCCGACCTGCTGGATGTTGTCTGCGTTGGCAACCATCGTCACGTTCTCGTCGTAGACGAAGACGTAGAGAGCCGGATTCTCCGGGTCCTGGTAGGGAGCCTTCCCCGCGTTGATCGCCCGGAGCGTCCCGGTGGCGTTCTTCTCGATGTCGGTAGCGGTTCTGTTCACGAGCGTCGTCACCTCGGCATCGGTAAACGTCTGCCGGGCGCACCCCACTCCCAGGTAGCGGTACAGGATCCGCTCGTACTCGCTGACCCCTGTGGCATCCTTCTGGTTCCGTACGTTCTCGAGCGACTGTTCAAAGGCGCTGACCAGCAGATCCGGGACGTCCTTACTGAAGAGATAGTAGAGGTCGTTCTCGCTTAAGGTGTAGACGATCTCGTAGGCGTCCGGGTTCTCCGCCGTCTGCAGCATCTGGTGCCGTCCGGCGAGATCGCCCGTCGCCCAGAGGTCGATCTCTCCTGATTCAAGCATCCGCAAGAGATCCTCGGGGGCTTTGCCGTTGACGATCCGGGATGTGTTCACCCCCCGGTCGGCGAGGAGATCGTTCTCGACGGAGGCCTGGACGGCGCCGATCTGGTACCGGTTCAGATCCTCGTCGGAGGCGATCGTGATATCTCTCTCCATCGGTGCATAGATCACGACTCTCCCACTGGTGAACGGCCCCGCCCACTCGTACAGCGGCTCGCGTTCCGGTGTGCGAACGACGGAGAAGAGCACGGTGCTGCCGTTCTGCGCCGCCTGCAACCCCTCGGCAAACGGAACGATGCGGATGTCTTCCCGGGATGCGTTCACCCCGATATCTTTGAAAACCGCCTCCAGGATCTCGACCGCGATACCGCTTGCCGTCCCGTTCTCCTCGAAGTTATAGGGTGCCAGTTCCTCGGTCAGGTACTGCAGCTGAGCCAGGCCGATCACGGGGGCGTACCGCCCCAGAACCCTCTCGTAGGTGCTGATCCCCGTCGCATCCTTCTCGGCTTTCAAGGAATCCAGCGCCTGCTGGAAAGACCGGATGGTTGCATCGGGAACGTCCCTGCTGAACGCGTAGTAGCCTTCCAGGGCCGGCAGGGCAGAGACGATCCTGAAAGCGTACGCGTTCCCGGTCGCCTGCCAGGTGAAGTATCGGCCTGATTCCTTCGGGTAGGCCCAGAGGTCGATCTCGCCGTTCTCGAGTTTATCGATGACTGCGAACAGATCGGTTTCGTAGACGAGCTGGCTCTCGTTCACTCCCGCATCCAGCAGCTGCTGGACGGCCGCATCATCGACGATCACCCCGATCCGATACTCCTTAAGGTCACCCGGTTCGTCGATCACGATCCCGCTCTCCGGGCGGGCAAAGAGGACATTCGTGTAGGTATAGATCGGCCCGACCCATTTGAAGGACTGCTCCCGCTCGGGTAGCCGGGCCGTAGTGAAGAGCACGGTCTTATTCTGGGTCAGTGCCGCCTGGTAGCCTTCTGTCCAGGGTACCAGACGCACCGCCTCGCGGGAGACGTTTTCGCCCATCTTCGCGGTGATCAACTCCAGGAGCTCGACGGAGATCCCCTGCAGTGTCCCGTTCTCCTCGAAGTTGTAGGGCGGATTCTGCTCGGTATAGTAGGTCAGATCCGTTGTGGACGGTGTGCTGGTTATGGCAGTAACCTGCCGGTCGGAGAGGCATCCGGACACGAGGAGCGTTCCCGGCAGTATCAGGAGACACAAAAGTAGTGCATAGCGTTTCGGTAGTGCCATGGGTGCGAATAGTATGATCGGTATAATAAACATTGTGACCTTCCGACCCGGCATTCCTGCCGGATGCCCGGATTACCCGTGATGATCACCTGTACCATCTCACGCTTCGATGCTGATGCGTCCCGAGTCAGAGATCGCAATATTCAATGTCTCACCGGCCATCTCTACCCGGGGGTGTTACAGCAATGGATGCATTCATGCAGGCCGCTATCGAAGAGGCCAGAAAGGGATTGATAGAAGGGGGGATTCCCATCGGCTCGGTGCTGGTGATCGACGGCACCATCGTCGGCCGGGGGCATAACCGGAGAGTGCAGAAGGGCAGCGCCGTCCTGCACGCCGAGATGGACTGCCTGGAGAATGCGGGCAGGCTCAAGCCCGGGGATTACCGCCGGGCGGTGCTGTACTCGACGCTCTCCCCGTGCGACATGTGCAGCGGCGCAGTCCTGCTCTACAAAATACCCCGGGTCGTGATCGGTGAACACCGGACTTTCCAGGGGCCTGAAGAGTATCTCCGCTCGCGGGGCGTGGAACTGGTAGTCCTGGACGATCCGGAGTGCCTGCGGCTGATGCAGGAGTTCATTGCCGCGAATCCCGCGTTGTGGTATGAGGATATCGGGGAAGAAGAGTAGGGACGATCGCTCTTCACCGTCCCGGCATCGTATCATGCTCTTTTTTTACTTTCAACCCGCGCCCGCCGCGATTTTATATGACTCCGTCTCCTGAACGCTTACCTATGAGGCAGAAAGAAACCCTGCGCCACGACCAGACGCTCTTCCGCGACCGCAAGGTTTTCGAGTTCACCTACGCCCGATCAGCTCAACCACCGCGACGACCAGCTCCGCGAGCTTGCCTTCCTCGCACGGCCGGTTCTCCACGGCGGCAGCCCGGAGAGCGCCGTCCTCCGCGGCCCGCCCGGCACACGGTCTGCGATGCCGGAAAAGCCGTCTACCGCTCCCGCGAGGCGGGGGTGCGGTGACTTATCCCTTCCCCTCGTCTCCCGCAAACCGCGGGCATTCGGTGACGCAGCGGCTGCACCGGATCGTCGCGGTCTTCGCAATCCACGGTGCAAGCGGGGCGAGGCTCCCGACGAGCGCCTGCCGCCGGAGCAGCCACGTCACGGCCGGGACGACCGGGGGCGGCACCCAGGCACGGACGGTCCGGCACCGGAATGCGTCGACACCGTCCGGCCCTATCGCTCCTTCCGGGCAGGCCCGGATGCAGTCTCCGCACCCGGTGCAGAGCGGCGCAGCAGCGGTTGTTCTGGACTCCGGAGCCGGCTCTGCGGTCACGACGCCGGCGAGGAGCAGCCGCGGGCCGAAGCGGTGCGTGAGGAGAACGGTGTTCCTGCCGATCTCCCCGACTCCGGCGGCCGCTGCGATCGACTTGAGCCGGACGACGCCCTGCACCCTCCCGCCGGCGAACCGTACGGGCAGGTAGAGCGGAACGGGGCGGGCCGGGATATCGTCGGCCTTCAGGCGGTCGGCGAGCCGCACGGCGGTTTCGTCGAGTCCCTCTGCAATCCGGAGCATCTCCCTGGTCTTCTCTTTCTGCCCCATCCGGTAGACCGCGACCGGGACTTCCTTCCCGAAGATGATCACGGACCGGGCTGCCGGGAGGAACTGCAGAACCGCCGCCCTGTCCGCGTCGGCGAGGTCGTCGATCCCGACCCTGGCGAAGACGTCGACTTCTGCGTCTTCAAAGAACGTTGCAAGGTCCATTCCGGTACTTCCCGGAGAGAGTATGGGCGGGGTGGTGCTATGAGGGTGTCGGTGGAAGGTACTGCGGGCGCTTCGGTCTGGTCTGCATGGCCGGCTTATTCCGGCCTGTCGCCTGCTCCTTTATCGGATCAGACGGCGCATGAATGGTAATGGATATGTCATTCCTCTTCACCATGCACGAGGGACTGCCCCGCCAGGGGCCGGGTAGCAACGCGTGCACGCAAAAAGCGTTTTCGATGCTGAAAAATCTCCCGGACCAGCCGGAGATCCTGGATATCGGGTGTGGGGCGGGGATGCAGACGATCGAGCTCGGCCGTATATGCCCGAACTGTCATATCACCGCCGTCGACATCCACCAGCCGTACCTGGACGATCTCGCCCGGAAGGCGGCAGCGGCCGGGGTGGGGGACAGGATCACGACGGTGAGAGAGTCCATGGACGATCTGCCGTTTGAGGATGCAGCCTTCGACGTCCTCTGGGCGGAGAGTTCTATCTTCATCGTGGGGTTTGAGAAAGGACTCCGGTTGTGGAAGCGGCTTCTCCGGCCGAGCGGCTACTTCTGCCTCAGCGAAGCGGTCTGGTTCACCGATCAGCCCTCGCCGGAGGCGGCGGCGTTCTGGAACGACTGCTACCCGGCGATAACAACGGTTCCGGAGACCTGTGCGATCGCTGAAAAGGCCGGCTACGAGGTCGTCGCGACCTTCCCACTTCCCGGGTCCGTCTGGTGGGATCACTACTATACGCCGCTCATAGAGCGGCTGCCCGACCTGAAGAAGGTGGCCGCCGGCAATCCCGACGCGGAAGCGTTCGTCGCGTTCTCGGAGCGGGAGATCGCGGTGCACCGGGAGCACGGAGACGAGTACGGCTACGAGTTCTTCATTCTGAGGAGCCGCTGAACCGTCTTCTTCACCCCCTCTCCATGGCTGCCGTGCAATTGCAGGTGACCGCCCGCTCCCGAAAGAGACTTCTTGCCCTGCGGCGAGCATACGAGAAGCAATGACCCGCCTCTCTCCTGCCCTGATCGCTCCCTGCGGTATGAACTGTGGGCTCTGCATCGGCTACCTGCGGGAGAAGAACCGATGTCCCGGCTGTCGGACGGAGGATGCCGCCGGACTGCGCCCGTCCTGCGCCAGGTGCCGCATCCGGCAGTGCGAAGACCGGACGGGAGACTACTGCTACGACTGCGCCGAATACCCCTGTGCACGGTTGAAACGGCTCGACAAACGGTACGTGAAATACTGGATGAGCATGCTCGACAATCTGCACGCAATACGGGAGCGGGGGATCGACGAATTCATCGAACAGGAGAAGACCCGGTGGACCTGCCCGCACTGTGGAGCTATCCTCTGCGTCCACCGGAACCGCTGCCTGCGGTGCGGAGAGGCGTGGTGAGGCGGCAGGCGGTGTATCACCGTTGCAGCGCCGGTGAATTGAACCAGAGCCCGTAGAGCAGGTGCGACGGATCGCCCTTTCTGAAGACAAGCCGGACGTTCACGCCGTCCTCCCGCTCGAACGTCGCCGGATAGTTGACGGCGATATACTCGCCCTGCTCCGTAACGATCGGGTCGCCCCGGGACTCGTAGAGCCCTATTCTGGACGTGACGAACTTGCGGTTCTGCAGAAATACCGCCTCGGTAAGGCTCCTTTTCATCTCAACGCCGAAATCCCGTGAGTAGATCGTGTAATTGCCCTCGTTGAACCCCTGCAGGAGGTTCTCGGCGATCGGATCGGCGTACGCGACTATGATCGCTCGCTCCTCGCCGGAGACCACGGTATCCTGCCCCGTGCAGCCCGAGACGCATGTCCCGGCAAGGAGAAGCAGAGCGGCAAGCAGGTGCATCGGAGACTGGTGCATTATGATACGTCGAATCACAGCAGCATTAATCTGTAGGTCGCCTCCGGACGCGGGCGGCGGGACCTCCCTGCGCGGAGCGGGTCGCCCGCCGTCACCCGCGTCGCCGACCCGTGCCGGGCTGCCGGGGACGGGTATACGATCGCGGTGGCGGCGCTCCGGCGGGTTCCACCTGAACGAGGCGTAAAATAACCGCGGTGTCGTCTTCGGCCTCCCCCTCTCGTAAACAAAGGTTTTATATGGTCTTGATCCTAAAATCCTTCCTGCTTTTCTGAGATAAAGTATTAAAATCCTCGGATTTTGGCAAAAAAGTATCGAAACCTTTATAATTTACGATTAACTACCGGGACAAAGGCAATCAGATCTGCTTAGCATTCGGCAGATCTGCCAGGCAATCAGCAGGGCACTGCACGACACGGCCCGTCCTCTCGTAGCCGGCACGGGACAATCCGGAACCGCTGTCATTCTCTTCGAATGCTGCCTTCGGAACGCCCGGGTTCGTCGTCTGCTCTCTCTGTTTCATACGAGGGCTAAAAACCCCGGTGCGGTGCTCGCCGCCCTTTGGAACCATCCGCCGTTTTACAATCAGACAAGGTGACAAGCATTGGATACAGCAGCATTGAAAGAAGCACTTGACCAGCTCATCGCCGGGAACTATGCCGCCCGGATTGATGCAGCTGCCGTTGGAGATGACCTCCAGCCGCTCGCACACCAGCTCAACGCCGCACTGGCCGCACTCGGGGAGCGCGATCAGTCGTATCAGGAGGAACTCCGCGAAGCGAACGCCCAAAAGAGACGGTTCCGGCAGATGATCCGGGATAACCCCCTCGCGATCGCCGTCCTCCGGGCGGACAAGAGCCGTCTTGACATCAACGACGAGTATGCCCGGATGTGGCGGGGCACCCGCGAAGAGACGATGCGGAAGAAACTCTACGACTACGACATCACGGTCATCGGCGGCGACGATTTCTACGCCTGCTACGAGACGAAGAAGCGGGCGCGGACGGATGTGCTCGCGAAGTGGCCCGACGGCGTCCGGAAATACCTGACCCTGAACGCCATCCCCATCCTCGATGAGAAGGGCGAGATCGAGATAGCCTTCTACGTCTGGAACGACTGGACGGAGCTCCACGAGAAGATGGAGGAGGTCGAGAAGGTACAGCAGCGGAACGACACGATGATTAAGGACAACCCCCTCGCGATCGCCGTTCTCCGGGCGGACAAGAGCCGTCTTGACATCAACGATGAGTATGCCCGGATGTGGCGGGGCACCCGCGAAGAGACGATGCGGAAGAAACTCTACGACTACGACATCACGGTCATCGGCGGCGACGATTTCTACGCCTGCTACGAGACGAAGAAGCGGGCGCGGACGGACGTACTCGCGAAGTGGCCGGACGGAGTGCAGAAGTACCTGACCCTGAATGCCATCCCGATCCTCGATCCGAACGGGACGGTCGAGATGGCGTTTTACGTCTGGAACGACTGGACGGAACAGCAGCAAAAAGTCGAGGAGGTTCAGCAGCTGCAGCAGCAGTCCGACGCCATCGTCCGGCAGAACCCCGTTCCGATGCTGCTCGTCGACACGACGATGCAGATCCTCGAGACGAACGATGCATTCATCGACCTCTCCGGGTACAGCCGTGAGCAGGTCCTCAAGATGAACGTCAGGAACTTCGATATCCGTGACGTGCAGGGAGAAGGGCTTGCCGGCGCCCTCAAAAACAAGCAGCGTGTCTTCGGGGAAGTGACGGTGCAGATGCCGGCGGGTCTCTTCATCCTCCAGGAATGGGCGATCCCCCTGCTCGACGAAAAAGGCGACGTCAGGCAGATACTCGCCGTCTTCGTGGACATCACCGAACAGCGGGAGAAGGAGCGGCAGGTGCAGGCTCTGATGGATGAGGCGCAGGGGAAGGCCGATGCCCTCGACCGGAGCGTTCAGGAGCTTGCTGCGGGTCTTGCCGCGGTCGCGAAGGGCGACCTGACGTGCGCGGTGGCGATCGGCAGGGCCGACCCGCTCGAGCTGGTGAAAACCGATTTCAACAACGCCATGGGTGCAATTGGAACCGCCATCAGGGAGATCAACCTGGCCATCGGGCAGGTCGAGGCAGGCACCGCCGAGACGAGCAAGGGGTCGGAGGAGATTGCAAAGGCTGCGGAGCAGGTTGCGAATACCAGCCAGAAGTGCGCCGACCTCTCCAAACAGGTGCTCCTGCAGATCGAGCAGATAGACCGGCAGATTGCCGATCTTTCCGCGTCGAACGAGGAGATCGCAAGCACGACGCAGGAAGTCCTCGGACGCGCCCGGAACGCCGCACAACAGGGTATGAATGCTCAGACGCTGGGTGACGGGGCGAACCGGAAGATGGCGGTGGTCGAGCAGATCGCGCAGCAGAGCGTCGAGGAGATCGAGGGGCTCAACGCCCAGATGCGGGAGATCAACAACATTGTCAGGCTCATCACCGATATCGCGAATCAGGTCAACCTGCTGGCGCTGAACGCTGCGATCGAGGCCGCCCGGGCAGGAGAGCACGGCCGCGGGTTTGCCGTCGTCGCCGGGGAGGTGCGGAACCTCGCCGGGGAAGCGAAAAGCGCGACGCAGCATATCGAGAAGGTGATCGCCGGTATCCAGACGAGCAGCGAGAAGACCGCGACCGCCATAAAGTCGGCCCATACCGAGATCGGGGCAGGGGTTGCGAGCGTTACCCAGACCATCGAGGCGCTCAACACGATCATCAGCGAGGCCGAGGTCGTGACGCACGGGCTCGGCGAGATCGCCCGGGCGACCGAAGACCAGGCCAACGCGACGAACAGCGTCGTCCAGGGTATGGCGGAAGGAACCCGCCTGACCAAGGGAACCCAGAGCCAGATGGAAGACCTTGCGGCTCTCGCCGAGGAGGCCAGCGCCTCGACTGAGGAGATCGGCAGCGCCGCCCACGAGATCAACCAGATGGCCGGAGACCTGCGGGCGAAGATGAATCGGTTCCGCGTCTGACCGGAGGGACGACATGGTTCAATGCGTCGACGTTGTGGAGTTTCAGCTCGGAAAAGAGCACTATGCCCTGGATATCCAGCTCGCCCGGGAGATCGTGGAGATGATGCCGATCACCTCCCTTCCCCGCTCGCCCCCGTACATTGCAGGGATCATCAACCTGCGGGGAGAGATTACGAATATCATCAATGTAAACGTCCTCCTCGGGCTGCCGGACGGCGAGGCGGCTGAGAACCGGAAGATCATCGTCCTCGTCCGGGAGGCTGCGGGAGGTTCGAACGTCGGGATCATCGTAGACGACGTCAGCAGTGTCCGCCAGGTGGCCGAAGGAGACATCGAGGAGATGGACGATGCGGCCTCGAGCACCGCTTACGTCAAAGGTATCATCAAGCTCGGCGCCGAGGAGGAGACCGACGGCAGAGATGCCGATCAGACCAATCTCATCATCTGGCTCGACGTCCGGCGGCTCCTGCAGGAGCAGGTGACGGGCGCCTGACCGCCGTGCCGTTATGGTTTCTGTCCTCCTCATCGACGACGAACCGGCGCTCCTGGAGATCGGGACGATCTTCCTCGAGCGGTCGGGCGACTTCTCGGTCACGACCGCCGGGTCGCCCGGTGATGCGGTGGCACGGCTCGAAGAGAAGCGGTTCGATGCAATCGTTACGGATTATACCATGCCGGATGTCGAGGGGGCGGGTTTCATCAGGGAGATCCGGAGCCGGTGGCATGAAATACCGATCATCGTGCTCTCCGGGCGCTCCCGGGATGAGATAGCCGCTGACTGTCTCGGTGCCGGGGCCGATGCCGTGCTCCGGAAGGACGGCGTTCCGGCGGTTCTGTACGGGAGCCTCGCGCAGGTGATCGCCGGAGCGATCCGGGAGCACAGGTCGCGAGCGGGCGTGCCGGAGTGCTGAACCCGGGTGCCTTCGGGTCTGATCCGGGACGCTCACCCGAACCCGAGCAGCCGCACCAGCATCGCCACGATTCCACCGACGAGGCCGCCGGCACCGGCGCCGATCCGGCAGGCTCGCTGCTCCTCGCCGATCTTCCGCTCGCGCCAGCCCTCGAGGTCTCGCAGGCGTTCCTCGTGGTCGCCGGCCTGCTCCTCCATCCGCTGCAGCGTCCGGCAGATCCACTTGACGTCGCGGCTCGTTTCATACATCAGCTCCCGGGTGGTCTTCTCCTCCGGCATTCCTCCCTCCGATGGAGGAGGGGTTGGTGCTCCCGGGGGATAATTATTACTTGAGGTAATATGCGTCGGGGTAACTCGAACCAGATCGGGACCATCACATATTCCTGTTTGGCTATAGGGCGATCCCGGTGTGGCTAAACGGCAAAAAGCTCTATTACCGAAGAGTACAGATCCCTTCTCCTATGACACCCCGCCGCCGCATCCTCCGTACGCTGATCGTATGCCTGCTCTTTTCCATCGTCATCGAGGGAGCGGCGGCACTTGCAGTAACCATCTCCCCGGACAGCATCGGAAGCGGGGGCACCGTCACCGTCGATATCTCCGATCTCCCCGCCGGGAGCTCGTTTACGCTCCGGACGGAGCCTGAAATAACCCCCGATGGCCTGAATAGTTTCGTTTTTGATATGACCGGTGTGACCATGCCTTTCACGCTTACCGACCCCGATATCCGCGTCCGTGCGGAACCGGTCGAACGCGCAGGAGTCCGGGTACAGACCGGCAGCACCGCTAAGAGCCTCGAAGCATTGGGGCAGAACGGGATCGTGGATCTTGCTGTAGGGTACAATGCTATCAGTGCTCCTCTCGATCTGGTTCGCGTCTCCGGCGAGGCGATGGCAGAGGTTGAAACGGTCGATCTGACCGCCGAGATCAGCGGCGAGGCGTCAGGGGTCGGGAATGGGGCGATCACCTTCGGCATTGCGGGCATCGGTGAGGGGAGCGTTCAGGTCAGCGTCCTCGTCGACGGCAGCGAGGTCGCAACACAGAATATCGTCGTCGGGAGCACGGCGCCGCCGACCATCGAAGCGAACAAGGAGAGCGTCGTCTACGACAACAACTTCGTCGTGACCATGGTCGGCGAGCCGGCTACGGTGTATTCTCTGTACGTCAACGACGCCGGTCTTGCGAGCGAGGAGCAGTATCCCCTGATCGCGCCCGGCCAGCCCGGTGTTCTGCCCGGCACCGGCGTTTTGGCAGATGAAGCCGCAGACTTCCCCTATACGAAGGCGAACCTGACCACCAACGCCGCCGGAACCCGTACGGTGCAGTTCAACACCTCGTTCACCACCGAGATCCGGAGCTTCACGATCACCGTCGTCGACCCTGCCGACCCGAGCGTTTCCGACGCCGTTTCGGTGGCGGTGACGCGGGGAGATGTCAGCGTGACCGCGTCGGGTACCGGTGTTTATTACATCGGCGAGGAGTTCACGCTCTCCGGCACCAACACTGATAATGCGACCACCTACCTCTTCCTCACCGGCCCTGACCTCCCGGAGAACGGTGTCAAACTCGACGATATCACGGTGCCCGTCGTCGACGGCGAGGGCAGTACCTTCGCCCAGGCTGGCGTCGAGAGCGATGCCACCTGGGAGTACAGATGGAACACCTCCGCCGTGCGTCAGGTCGTGGACGTGGATTCCAGCGCGTACACGATCTACGCCGTTTCTGCCCCGCGGGACAAGGCACACGTCGGAGAGGTGAAGTACGCCACCACCTCGGTCGTCGTGAAGAGGGACTCCATCACCGTGACGCTGAGTGCGGACTTCGTTGCCAGGGGTGACAGCCTGACGATCTCCGGAACCATATCCGCTTTCCCGGAGAACGTCTCGGTCTGGCTCTTCGGCGAGGGGTATCGCAGTTTTGCACGGCCGGCCGGCGGTGCGGATAACGGCTCCTTTGCGAACGTCATTACCGGCAGCGAGACGCTGAACATGACACCCGGATGGTGCTCTGTCGTGATCCAGCATCCGGGGACGGACGGGATACCGGATGTCGTCCCCGTCAACGAGACCTGGATCCGCGACGCCGCGGGGAGCGAGATCGATCTCGGCGCGATGGAACGCATGGAAGCCTCTGTCGCTTTTCTGAACGCCATCCACAGGTCACGATCCGACGCGTATGTTTGCTCGTCCTTCCTCGTGGTGGAGTCCCTGACCGATCCCCGGGCGACGCCCACCCTCATCCCGACCGATACCGACGGTTTCGCAGGAGCGGGTGAGACGGCCGTGCTCTCCGTGACAGGCGGTGCGGCTGTCGCATCCGTGACGGTAAACCTCTCCGGGCTCGGCGGATCTGTGGCGGCGCCGATGACCGGCCTCGGGAACGGCACCTGGACGGCGAACGTCACGGCAATCGCCCCGTCACCATTCGTGGACGGCGCCTACATCCCGGTGCTCCTCGCCGTGAACGCGACCGATGCAAATGGGATCGGCAACACCTCCGTCTCGATCCCGCTCACGGTCGTGAAGAACGGGGATGCGAACCTGGATAACCGGGTTACGCTCTACGACGCGGTCTACACCGCCCGGCACGTCCTCGGGATCGAGGGCTACCCGATGACCGAGAGCGTCGGGATGGTCGCGGCCGGCGAGACGCTCACCCTCGCCGACGCGATGTACCTCGCCCGGCACGTCCTCGGGATGCCGGGGTACGAGGTTCTGCACTGACCATGCAATCCCTGTTTTCATCCGCACGAACCCGCCGGTCAAGGCAGGCATATATTACCTCGGGTAATATCTTGTGATTGTCTGTCATCCCGGGACTCGGCAGGCAGGAGCAAAACCAATGGCAGACTTTGTCGAGAAGAGCAACACCAAAACGGCGGTCCGGGAGCTTTCCCTGCCGATCGCCGACATCGGCACCTTCGACGCTATCGTCGGAAGCGTGCTCGCAGACAACCCCTTCGGGTGCGTGGACTACATCGAGAGCGGCGTCACGTATGACGGCGTGACCCGGAACCGCGAGTCCTACACCGCGAAGGTGAACTACGAGGACAACGACGGCAAGCGGGTCGGAGCGATCTCCGCACGGGCGCCGACGGTCGTCGCATTCGGCAGCGTCGCTACCGAGATCATGGGCGATGCGACCCTCGCGGCCGCGATGGGCGGCGAGGCCGTCCGTGACGCCGAGCACGATTCCTACTCGTGCCAGCTGAAGTGCCACGACCCGTCCGGCGAGATCTACTACGTCACGTTCAGCAGGAACGCGGTCCGGATCACGAGCTACCAGGACGACGCGATCCGCACCACGGTCGAGACCTGGGCGGACGGCGTACCGGCGCTCGGGTGAGAGGGAATACCCCTCTCTCATCCCCTCGCGGCGGGCAGCCGGAACCCCCGGCAAAACCTTATGGCGAGGTGGGGGGGATCATAGCGTATGTCAGGAGGAACAATCCAATGAACCGGGTAATCCATTTTGAGATACACGCAGGCGACCCGGAGCGGGCGGCGCGGTTTTACGGCGATGTATTCGGCTGGAAGATCGAGGAGTATCGCCTGCCCGGTGTGGAGATGGAAGATGAGAACCGGTACTGGACGGTCATGACCGGGCCTGAAGGAGAGCCCGGAATCAACGGCGGGCTCATGTTCCGCCGGGGTCGTCCGGCGCCTGCCGGGGGGCAGGCCGTGAACGCCTACATCTGCACGCTCGGCGTTGCTGACCTTGACGCCTCCCTCGCCAGAGTGCAGAAAGCCGGCGGAAAGATCGCCGTCCCCAGGATGGCGGTCTCGGGCATCGGCTGGCTCGCGTACTGCACCGATACCGAGGGCAACACCTTCGGGATGATGCAGGAGGACGAGAGCGCCCGATAACCGTCCGGCAGCATGTCAAAAGATACCTGATGGTTTGACACCGGCATAGGGCTCTGGCGATGCCGGGATATGGGGTTCTGCATTGAGCCCGGAGCACTTTTTAATCGGCACGAACGCCGACGGTCAGGGCAGATAACCGCTATGTCCCGTAGTTTCCCGCTCCCGCCGGAGACCTGCCCCGATATCCACAAACTGCTACACGATCCCGCCGGAAGAGAATAATAATCCTTTTCTTACGTCCGGTTGATGCATCATTGTGATTTCATGGACTGCACGGTGACGCGAGAGGGAAATGTCATAGTACTGTCGGCGTTCGGGAGGCTGGACGGGTTCGGAGCAGAGAAAGCGGACGATCTTCTCCGCTCTTCCCTGCACGAGGGCGATCGGGCGGTTGTCATCGACATGAGCGGCGTGGACTTCATGAGCTCGGCGGGGCTGCGGTTCTTCCAGTCGCTCTACATCACCATGAAGGAGCGGAACGGGCGGGTCGCCGTCGCCGGTGTCGGCGAGTACGTCCACAAGATCTTCGCGATGGGCGGATTCCTGCGGGTCATCGAGGAGTACCCCGATCTCGCTGCTGCACTCGCGGATCTCCAGCCGACCGGGGCCGGTGCGGAGGAGGCAAGCGGCGTCTTCACCGACCTCGGCGGCGCGGGTGCGATCCTGCGCTACGCGGGCAGCCTCCGGGCGGTCTATGCCGGACCGTTCTCCGAGCAGGAGATCACCGCCGTCCCGGTGCCCGTCGGGGGCTATATGGTCGGCGTCGGAGCGGCCGCACCGGATATGGAAGCGGCTGCCCCGCTCGTCGGGGAGATGCTCTGCATCGGTGGCACCGCCTACACCATGCCGGCGGACGGAAACCTCACGCCCGACTATATCCTGCCCGAACACCTCGAGGCCGGGCATATCACACTGGCGAGCGCGTTCCGTGCCGGTATCGACGGCCGTTTCTCCGCACAGCTCACCCTCGCGGCGGACGGACCCGATGGGATCGCGCTGCAGGAGATCGCCGAAAAGATCGCCGGTCACCTGAGCGAGACCGACCCGGGTTACACCGGCATCTTTTCATTCCTGCTCCGGGGCGCCGCCCGGGGTGTCTGCAGTGCGGATATCAGATCCTCGCTGCTGGAGGCGCACCGTGCCTCGGGAGATGCAGGGAAAGCACAGCCGCACTCGATGTACTTCGGGATGCGGCCCGGCGCTCTCGCAGCCGAAAGGGTCATCGCCACCGATATCGAGCCGCGGTACGACGGCGAGACGCTTATCGCGTTCGGCTACGTCATCGACCGGGCACGGGCGGAATCGGTGTTCGATCCCGCCGTGCTCGAAGCGCTCTTCTACACCCGTCCCGGTGCTCCGGCTTCATCCCTCTTCATCTACGCGAGCGGAGCGGTGTATACCCGTGTTCCCTTCGTGGAACCGGGCGTTCTTGAAGAAGGGGTCGTGACAGCGCTCAAGGAGGGGGAGTTTTCGGCACTCCATCACCTCCTCCCGATCACGAAGCTCCGGAGCGCCACGGTCGGGATTGCGCCGGTCACCCGGATCGAGCGGGTGTAGGCACCCGCTGAGGAGCGATGGGATCTGCAAGCCGCCGGAGCGGAGAGGGGGAGACGCCCGCTCGCTCGATCCGAACCGTTCTTGCAGTCTTCGTTGCCCTCATCGTCGTCGTCGTCGTCGGCCTGGTGCTGGCGGTCTCCTACCTGCAGGCGAGCGGCGACGCCTTCCGGCAGTACGACGCCCTCCGGGAGTACACCGAGCAGAATGGGATCGGATCCGTCTGTCTCGTCGATAAGGGTCTCAGTCTCGTCGACGACGACCTTAATCCCCGCATGGAGGAGGGGCTCGAGGAGTTCTCCGGTGCCTACGATGCGGCGGGCGACGATCCGTCCGCGATCGATCTCGTCGCCCTGAGAGATCGCCTCGCCCCCGGATTCCCGGGCGACCTCGACCTCTATATCATCGACGCCGACGGGGTCATCCGTTTCTCGACCGTCCCGGACGTTCTGGGAGTCGATTTCCGCCAGTTTCCCGCATTCTACACCCGCCTGACCGCCATCCGTGAGGGAGACGCCTTCGCCGCCGATCGCGTCGTTCGCTCGATCGAGAACCGAAACGACCTGAACGTCTCCGGGCGACTGCGGAAGTTCGCCTACCTCCCTACCAGCGACCACCGCTACGTCCTTGAACTCGGGATTGACACGACCGAGTTCGGGCTCGTCCGGTCGCGCCTCTCGTATGCCGATACCGTCCGGATCCTGCTTGAGAACAACCCCGATCTCGCCGCCGTCAGGATCATCGATGTCTACGGCAACGTCGTCGCCGGCGACACCGCTGGGAAAGTTGCGGGTGCCGATGTCATGGACGTTCTTGCAAACCGCACCTCGGCAACGATCGAGGATCCCGCCGGCCGGACGACGACCCGTCTGGTCTTCGTCGACCTCCGCGACCCGGCCACGGTGACCGACGGCAGCGTGGTGCTGGAACTGATCTTCGACCGTTCCCGGGTCGATGCCGTCGGCGAGCACCTGCTGATCGTGTACCTGGCGATCGGACTTGCCGCCGCCCTGCTCGGACTCGGTCTCGCCGCATGGCTCTCCCGATCCGTCGGTGCCGCCGTTGGGGCGGTCATCGATGATGCCGACCGTATCGCCGGCGGTGACCTCGACCACACCGTCCGGGGGCTGAACACGACCGAGTTCGTACGGCTCGGAGGGAGCATCAACCGGATGGTGCAGCGGATAAGGGAGTACAGCGAGGAGATAGAGCGGAAAGAGTCGGAGATCCGGATTGCCGCCGGCATTCAGACTGCGTTTCTGCCCCGCGGCATCCCGCAGCCCCGGGGGTGCGACATAGCCGCGTTCACTCTCCCGGCCAGGGAGGTCGGGGGAGACTTCTACGACTTCTTCGGCCAGGGTGACGGAAGGTATGCCGTCGCCATCGCCGATGTGGCCGGGAAGGGCGTGCCGGCCGCGCTCTACATGGCGCTCTCCCGGACGGCCGTCCGCACCGTCGCCCGCTGGTGCCGGATGCCTGCGGAGACCATCCGCCGGGCGAACGATACCGTCATCGAGGATGCGGGCTCCGTCAGCTTCGTCACCCTCTTCTACGCGGTCGTCGACGAGCAGGCACGCACCCTCACCTACGTCAACGCCGGCCACAATCCGCCGCTCCTCCGGCGGGCGGACGGTACGGTCGAGTGTCTCGAGCCGACCGGGCCGGTGATCGGGTTCCTCGAAGGTATGGAGTACGGCGAGGTCACGATCCCGTTGCTGCCCGGCGATCTGCTCGTCCTCTACACCGACGGCGTGACTGAGGCGGAGAGCGGGAGCGGCGGTATGTTCGGCGAAGAGCGGCTCCGCGCCGTTGTTGAGGATGCTGCCGCCCTTCCTGCCGGTGCAGTCGCGGACGCGATCCGGGACGCCGTCGCGGCGTTCGCCGGGGACGATCTGCAGTCGGACGATATCACGGTCGTTGTCCTGCGGGTGACTGGGTGATGCCCGGACAAAAGGGAAGAATAGATCCGGGCTGCTCATTTCCGTTATTCTGCCAGAAGGATCTTTGAAGCCGGATGGAATGGCGCAGTATGCCTTTAGAGAAGCGTGTCGGTGCTCGTGTGGGGAGACCTGCCCCCGGACCCGGTGCCATCTCTGAAATGCACGTACACCACCTCGTCGAGGACGACGCCGTGCTTCGTGATGGCTTTTTTGTGAACTGCCTCACGGGTAAAGCCGCACTTTTCGAGGACGCGCATCGATGCGGGTTTGTTCGAGAAGATGCCCGCCTCAAGCCGGACGATAGCGAACCGTTCGAAAGCGACCGGCACGAGCGAGCGCACCGCGTCGGTGACGATGCCCCGCCCCCAGTACTGTTCGGCGAGCCAGTAGCCGAGTTCGGCCGTCCGGTGCCTGATATCGTCCCCGGGCTGGATGCCGATGCCACCCACCGCCTCGCCGCCGACCTCGATCGCAAGGAACAGGCGGGAAGAGGTGTCCATAGCCTTACGGATGAAAAGGCGTGCATCCGCCGGCGTATAGGGGAACGGGAATCCGTCGCGCATCATAGCCGCGATCCGGGGATTGTTCGCGTGCCGCACCAGCGACCCGGTGTCTCCGGGCGTCCAGGTGCGGAGCACGGAACTCGGGGTGATGAGCTGCATGGTCAGGTATACTCAGATCCGCTCCGGTGCTATAAGAGTGAGGCGGGTTACTGCCCCGCCTTGCGGAGCATCTCGACGTGCCCGACGTCGCACCCGGGAATGGTGCTGCGACTGATCACGCCAAAGCCGTAGTGCTCGTACAGGGGCACGTTCTGCTCGTTCTGCGTGACGAGGTAGCAGGAGACCCCTTCCCGGTCGAACCGTGCGAGCATCGGCCGGATGAGGCGGCTTGCTATCCCCTTTCCCTGGTGGTCAGGATCCACCCCGATAAAGAAGAGATACCAGTGCGCGTCCGGCAGGTGCTCCCGGTGGAGCGCGTCGATGTACTCCGAGAATGCGAGGATCCGTTTCATGACGTCTCCGCCGACGTGCCGGCGAAGGGAGAGCGCACCGGCACGGACCGCCCTCCAGAACGAGATCTCGGCCTTCTTCGAGGGGAGCCAGACAGCCACGCCCTCCATCGCGGGCGATGGTGCGTAGACCTCCCCGTACAGAATCCCGTACGCAAGCTCGAACCTGAGAATCTGGCGTGTAAGTGCACGATGATCTCCGGTATCGGACGTGAAGTACTCCATTTTGGGGTCCCGCTCGAACGCACGGGCGAGCACCTCGGTCGCAGGGCCGATATCGGCCTTTTTCAGGCGGATCAGGCCGGCCGGTTCTTCTGCCATGGCACCTCCCTCAGACGGGGAAGGTGATCGCCAGGGATATAATCGTTGGCACGGGTGGTGCGGAGAGGGCGGAAGTATACGTTACGCGTCTTCGTATGACGCCTTCCGGCCTGTTTCCCTGATCGGAATCCTCCTGTTCGTTCTCCGGTATGGTATCCATGACTTAATAGTGCAGAAGGGTCACGAAGGGAGAATGGGGGAGATCAAATGCCGACAATACGTGAACTGTATCCAATTCCGGCAGAGATTGAGCGGCTGTGGGTCTTTCTTGGTGACTGGCACGGTGAAGGAGTGCTGAAGGCTGGCGGCGATACGATGAAGGTCGCCGGACGGTGGCGTTTTGTCACGGCCGCGGGAGGATGGGGAGTGCGGGTATCGATGGAGTCGGTCATCGAGGGGTTCGGCGACTACGCGCTCGACAGCCTCTTCGGCATCGACACCGAGACCGGTACGCTGCATATCTACAGCCTCACCAATATGGCGGAGACGCACGATCATACCGCCTGCTGGTCCGATGAAACAACCCTGCACGGGAGGTATGACGGACTGAAGGGCGGTAAGCCGTTTCGGGAAGATTTTACCATCCGTGTGGTGCGTCCCGGTGCGATGACCCTTGAGTACGTAGAGCGGATCGACGGCCTGCTCGACTCGACGATGACGATACACCTGACGAAGCAGCTGCCCGGGTAGAGGCTGTCGGGCATCCCGTTTGCAAGCGCTTATCCTTCTTCGGGGAGAGGAGAGGTACATGCACCGGATTATCGACTGGAACGAGCTCTGGAAAGCGATCCACGCAAGTTCGCCGGGGCGGGCCGAGAAAGACCGCGACCCCGCCGCCGTCTGGGATAAACGCGCCGCCGCCTACCACCGCGCCACCCGCGACGAAAAGGACGCGACGGAGCAGGAACTCAGGTTCATCGATCTCGCGGCGGGCGACACCGTGCTTGACGTGGGGGCGGGGACGGGGAGGCTTGCTGTCCCGATCGCGCATACCGCCGCGCACGTGACCGCACTCGACCCGTCGGGTGGGATGCTCGCTCTCCTTGAAGAGCGGATGGCGGCGGCGAAGCGCACCAACTACTCCTGCGTCCGGATGCGCTTCGAGGATACCGTGGTAGGCCGGGATATCGAACCGCACGATGTGGTTATCGCGGCGTTCTCGCTCGGGTTCTACGATCTCGCCGCCGCTCTCGGGAAACTCGACGCCGCCGCTACCCGTTCGGTCTACCTCTTCTGGCATGCGGGGGAGTGGCGGAGCCGTGACGAGATGGTGCTGTACCGGGCGGTCTTCGGGGAAGAGGTCTCCCTGCAGAAGGGGTATCCGGACTATATCTATCCCGTCAACATCCTCCACGACGCCGGGATTTACCCGAACGTCCGGATCTACCATGCCGCCTGGGATGCGGTCTACGACTCGGTCGACGAGGCCGTCCAGAACTGGGTGACGATGCATAGCCCCGACCTGGAAGACCCTTCGCCGGTCGTCGAGTACTTCACCCGGGTGCTCCGCAGGGACGCTTCGGGCAGGTACGTCGAACGGTCGGTCCGGCCGACCGCGGCGGTCTGGTGGACAAAGGAAGGGTGACCGGGGGGACGGGTCTCTCCGGTGACCCGTGCGGGGGTGCGCACCTCCCCCGTATCGCCGTCGTATGGGGGGTTCGCTCTCCGGCATCGTGCGCGCCCCCGGTCGTGCGGAGGGTGAAATCCGGGTTTTTCGATCGATCGCTGTGCGCGTTCTGTGCGTGACGGTTCCGGGGATGCCGTCTGGATGCGGGCATCGCGACCTCTCCGTCTCTCCTGCGGCAGGATACCGGGACTTTTTGCATCCATCTGCGCGCACAGGGGTGTGTCCCTGTATGGGGAAAAGTGTCCCCTGCGCCGTACTCCGGAACATTTTTGCAGGGGTTGCTGCGTGAACGGAGCCCTGGAAGGGGTATCCATCCTGTTCGGAGTATATATGCCTTGCCTGGGTTGTGGAGATTCTGCGTGCATTGCCTCATCGTGGTGAGGTGATGTATTGTTCCTGGATACCGGTTGTTCCGGTCGAATCAGAAGCGTATACCGGCGCTCATTGCTGTTTTGAGGCTATGGGGCGCCTTAATCCTCCACCGGGGCATATCAGCGCCGGCAGCGTCTGATCTGCCATCAGGCGGAAGGTTTAAGTCCTGTTAGTGATAACATATGGAGGCTGCGTTGGTATGGCGCCCGGTCGTGCAGCCCTTCGGGGTGGTCTGTCCGGTGTGCCGCCAGGTGCGCAACTATGAGGGTGCGAGCCCGGTGTGCTCGGATCTGATGCGGGAACAAGGTTTATATGCTGGAAAAGCCAACATAGTTTCCTGCACAAGTTCTCGTTGTGCCGACGAATCTCCGTGATTCGTGCAGCACGGCGGGAATGCAGTCAGGGGCGGTTGGTTTCGTTGCCGCATGCGAGGGTGCGCAGGACGCAACCCT